>CAZEZJ010000080.1:2578-15650 GCA_964516695.1 uncultured Blastocatellaceae bacterium
CCTCTTCCTGCCCCGCAGACCCGATTGGATGAGGGGCGCGAGCGATAAAGCGCAGGTGATTCATAGCGCGTTCCGAAGAGAACTCGCTCGGCGGCGCGGAGGCGGCGACCGGGCCCGGTGGAGACTGCTGGCGGATTGAGGCGTAGGCGACGCAGAGCAGAAGGAGCGAAAGGGCAAGCCCGATAAAGACGGGCTTCCACGTCGCCGCGAGCGAAACGTTTTTATTCATCTTCGGTCACTCCGGTGCGGGATAGGCGAGACCATTGTGGTCGCAGCCGGCAGGCGGTTTCTCGTTCACAGGGGTTAAAGCTCTGCCTCATCGCTCCCCGCCGTTTTATCGAGACAGGCTTTCAGTTGGCGGGCTAAAATTTCGACCGCGGGTTTTTTAACGATTGAGTAGTGTGTCGCGGCGAGGTTGAAGACCTCAAGGTCTTCAACCGAAAAATCTCTCCAACCGAGCGTTGCATCCTTCACAACGCTCGCTGACTCTTCGCTCGCCCAGAGAGTGAGGCGGCGAACCCTTTCGCGCGGCACGTATCGCTGGATAGCTATGGCATTCGTCCTGAAGACGTGATAGAGCCGTTTGAATTGCTCAAGACTCATGTCTGCGGGCAGAAGGTTGGTAGACTGCGCCTGCCCGCCGAGATAATTCAGAAGTTCTTCCGAAGTCATCACCGACAGCTTCTCTCGCGGGAGGCTCAAGCGGTCGGCTGTCAAGCCAAGGCTGAGCGCGAAGACTTCGATGACACCCAACTCGTCTTCCTCGACCGGAGGCGTGTGGAGTACGAGCGGAGAGATGGTGTCAATCATACCGAGAAACGAGACTCGCTCGCCCTGCGCTTGCAGCCGGTGCGACATCTCGAAAGCGATGAGGCCGCCCATCGACCACCCACAGAGGAAGTAAGGTCCTTCGGGTTGAACCTCGCGCACCGCTTTCACGTACTCGGCGGCCATGTCCTCAATCCGCGTCTGCGTTTCCTGCGTTGCCTCCAGCCCTCTGGCGGACAGACCGTAAACCGGCTGCGCGGGGTCGAGTTGGCTTGCCAATTCCAGATAGCTGAGGATGTTTCCATCAATGGGATGGACGCAAAAGAGCGGCGGCCTTGAAGCGCCTTTCTGAATCCTCACGAGCGGAGACCAACTCTGCACTCCGTCTTCCTGACGGAGCGTAGACATATGCTCAACCGTCGTCCCTTCTAAGAAAGGCAAAGGCATCTCGCCGCGCGCGGGCAAAGGCCGGCGACCTTTGCTGTCACCGTTTGGCGTTGGCCCAAAAGCGTCGAGCGTGGCGGAGGCGGACGACCCCATGCTGTCAAACAATTGTCCCGCTTCGATGAAAGTCAGGGCAATCTCTTCCACCACCTCGCGCCCGCCCCACTCTTCGCTTAAAGCCTCAATCACTCCCGCCACCGTCGGCCCCTCGAACAGACGCCGCAACCCCACTCCCACCTGAAACACCTTTACCACTCGCGCCATCACTCGCGTCACCAGCAGCGAATGACCGCCCAGTTCGAAGAAGTTGTCCGTGAGGCCCACGCGCTCGACCCCCAGCACCTCTGCGAAGATGGAGGCAACGATCTCTTCGGCAGGCGTTTGCGGAGCAACGTAGTTGTCGGCGTGCGTCGTGTCCGCCGCGTCTGGAGCAGGCAATGCTCTGCGGTCAACTTTGCCGTTTGGCGTCAGCGGCAACTCGTCCAGCGTCACGAACAACGACGGCAACATGTATTCCGGCAGCCTTCGTCCCAGCGAACGTCGCAGTTCGCCCACTGATAGCGCCTCGCCTTCGTGCAGCACAACGTAAGCGACGAGGCGCGTGTCCGCCTGCCCGCCGTCCGTTCTTGCCACGACCACAGATTCTCTCACCCCCGCACACCGCGCCAACTCCGCCTCTATTTCGCCCAACTCGATGCGGAAACCGCGCACCTTAACTTGATGGTCTATCCGCCCCAGAAATTCCAACTGTCCGTCCGGCAGGTAGCGAGCCAAATCGCCGGTCCGATACAGTCGCGCGCCCGCTTTCTTCTCCGGCGCGAACGGGTCTGGGACGAACCGCGCCGCCGTCAGTTCCGGCCTGCGGAGATAGCCGCGCGCCAGCCCTTCACCGCCCAAATACAGTTCGCCGGCCACACCCGGCGGAACGGGTTCGAGCGCACTATCGAGCAAGTAGACCTGCGTATTCGCAATCGGGCGTCCAATCGAAGGCGGCGCGCTAATCCCACGCTCCAACAAACTCCAGGTCGAATACGTGGTGTCTTCGGATGGCCCGTACAGGTTGAAGAGTCGTTCGACCGTGCTCTGTTGGTAGGTCTGCTGCGCCAGCGAGAGCTTCAGCGGCTCGCCCGCCAGATTGACCGTCCGCACCGAAGGAGGGACGCCGCCGATTCTTAATAACTCGGTCATGGCCGAAGGAACCGTGTTGACCAACGTGACTTCGTGCGCGGCCTTCAAGGCGGGCAATTGCAGGGCGTTCTCAGCGAGGATTAATTTTCCTCCGCGCGTGAGCGGAGCGAAGATTTCAAAGACCGAGAGGTCGAAGCAGATTGACGTTGAGCCGAGCACACCCGCCAATTCCGAAGGCGTGAAGATGTCGTGCGCCCAGTGAATAAAGGCGGTCGCGCTGCGGTGCTCGATGGCAACGCCCTTCGGCACACCCGTCGAGCCGGAGGTGTAAATCAAGTAAGCCAGATTGCCCGCGACGGACAGGCTCACGGGATTGTCTATCGGCTCTGTCTTGAGCGCTTGCCAAGCGGCATCTAGCGGGAGCACCGTCGCCGCCGACTCCGGCAATTCACGCAGCAGATGCTCCTGCGTCAACATCACAGGCAGCCCCGAATCTTCGACCATGAAGGCGAGCCGCTCCTTCGGGTATTGTGTGTCGAGCGGAACGTATGCGCCGCCCGCCTTCAGTATCCCAAGCAGGGCGACCACCATCTCCACCGACCGTTCCATCATCACGCCGACCGGCACTTCCGGCCCGACTTGCATCTTTCGTAAGCGATGCGCCAGTTGATTCGCCCGCTCGTTCAGTTCGCGATAGCTCAGCCGCCGGTCGTTAAAGACGAGGGCTTCGGCTGCGGGCGTGCGTGCGGCTTGTGCCTCGAACAACTCGTGTAGGCCAGCCCCACGCGGGTACTCGGCTGCCGTGTCGTTCCACTCCGACAGCACACGCCGTCGTTCGTCTTCCGCCAGCAAATTCTGGCGCTCGTAACTCGCGTGCGGGGCGCGGGCCATTGCTGCCAGCGTTCGCGAGTAATAAGCGCCGATTTCCTCCAACTGTTCCGCGGGAATTTGCCGCCCTTCGCTCTGTAAACTCAATCTGATTCGCGTCGTTGCGAGATCCAGGCTGAAGCCCGCCCAGAGCACGAGGTCGGTCTCCGCGAAGGTAGTTCCGCCGAGCACTTGGACGCCCGACAATTCCTGGAGGCTCTCGTAGACGTGAAAGTGTGTGAAATTGAAGGCCACGTCGAAGAGAGACCGACCGCCGTTGTCCCGCTGCATCTGCGCCATCGGGTAGTAGCGAAAAGGCATGGCCTGGCGCTCGGATTCAAAAGTTTCGCGCACGAGCGAGAGCCAACTGCCGCCCGTCAGACGTTGGCGGAAGGGGGTATTGTTCAGGTAGAGGCCCAGCCCCCGCACGCCTTCAGCCTCTTCGGGCCGCCCGTGTGTGAGCATCCCTGTGAGCACATCCGTCTGGCCGCTCAGCACGCTCAACACTCTCAGGTGCGCGGCCAGCAAAACGCTCTTCACCGGAACGGCTGCTTCGCGCGCAAGCTCTTTGAGACCGGCGGAAACCTCCGTGGAGACGGGAACCTCGAACACGATGACGCGGGGGCCGGGTTTATCATTTGACGCCGGGCGGCGCGGCAGCGTGGTGACGGTGCTGCCGTCGAGCTTCTCCATCCAAAAACGCCGGTTCTCCTCTGACTTTAAAGCCGCCTGCTCGCGTGCCACGTAGTCTCTAAAGATGTTGATGGGCGTCGGCTCCGCCGCGTCGCCTTCCCCTTTGAGCAGTTGCAGGTAGGTCTGGAAGAGTTCGGTGAGCATGGCGGCCACGCTCCAGCCGTCGAGGATGGCGTGGTGCTCCGTGAAGTTGAACTGAAAACGTTCGGCGCTGCGACGGTGGACGTGAAAACGCAGGAGCGGCGCAGTAGCCCAATCGAAGGCGCGGCGCTTCTCTTCCTCGAACCACGCGGCCAGCCTTTGCTCTTGCTCGGCCTCCGGCACGTCTCGCAAATCGTCCACACGCAGCGGCAATTCGATGTGGCGATGGACGAGTTGCAGAGGCTCGCTGAAGTTCAGGAGGTCGAAGGAGGTGCGCAGCACCGGATGCTTTTGTATCACGCGCCGCATCGCAGCCTCCATGGCCGGAAGGTCGAAGGGCGCTTGCAGGTGATAGGTGCTGACGTTGTGATAGACGGCCTCCTGCTCGTTGTACGCGCCCTCGAAGAGCATCCCCGCCTGCAACATCGTTAAGGGGTAAGCGTCTTCGATGTTCTCCGGCAATTTCTCCCTATCTTCGACGCTGATGAGACGGAAGGCTTCGTCCCCCGTTGACTGGGCGACATCGCTCATCTCTGCATCAGACGCGCTCACCAGCCCGCGAATCGTCTGATGTTGGAACAACTGCTGTAAGCTAAACTCGATGCCTCGTTCCTTCGCCTTCGCCACGAGCCACACGCTGCGAATCGAGTCGCCGCCCAGCGCGAAAAAGTTATCGTCAATGCCCACTTCGTCAACGCCAAGGACTTCCGCCCAGATGCTTGCCAGAATCTCTTCTTCCTCTGTGCGCGGGCGGGTCAGGCTGCGTCCGGGCTCGACGCGCTTGATTTCCAACGCCAGCAGAGCGCGGCGGTCAACCTTGCCGTTCGAGGTCAGCGGCATTGCGTCGAGCGCGACGAACGCGGCTGGAACCATGTATTCCGGCAGCCGCTCTTTGAGGAAGCCGCGCAGTTCATCAACGATAGGCTGGCCCTCAGCGTCGCGGGCGGCGACGACATAAGCCACCAGCCGCTTATCGCCGGAAGCATCCTCTTTCGCCAGCACGACGGCCTCGCGCACGCGCTCGTGCGCGTGCAGCGCCACCTCCACCTCGCCCAACTCGATGCGATGGCCGCGTATCTTCACTTGCGCGTCCGCGCGCCCCAGGTATTCCAGTTCTCCGTTTGCCAGATACCGCCCGACATCTCCCGTCCGGTACAGTCGCGCGCCCGCTCGCGGGTTGAAGGGGTCTGGGACGAAACGCTCGGCGGTCAGTTCGGGACGATTGAGGTAGCCGCGCGCCACGCCTCCGCCGCCGACGTAGAACTCACCCCAAACGCCGGTTGGCAACAACTCCTGCTGATTATCAAGCACGTACACCTGCAAGTCGTCCAACGGCGCGCCAATCGCGCTGCCGACGCCCTTGCCCATGTCGGCGCTGCGCAGCACGCGCCAGGTGACGTGGACTGTGGTTTCCGTAATCCCGTACATGTTGACCATCATCGGCAGTTCGTCGCCGTGGCGCGCAAACCAAGGGCGCAGGCTTTGGATTTCCAATGCCTCGCCGCCGAAGATGACGACGCGCAGGCTCAAAGATTCCGGCCCCTCTTCGGCGGCGGCCTCAGCGTTCATCAGTTGGCGAAAGGCAGAGGGCGTCTGGTTGAGCACCGTCACGCCCTCATGGCGCAGCAACGAGTAGAAGCTATCGGGCGCGCGGCTCACCCAGTAGGGCACGACCACGAGCTTGCCGCCGTAAAGTAAGGCTCCCCAAAGTTCCCAGACCGAGAAGTCGAAGGCGTAGGAGTGGAATAGCGTCCACACGTCAGAGGCGTTGAACTTAAAAATCGAATCGGAGGACGCGAACAGGCGCATCACGTTCTCGTGTGTCACGAGAGTTCCCTTCGGCTTCCCCGTCGAGCCTGAGGTGTAGATGATGTAGGCGGTTTGTTCGGGCGTCGCGACGGATGCAGGATTGTCGCCGCTGCGCGTGGCGATGTCCGGCCAGTCGGCATCAATGCGCACCACGCGCGCACGCGATGGCGGCAACAGTTCTTCTAGGCGTTGCTGCGTCAACAAGACAGGCGCGTCAACATCCGAGAAGATGAACGCCAGCCGCTCGCGCGGGTACTGCGGGTCAATCGGCACGTAGGCTCCGCCCGCTTTGAGCACGCCGAGGATAGCGACTACCATTTCGAGGCTCCGCTCAAGACACAGCGCCACCGGAACTTCAGGCCCAACTCCAAGTTCGCGCAACAGATTCGCCAATTGGTTCGCGCGCTCGTTCAACTCACGATAACTAAGACTCTCGGCCTCGTAACTGAGCGCGACGGCTTCCGGCGAGAGCTTGACTTGCGCCTCGAAGAGTTCGTGCAAGCTTGCTCCAACCGCGTGCTCCTTCGCCGGATTATTCCACTCAAGGAGAAGCCGCCGCCGCTCGGCGTCGCTGAGCAAGTGCAGGCGGTCAATGCGCTCATCAGGATGGGAGATGATGGAAGCGAGCAGCCGCTCGAAGTGGCCGACGAGACGAGTGATGGTCGCGGCGTCAAACAGGTCTGTCTTGTATTCCAGCGTGCCGGTCAATCCGCCGTCGGCTTCCGCCAACGAGAGCGTCAGGTCAAACTTCGCGGATATGCCTTGGCCCCTGAGGCCGCTCAATCTCAAGCTGCCCATTTCGGCGCGCTCTTCCGGCGTGTTCTGCAACACCATCGCTGTTTGAAACAGCGGCGTATGGCTCAAAGCCCGCTCCGGCTGCAACTCTTCGACCAGCTTTTCAAAGGGCGCATCCTGATGGGCATAGGCTCCGAGCGCCACCTCTCTGACGCGCCCCAACAGTTGCCGAAAACTCGGCCCTCCCGACAAGTCCGTGCGCAGCACCACCATGTTGATGAAGAAGCCTATCAGCCCTTCCGTCTCATCCTGCGTTCTTCCGGCAATCGGCGTCCCGACGGCAATATCATCCTGGCCCGTGTAGCGCATCAGCAGCAGTTGCCAGGCGGCCACCAGCGCCATGAAGAGCGTCGCCTCTTCCTCTTTCGCTAATGCCTTCAGTGCTTTGGCGACCTGCGGCCCGATGCGCACGCGGACGTTTGCGCCGCGATGGCTCTGCGTGGCCGGGCGCGGTCTATCGGTCGGCAATTCCAGAATGCGCACTCCGGCCAACTGCGTCTTCCAGTAATTCAACTGCCTGTCGAGAACTTCCCCGCTTAGTTGTTCTCTCTGCCAGACGGCATAGTCAACATATTGAATGGGCAGGCGCGGCAACGAAGAGGGATGGCCCGCCGCTGACGCTTCATAGAGAGCAATCAACTCGCGCGTCAAGACACCCATTGACCAACCGTCAGAGATGATGTGGTGCATCGTCAGCAGGATGATGTGGTCTTCATGGTCCAATCTGAGAACGGCGACGCGCAGCAGCGGCCCGCGCTCCAGGTCAAACGGCTGTGCGGCCTCGCGCGCCGCGAGGCGTCTGGCCTCACGCTCGCGCTCCTGGGGCGGCAACGCGCTGAGGTCAACGACCGCCAGCGGTTGGCGCGCGTGCGGCGCGATGAGTTGCACGGGTTGCCCGTCGCGCGTGCTAAAGGTCGTGCGGAGAATGTCGTGACGGCTGACTATCTCGTCGAAGGCGTGTTCGAGCGCAAAGAGGTTCAGGGGGCCGCTCATGCGGACGGAGTTCGGAATGTTGTAGAGCGGGCTTCCCGGCTCGAATTGGTCTAGGAACCAAAGGCGCTGTTGCGCGAATGAGAGCGGGTAATAATCCGCTTTCTCCGCACGCGGGATAACGTTTGACTGTGCGTGGCGGATACCCTTTTTTTCCAGCAGCAGCCTGAAGAGTTCGAGTTTCTCTGACGACGTATTGTTGGCTTGCATTATCCTTTTCCGTCCCTTTCTGCGTCCCTTTTATTGTGTTTGTTCCTGTGGCTCTGGCTGTGTGAGTGACGTGGCCTGGTGCGGCGGCGGTTGTGAATGGTCGCCCGCGCCCGCGAGCGTCGCGGCGACGACGGCGGCGAAGTCTGCGACCGTCGGCGCTTCGAAGAAGACGCGCAGGGGCACATCCACACGCAAGGCGTCGCGCACGCGGTTGACCACTTGCGTCGCCAGCAGAGAATGGCCTCCCAGACTGAAAAAGTTATCGTAGACGCCGACCTTTTCGATTTGTAGGACTTCGGCCCAGATGCCGGCGATGGCCTCTTCGGCGGGATTGCGCGGCGCGATGAAAGATTCATCCAGTTCGGGCCTAGTCTGCTCAGGGGGCGGCAGCGCCTTGCGGTCAACCTTACCGTTTGGCGTTAGCGGCAAGGCGTCTAGGAAGACGAAGGCAGAAGGCAGCATGAAGCTCGGCAGCTTCTCGCGCAGCAGCCGTCGCAAATCATCGACGCCCACTGCTTGCTCCGCCTGCAAGACGAGATACGCAACGATGCGCTGGTCGCCGGGCGTATCTTCGCGCGCCAGCACAACCGCGTCACGCACCGCAGGATGCTGGCCGAGCGTGGTTTCTATCTCTCCGAGTTCGATGCGAAAGCCGCGTATCTTCACCTGATGGTCCAGACGCCCGAGGTATTCGAGGTCGCCGCCTGGCAGGTAACGCACGAGGTCGCCCGTTCGATAGAGTCGCGCGCCCGGCTCCGTCGAGAATGGGTCGGGGATAAACTTCTCGGCAGTCAACTGAGGCCGGTTGAGATAGCCGCGCGCGAGGCCGCCGCCGCCGAGATAGAGTTCGCCTGAGACGCCGATGGGCACGGGCCGCAATCGCGCGTCGAGCACAAAAGCGCGCGTGCAGGCGATAGGCCGACCGATGAGAATAGTGCTGTTAGACTCTCTCGGAACGAGGGCGAAAGTCGAATAGGTTGTGTCTTCCGAGGGGCCGTATAGATTCCACACCTGCGCGGCCTCGGTTCGTTCATAGACTTGTCTGACCAGTTCGGCCTTCAAGGCTTCGCCCGCGAGGTTGATTGTCTTCACAGAAGCGGGCACGCCTCCGCTCCTGACTAGCTCGGCCATCGCAGAAGGTACTGTGTTGACGAGCGTGACCTCGCCGGAGGCGGGGAGCGAAGGCAGCTCAAGCGCGTTGTCAGCGAGGATGATTTGCCCGCCGACGCTGAGCGGCAGGAACATCTCAAACACAGAGAGGTCAAATGAGATGGAGGTGGAGGCCAAGACGCCGCGCAGTTGTTCCGGGCGATAAACTTCCCTCGCCCAGCGCAACATTATCGCCGTGCTCCGGTGTGTGATGGCGACGCCCTTCGGCGTTCCCGTCGAGCCTGACGTGTAGATGAGGTGAGAGAGATTACCGGGCAACACGCCGCTGTCGAAGCTCTCGCGGCTGTGCGCCGAGACCATCCCCCAATCACGGTCAAGGCAGATGGTCAGGGCGTCGTTCTCCGGCAAACTTCCGAGCAAAGCCTCCTGCGTCAGCAGCACGAGGACGTTGGCATCCTGAAGCATCAGCTTCACGCGCTCGCGCGGGTATGTCCGGTCAATCGGCACGTAGGCCGCGCCCGCCTTGTGGACGCCGAGAATTCCCAACACCATTTCCACAGTCCGCTCCGTGTAGATGCCAACGAGCGTCTCCGGGCCAACGCCCATGTCTCGCAACAGGTGAGCTACCTGATTGGCGCGTGCATCGAGTTCGCTGTATGTCAGGCGCTCGCGCCCATAGATGAGGGCGACCTTTTCGGGCGTGCGTCTCGCCTGACGCTCGAACATGCGGTAGGCATACTCATCCGGCGGATACTCGCGCTTCGTGTCGTTCCACTCGACGATTAATTGTTGCTCTTCAGCCTCGGTCAACAGCGGCAACTCGGAAATGCAACGGCCGGGGTCAGCGACGATTCCTTCCAGCAACTTTCGCAGGTGTCCGAGCATACGGCTGATGGTCGCGGCGGCGAAGAGGTCTGTGCTGTATTCCAACGTCAGGCGCAACTCCTGCTCGGCCTCGGCCACGTTGAGCGTGAGATCGAATTTGGCGGTCGAGGTGTCAACCTCCACCGGCCTGAAGGAAACGCCCGCCGCTTCCAGCGCCGGAGTCAGAGCCTTCTGCTGCGCCAGCATCACCTGGAATAAGGGCGTGCGGCCCACATCCCTATCGGGCTGTAGCTCTTCGACCAGTTTCTCAAAAGGCAGGTCTTGATGCGTGCAAGCGTCTATCACGGTTTCCCTGACGCTGCCGAGCAGGTCGCGGAAAGTTATCCCTGCCGAGAGGTGTGTGCGGAGCACTAGCGTGTTGACTAGAAAGCCGACGAGTTCTTCGATTTCCCCTTGATTGCGGTTGGCGCTGGGAGTTCCGACCGTTATCTCATGCTGGCCGGAATAACGATAGAGAAGAATTTTGAAGGCGGAGGCCAAGGTCATAAAGAGCGTCGCGCCCTCATCACGGCTGAGCGCCCTGAGGTCGTCTGCGAGGCTGGCGGGAAGCGTCATCGTTTCCTTCGCCCCTTGGTAGGTACGAACGGGCGGGCGCGTGTAATCGAGCGGTAGCTCAAGCACGGGCGGCGCGCCGCTCAGTTGCCTCTTCCAGAAGGCCAGCAGGGATTCGAGCGTCTCGCCTTGCAGCCATTCACGCTGCCAGATGGCGAAGTCGGCATACTGAATCTTCAACTCGGGCAGCGGCGACTGCGCGCCCTCGCAATAGACACGGTAGAGCGTCCCCAACTCGCGCAGGAAAATATCGAGCGACCAACCGTCCGAAATGATGTGGTGCATCGTGACCAGCAGGACATACTCGTCGTCGGCCTGACGGACGAGTTGAAGCCGCAGCAATGGCCCTTGCGCCAGGTCGAACGGTCGTGCGGCTTCAAGCGTGATAATTTCGTCTAGTTCGGCATCGCGGCGGGAGAGGGGCAACTCACGCAGGTCAATCAAAGGCAGGTTGAGCGGAGCGGGCGGGGCAATCAACTGCACCGGCTCGCCGTCAACCAGCGGGAAACTCGTGCGCAGCGATTCGTGGCGACGCACAAACTCAGATAAACCTCGCCGCAGGGCAGACTCGTCCAGCTCCCCGCTGATACGCACAGCGCCCGGCATGTTGTAAGCATGACTGCCGGGTTCGAGTTGGTCCAGAAACCAAAGGCGCTGCTGCGCAAACGAGAGCGGCAACTTCCCTTCCCTCGCCGCGTGGCGGATGGGCGGGGGCGCGACAACTCCGCTGGCTTCGCGCATCGCGTTCATCTGCTCGGCGAAGGCGGCCACCGTCGGCGACTCAAACAGCAGGCGAAGCGGGAGCGCGGCTTGAAAAGCTTTCTGCACGCGCGACATGGCTTGCGCCGCGAGTAGAGAATGGCCGCCCAGTTCGAAGAAATTATCGTGAATGCCGACCCGCTCAACGCCAAGCACGGCCGCCCAGATAACAGCCAGCATCTCGTCGATTTGGTCGCGCGGGGCTGCGTAAGTCATCTCCAATTCGGACGACAGCGGGTCAGGCTCCGGCAGAGCACGCCTGTCAAGCTTGCCGTTCGGCTGGCAAGGCAGCGCGTCGAGCGTCACGAACAGCGACGGCAACATATACTCAGGCAGCGCGCGAGACAGAGAGCGGCGCAATTCGCCAGCCGCGAGGGCTGCGTCTTCATGCGGCACCACGTAAGCGACGAGGCGCAGGTTGCCGTGCGCGTCCTCGCGTGCCACCACTGCAGACTCTCTTACACCCGCATAGCGCGCCAGCCTTGTCTCCACTTCACCCAACTCGATGCGAAAACCACGCACCTTGACTTGATGATCCACCCGCCCCAAAAACTCAATCTGCCCATCCGGCAGATAACGCACGAGGTCGCCCGTCCGGTACAGCCTCGCTCCTGCTTCTCCACTCCACCCATCCGGTATAAACCGCTCCGCCGTCTGCACAGCCCCATTGACATACCCACGCGCCAATCCCGCTCCGCCAATGTACAGCTCTCCAGCCACGCCCTGCGGCACCGGCGCTAAATGCTCGTCCAACACATAGACTCGCGTGTTCGCCACCGGCCTCCCAATCGGCACTACTTCTCGCTCTTGACTTGCTGTTGCTGGCTGACTGCGCCAGTAGGTAGCGTCAATAGTCGCCTCCGTCGGCCCATACAAGTTCACTAGCTCGGCTGTCCCGAGCTGCTCACTAAAGCCTCTGACCAACTCTGTGCTCAATGCCTCTCCACCGCAGAACACGCGCCGCAGACTGCGGCATTCATGCAATCCCTCTTCCTCCAACATCCGTAGCTGTGTCGGCACGACTTGCAGCGTCGTCACCTGCCGGCGCTGAATCTCTGCAATCAAGTAAGCGGCATCTCGATGTCCGCCGCTGCGTGCCAGCACCAAGCGTGCTCCTGACAGTAGTGGTGCCCAGAACTCCCAGACTGAAGCATCGAAGCTCAAGGGAGTTTTCTGCAACACAGTGTCGTGTGCAGCGAGTGGGAAGTGTTGTTGCATCCAGCGCATGTGATTGAGCAGCGCACCGTGGCTAATCATCACGCCTTTGGGTGTGCCGGTCGAACCGCTGGTGTAAATCAGATAGGCCAGATTGTCGCCACAAACTGGCGTTGGTGGAGCCAGAGCGCCAGTGGCCTCATGGCTTGACCAGTCGGTGTCCAGAGAGAGCGTCGGACATGAGGGTGCTGGAAGATGTTGTGAGAGGCGCTGCTCGGTGAGGAGCAGGTGTGCGCCGGAGTCAGCGAGCATGAAGGCGATGCGCTCTGATGGATATTCAGGGTCGAGCGGTAGATATGCGCCGCCCGCTTTGAGCACTCCGAGCAGGGCGACGACCATTTCGATAGAGCGTTCCAAGAGGAGGCCGACGATTGATTCGGGGCCGATGCTCAGCGAGCACAGGTGTTGGGCAAGATGAGCGGCGCGGTCGTTCAACTGTTGATAGGTGAGATGTTCATCATCGAAGCTGAGGGCGATGCTGTTGGGTGTGCGCGCGGCCTGTTCTTCAAATAGCCGGGTGATATTTTCTATTGGGGAATATTCGACCGAGGTGTCGTTCCATTCGACTAGCAACTGCTGGCGCTCGTCGTTGGAGAGTAGGGGGAGCGACGAGAGGCGGCGTTCGGGATTGGCAATGATGCCTTCCAAAAGGGTGCGAAAGTGTTTTGCCATTCGCTGGGCGGAAGACTGGTCAAAGATGTCTGTG
>CAZEZJ010000081.1:0-8277 GCA_964516695.1 uncultured Blastocatellaceae bacterium
GACGACGCGCACGTCCGTGTAAAAGCTGGCCGCGATGGCAAAGTGGGTCGCGGACCCACCCATCATTTTATCCCGCTTGCCAAACGGCGTCTCCACCGCATCAAATGCTACCGATCCAACCACCAACAGGGACATTGATTCTCCTTAGTAAGCTGAGCAGCCAGAATTCAAGCACCGGAAGCGCGGGAAATCATAAAAAGCGGTTGCCGCCTTATCTTCCTGCTTCTAACTCTTGACCTCTGCTTTTGGGCCTGACTTCTGAATTTCGATTTTAAGGTTTGAGTGTGCGCAACTCTTTTTCCGCCGATGCGCGAAATTCGCTTTCGGGAAACTCTTGGGCGAGACGCGAGAGATACTGGCGCGCGTCGTCGCGCAGCTTATCGGGCGCGAGCTTTGAAGCCTGCTTGCCCTGCTTTTGAGCGAGGCGCAGGCTGCTCATCCCGGCGATGTAGAGCACTTCATCTATCCGCGAGAAATTCGGGTTGCCCGCGATAATCTCCTCGCAGCGCGACAGCGCCGCCACGTAAGCCTTCTTCAATTTGAAATACTGGCGCGCGACCACCAGATTATGCAACGAATCCTTCTCCATCTCAGGGTCGCGCACGGTCGAAGCATCCGGCCCGGTCTTCGCCACCGTGCTCTGCCCCCTCACGGACGGCGCAACGCAAACCACAGCCAGCACCAGCAAGCTCAACATCAAAAAGTTCTTCATAAAAATTGCCTCCCCAAGAAGTGATGAGTGATGAGTAATGAGTGATGAGTAGGAAGCAAACTGCTCTTACTCATTACTCATCACTCGTCACTCATCACTGTTTTACTATCGCTTCCAATTTTTTCTTTGTCGCCGCGGGCCAGAGGTCGGGCGGCGTGAAGATGGCGTTCTTCATTGCCGAGCCACACTCGCAGCCGCGCGGGCGCGTCGTTAATTGTTTGACGGCCTCACGCATGATGATTTGTGCGTTGCGCACGTTCTTGTTCAAATATTCGACGACCGTTTCGACCGAGACGGCATCGTGCGTTTCATGCCAACAATCGTAGTCTGTGACGAGCGCCAGCGTGGCATAACAGATTTCCGCTTCGCGCGCGAGCTTGGCTTCCTGCAAATTCGTCATGCCGATGATGTCCATGCCCCACGAGCGATAAACATTGGATTCAGCTTTCGTCGAAAAGGCTGGCCCCTCCATGCAGAGATACGTGCCGCCGCGATGCACTTTGACATCCGCCGCGCCGCAGGCCGATTCCAGTACATCGCCCAGCTCGGCGCACACAGGATTGGCAAACGTCACGTGCGCGACAATTCCTTCGCCAAAGAAGGTTGACTCGGCAGCGCGCGCCCGCGTCCGGTCGAAGAATTGGTCTGGGATAACCATGTCGAGCGGCGCATACTGCTCTTGCAAAGAGCCGACGGCGGAAGCCGACAGGATGCGCTCGCAGCCCAGCATCTTCATCCCGTAGATGTTGGCCCTGAAAGGCAACTCCGATGGCGTGTAGCGATGCCCGCGTCCATGTCGCGGCAGAAAAGCCACGCGCACGCCTTCGAGCGTCCCCGTGATATAGGCGTCGGACGGACTACCAAACGGCGTCTCAACGCGCACCTCTTCGATATTCTCCAACTCAGGCATCTGGTACAGCCCGCTGCCGCCGATGATGCCTATTTTCGCCGTCGTCATCTTTCTTCTTCCGCTTTCAACCGATAATCTACTGACCGCTGACAAAGTTTATTCGCCCGGAATAAAACCGTCCTGCTTCTCCTCGTAGCCCTCTGCGCGGAGTTTCCCGTCTTCCTCGACAACACGGCAGAGCGGCGCTTCCGGTTCGTGATAAAAGAGGCACAGCCAACGTTCGCGTGCGGCCTGCGGTAGCAAGCGCTTCTTCGCTTCGAGCGTTTCCACCGGATACAGGTCGTAGCCCATAATCCATGCGAGCGGCACATGCGCCCGCGTCGGCACAAGGTCAGCGAAGCCAAAAAGCGTGCGCTTCCCCCTTGTTAATCGAGCACACTGCATCGTCCGCGAATGTCCGGCGATGGTCTCCATTCTCAGGCCGGGCACAACTTCATAACTCGCTTCTTTCAATTCAAGCTGGCCCGACTGCTCTACGGGTCGCCAGTTTTCCGGCAGATAACTGGCGCGGTCGCGCTCGTGCGGATTTTGCGCGTGTTCATACTCGCTGCGCGAGACAAAGTAACGCGCGTTAGGAAAAGATGGCAGAGGGCGTCCCCTTTCATCTACCCTCGTGTTGCCGCCCGCGTGGTCGAAATGCAGATGCGTGTTGACGACGATGGTAATCTCTTCCGGCCCGATGCCCGCAATGCTGGCGAGCGATTCCGCGAAAGAACGCTCGCGCTCAATGCCGTAAATGGCAGCCTGTTTTGGCGTCCATTTCTCGCCGATTCCGGTTTCAATCAGAACACGCTCGCTGCCCGTCTCGATGAACAGGCAGTTCATGTTGAGACGAACGCGGTTGTGCTCGTCCGGCGGACAGACACGCGACCAAAGCGCGCGCGGGACGACGCCGAACATCGCCCCGCCGTCGAGTTTAAAGATTGTGTCGGGCACAATCTCCAAGCGGTAGTCGCCAAACTGCATGGCAAAAGTTTCCCGCCTCGGCTTATGCTTAGCGCCTGGGAGACGGCTTTGCTTGCGCGCCGGGTTTTGGCGGTTGCCCGCCGCTGTTCGGCTGGCCTTTAGGCGCAGGCGCGGGCGCGGGCGACTCCGGCCCGACCTCTTCTTCCATTCCCGGCGGCGGCGCGCCGCCCGGAGGCATCCCCGGAAGCTGTCGGGGCATTTCCGGCTTGGGCACGTTGAAGTTGTCGGCAACGGTCACGCGCGTGCGCTGTATAATCTCGCCCAGAACCTTGTCGCGCTTCTCCTTTTCGAGCGCTGCACGCGCCTGCTCTTCGGGAGACTGCGGCGGCCCCATCTGGTTCGGCTGCTCAGCCGAGCTTTTCGGAATCAGAATGTGGCGGGCGCGCACTTGTTCTTCGGGCTTGCCCTCTGCCGAATCTTTAGTCTCGCGCTCTTCGACCTGAATGATGTGGAAACCGAAATCGGATTCTACCACGTCGCTGATTTGCCCGGCCTGAAGCCCGAAGGCAGCATCCTCGAAGGGCTTGACCATCTGCCCGCGAGCAAACCAACCGAGTTCGCCGCCCTTGTCTTTGCTGCCCGGGTCAATCGAAAACTCTTTGGCTAACGCGGCGAAGTCTTCTCCCCCGCGCGCACGCTTTAAGATTTCTTCGGCTTTGGCGCGCGACTTCGACGTATCATACTCTGGATGCTTGGCGATGTAGGCTTTGACCTCTTCGTCCGTCACTTTAATCTTCGCTTCAAGCTGCTGCTTGGCGTACTCCGTGCCTATCACGCGCGCTTCCTGAAGCATCAGTTGCAGTTCGACGTTGCGTTCCTTATCGAGTCCGGCCTGAATGGCCTTGCGTTCAGCGACGAAGACCTGCGCCCATTGCGTTTTAACCTGAGTGAGTTGCGCTTCCGACAATTGTTGCCCCGCCGGAATCAGACCCAAGCCTTGAGCGTCCTCTAAAAACTGCTGGAACTTCTGGTCGGCCCCCGGCTCTTTGAGAAACGCGTCAACCTCCGCCTGCGGAATACTGGAAAACGGCGACACACCCGGCTGTTCCTGCTGTTTCTTCTTCAGGAAGGCGTTGGCGATAATCAGCGAGCGCATGAGAGCTATCTGGCGTTTAATCTCCGGCTTTTCAGCGATGCCGGCGGCCCTCGCTTCTTCCCCGAGCGCCAGCATCTCGCGCAAATTCTTGGCAAACTCCTTGCGCGCTTCCTCGCTCGATGAGAGTTGCATCTGCAAGCGCGGGTCTTGGTCCTTCGCGAGCAGTTCCATGTCCTGCGCGGTCAGGTTAATGCTTTTGGCGCGGCTGGCCTTGACCTGCCAGACGATGAGACCGGCGGCTAATGCTATCGCGACCCCTGCGGCGATTAAGCCCTTGGCCGTCGCAGACAGCCTGCTATGTGCAGTTGGCTGCGCTTTCCTGACGGGAGCGGTGCCGCTACGGATGGGAGCGGTCGTGCTCGCCGCCGCTGCTGTTGTCTTCGTGCCGGAAGCTTCAGAGCTTGACGCCGTGGCATCGCTTGAGGCTATGGCGTTTGTCTCTTCTTGATTGGTCTCGTCGGAGGCAATCGTGTTTGCTGGCTCGCCTGCGGTCGCTTCTTCAGTTGCGCTGGCTGCCTCCACCGCAGCCCCGCAGTTAGGGCAGGTGCGCTGGCCTTCTATTAAAGTAGTTCCACATTCTTTACAAGTAATCATTAAATAACTCCTTCTAATTCACTCATCAACCGTCACTAGTAATCTATTCGGTGTGCGACTCCTGAGTGTGCTCTACTAATTCAAGCAGCACGCCGTTCGCCGAAGATGGGTGAACGAAGGCTACCAGACAACCGCCTGCGCCCGTGCGCGGCGTTTCATCAATCAAACGCATTCCCTGCTCTTTCAAGCGCGCGAGGCTCTCTCGAATGTCTTGGACGCGGACGGCGATATGATGAATGCCCGCGCCGCGCTTGGCGATAAACTTGGCGATGGGCGAATCATCGCTCGTCGGCTCAAGCAATTCCACGCGCGACTCGCCCACAGCCAACATCGCCACACGCACTTTCTGCTCCGCGACCTCTTCGGTCTCAGAGACCTCCAACCCCAGCGCATCGCGCCAGAAAAGGAGACCATCCTCCAATGCCCGCGTCGCAATTCCGATGTGCTCTATTTTCATAAAATTCCAGAAGTCAGGAATCAATAGCCGGAAGAACACAAAGCAGAACGCAATCTGTTGACAGCCCTATATTCTGGATTCTGACTCCTGACTTCCGGCTCCTGCGTTCATAATTTCTTCAACTGCCGAATAAGGGTCGCGGCGCTTGGCGGCGACTTCGGCGGCGAGATAATCGAGTCGTTCTGATGCCGAATCCGTGCCGATGGTTTGCGCCAGCAATCGCTCGCGCAAAAGTTCAAGGATGCGCCAGCGTGCGATGGCCTGCCGCCGGGCGCTGCTGGCCTCCGCCCCTTGTTGAAACTCGCGATAGCTTTTGATGGCGGCGGCCAAATCCTTAATGCCCTTATTTTCCGTCGCGACGGTTTTGATAATCGGCGGCTCCCAATTATCCGGCCGCATCGCGAGCGACAGGAGCGCTTCCAACTCCTTCTCCGTTCGCAGCACGCCTTCGCGGTCAGCCTTATTAATGACGAAGATGTCGCCAATCTCCATGATTCCGGCCTTGATGGCCTGAATATCATCGCCCATGCCGGGCACAAGTACGACGACGGAGACATCAGCCGCCTTCACAATCTCCACCTCATCCTGCCCGACGCCGACCGTCTCAATGATAATCTTGCCGTATCCGGCGGCATCCAGAATCGCCACCGCGTCAACAGTGGCGCGCGCCAGCCCCCCTAAGTTTCCGCGCGTCGCCATCGAGCGAATGAAAACGTTGCTGTCGAGACCAAGCGTCTGCATCCTGATGCGGTCGCCCAAAATCGCGCCGCCCGAAAACGGACTCGACGGGTCAACACAAACGACCCCCACTCTTTCATCACCTTCGCGATAAAGAAGCGCCAGCTTATCAACGAGCGACGATTTTCCAGCGCCCGGCGAACCCGTAATCCCGACGATGAGGCTGCGGCCCGTGCGCGGAAAAATCTCTTTCATCAAGGCGGCGGCATCCTCCGCCCCGTCTTCAACCTTCGAGATAGCGCGAGCCACCGCCCGCGCCTCGCCCGCGAGGATGCGTTCAATCATCGAAGATTTTTCTGCTACGCTCATCAAAAAGTGACGAGTGACAAAGGACGAGTGACGAGCAAAGACAAGTTTTTTAACTTGCCACTCGTCACCTGTCGCTTGTCACTGCTTTAACAACTGTCTGGCAATCACCATCCGTTGAATCTCGGAAGTGCCTTCGCCGATGGTGCAGAGCTTCGAGTCGCGCCAGAATTTTTCGGGGGGATAGTCCTTCGTGTAGCCGTAGCCGCCGTGAATCTGAATCGCCTCCTCGCAGACGCGCACGCTCATCTCTCCGGCGTAGAGCTTCGCCATTGAAGATTCCTTCGTCACCTTTTTGCCCTGGTCTTTGAGATAGGCGGCGCGGTACATCAGCAGCCGCGCGGCTTCGATTTGCACGGCCATGTCCGCGAGCTTGAACTGAATCGCCTGAAACTCCGCGATGGGCTTGCCAAACTGTTCGCGCTCTTTCGCATATTTGACCGCCGACTCGTAAGCGCCCTGCGCGATGCCGACGGCCAGCGCCGCAATCGAGATGCGGCCTCCGTCAAGAATCTGTAGTGCCTGCACGAAGCCTTGGCCTTCTTCACCGAGCCGGTTTTCGTCGGGCACGTAGCAGTCTTCAAAAATAACGCTCGCCGTTTCCGATGCGCGCAGGCCCAGCTTGTTCTCCTTCTTCGCGGGCGCAAATCCCTTCATGCCCTTCTCGAAGATGAAAGCCGTGATGCCTTTGTTGCCGCGCGCGCGGTCGGTCGAAGCGACGGCCACGCAGGTGTCGCCGTGAATGGCGTGAGTGATAAAGTTTTTCGAGCCGTTGACGACCCAGCCGCCGTTCTGTTTGACGGCCGTAGAGCGCGTGCCGCCGGCGTCCGAACCGGCGTTGGCTTCCGTTAAGCCCCAAGCGCCCAAGTGTTCGCCGCGAGCCAGCGGAACCAGAAACTTCCGCTTCTGTTCTTCGGTCCCGAACATGTAAATGTGATTCGAGCAGAGCGAGTTGTGCGCCGCGACGGAGATGCCCACCGAGCCGTCAACACGCGAGAGTTCTTCGATGATAGTCGCGTATTCGATGTAGCCCATCCCAGCGCCGCCGTATTCCTCAGGGAAAATAACGCCCATCAACCCTAGCTCGGCCAGCTTCGGCAACAACTCGACGGGAAAGTGCTGCGACTCGTCCCACTCCAACACGTGCGGCGCAATCTCGCCTTCGGCAAACTCGCGCACACTAAACTTCACTTGCTGCTGCTCTTCACTAAGCTCGAATTCCATAAGAACCTCTTAAAATCAGTGATGAGTGATAAGTGATAGGTGATAAGAAAAGAAAGAGGTTTTCTCTTATCACCTATCACCCATTACTTATCACTTATTGTACCCTAACCGCGCCGCTCGCCGTGACTCGCGCCACGGGCTTTGGTCTTCGCGGGCGGCCTGTTCTTCTGTCTCTTTTTCATCAAGCGATTGACTTCCGCCGGGGCCAGCAAGCGCCACTGTTTCGGGGCCAGCCGTTCGTCTGTGATAAAGCCTATCCTGACGCGGCGAAGTTTTAAGACCGAATGACCGATGGCATCAAACATCCGCCTAATCTGCTGGTTGCGCCCTTCATGCAAGACAACCTCAAACCACGAATTAGTATCGCTTTCATCAATCTTCTTAATCTCCGCGGGCGCTGTGCGGTCTCCGTTTTCCAGGCGAATGCCGCGCCGCAGGCGCTCGATGGCGTCTTCGCCTGGCACGCCCTTGAGCTTCACCTCGTAGACCTTCGCCACATTGTTGCGCGCAGACGTGATGAAGTTGGTAAACTCGCCGTCGTTTGTTAAGAGCAGCAAGCCTTCGGTATTGAAATCGAGCCGCCCGACCGGATGCAGGCGCCCGAGCGCAGACGGCACAAGCTCCGTCACCAGCGGACGCCCCTCTGGGTCTGCGACGCTCGACAGATAACCGCGCGGCTTGTTGAGCAGGACGTAAACCTTCTCGCGCGCTTCCAAGAGCGGGTTAATCAGACGCCCGCGCACCTTGATGTGGTCGCGCGCGGGGTCGGCCTTCGTCCCTAAGGTCGTCACGACCTGCCCGTTAATCGTCACCTCGCCCGCCGCTATCATTTCTTCGGCATGACGACGCGATGCGATTCCGGCTTCAGCAATAAGTTTTTGCAGTCTGGTTTCCAAAACTTTACCCGTCACTTACTTTCTCATCAACCCTGCTCATCCGGCTCCGTGCTTTCCCTACATCCCGCCCGCCAAATCCTCGAAGTCTTCGACGTTTGGCAACTCAGATAAATCCTTGAGGCCGAATTGCAGCAGAAACTCTTTCGACGTGCCGTACATCATCGGTCGCCCGATAGTCTCCTTGCGGCCTTTGGCGATAATCAGGCGCTTGTCAAGGAGCGTCTTGATGGCCGAGGGCGACTGCACGCCGCGTATTTCCAGAATTTCGGGAACGGTGATGGGCTGCTTGTAGGCGATGACGGCCAGAGTTTCGAGCGAAGCGAGCGAGAGCTTGGCGCTGGGCCGTGTTTTGAGAAAGGCGCGGACGTGTTCGTGATG
>CAZEZJ010000081.1:8287-15585 GCA_964516695.1 uncultured Blastocatellaceae bacterium
CGAATTGCCAGCCTCCGGCGACTTCGCGTAAGTGCAGCCCGCCGTTGCGCGCGTTAAACTCTTCGGCCAATCCTTCCAGCGCTGTTTCAATCCAACCACGGTCTTCCTTGAGCACGTCGGCCAGCGCCTTAACGCTGAGAGGCTCTTCAGCGACGAAGATGAGGGCTTCGATAATCGCCATCATCTCGGCCATGCCGCGAACGTTATGAGGAGCATCCCCGTCATCGCTTGCCGCAATATTATCTTCGCCGCGCGCGGCCTCTGCTTCGGCTGCCAGCCGCCGCGCTGCCTCCCGCGCATCTTCCGCGTCGGCATCATGAATCACGACGCCTTCGTCCTCTTCCTCAAACTCAGGCTCGTCGTCCGCCGGTTCAAAAATCAACGACGCATCTTCCGCTTGCTCACTCGCAACGGAAGCTACTCCTTCGTCCGGCCCCGCCGGTGCTGCGATTTCCTGTTCTTTGATTTCTTCGCTCATAGTCATCAAAAGTTTTAGCTTCAGCCCGCGCGGGCGATGATTTCGCCAAACGTCTCGTGCTGAATGAGAGAGATTTCCGTCGTGCGGACGAGTTCGAGGACGGAGAGAAACGCCAGCACGAGTTCGCGGCGCGAGGTAGCGCGCTCAAAGAAGGTGCGCAAATTAAGTTCGCCCGCCGAGAGCACCATGTTGCGGAGGCGTTCGAGCATCTCCGTCATCGAGATTTCCTCGCGCTCGATTTCCAGCAAGACCTCTTCTTTGTGACGCGCGAGTATTTGCTGAAAGACTTTCAGTAAATCAAAGACGCCGACCGAAACTTCTGGATTCTGCTTATCGGTTTCTAACTCGGCGCGCTTAAAGACAGCCTGCTCGACGGTCGCGCGCGACCAAAGCATCTGCGCCGCCGCCTTATATTTCTGATGCTCCAATAAGCGGTCAACGAGTTCGCGGCGCGGGTCGTCTTCCTCTTCCGCGATGGCCGCCAACGGGTCGCGCGGCAGCAACATCTTCGATTTAATCTCGATGAGCGTGGCCGCCATCACTAAAAAATCGCCAGCGACGGCGATGTCCAATTCCTGCATCAAGCGTAGGTAGCGCAAGTATTCATCCGTGATGCGCGCTACCGGAATATCATAGATGCTCACCTGTTCTTGCCGAATCAGGTAGAGCAACAAATCGAGCGGCCCGGCAAACTCTCCGAGCTTGAGTTTCAACTCGTCGCCGCCGATGTTCGAGGTGATTTCAGGCAGCGCGCCCGCGACGTTGAGGGTGGCCTGTGTTGGCCCAATCGCCGTCGCCGCAGCTATGGTCATCGCTTCGGAAGTTTCGTCCATAAGTTCTCCGCGTTAGCGGCTCAAAGGGAGCGCGCGCCGACAAGGCCGATGCGCTCTTTAGCCGCATTCAGGGTGGCACGCGCAATCTGCTCTGCGCGCTCCCGGCCATCATTCAGAATGCCATCAAGCTCCGCGTCCGAAATCTCGCGCACGCGCTCCTGCAAGGGCCGCAGGAATTCAATCGCCGCGCCGGCCAAATCGCCTTTCAACTGCGCGTAGCCTTTGCCCGCAAAGTGTGCTTCTATCTCGGCGGGCTGCTGCTTCGTTAAGAGTTGGTAAATCGTCAACAGGTTATTAATCGCCGGACGCTCTTGGTCGAAGCGAATCTCAGTGCCCGAATCCGTGACCGCCCGTTTGAACTTGCGCTGGACCGTCTCGTCCGTATCCAACAGCATGACGCACCCATTCGGGTCGTCGTCCGACTTGGACATTTTTTTCTGCGGGTCGGAGAGCGACATAATGCGTGCGCCCACTTTCGGGATGAAAGGCTCGGGCACGCGAAAGGTCTCACCGAAATCACGGTTGAAACGAATCGCCAAATCACGCGTCAACTCAAGATGCTGTTTCTGGTCTTCTCCGACGGGCACGAGGTCTGTTTGATAAAGCAGAATGTCGGAGGCCATCAAGACCGGATAATCAAAGAGACCGACGCCGACGTTCTCGCGTTGTTTCCGCGCTTTGTCTTTAAACTGCGTCATCCGCTCCAGTTCCGAGATGCGCGCGATGCAGTTGAGCAGCCACGTCAGTTCGGCATGTTCGACCACGTCCGACTGCACGAAGATGGTCGAAATCTTCGGGTCGATGCCGAGCGCGACGTAGATGCGCGCGGTCTCTCTGGTGCGCTCCGCCAATTCTTTCGGGTCTTGCTGGACGGTGATGGCGTGCAGATTAACGACGCAGAAAAAGCTCTCGTAAGTGTGCTGCAACTCGACCCAGTTGCGAAACGCGCCGAGGTAGTTGCCGAGATGAAGTGGGCCGGACGGCTGCACGCCGCTAAAAATACGTTTCATTACATTTCAAAATGCGCCGATAAAAACTGCGTCCCAAGCCAGCGGCATCACCACGCGAAAGAGAGCGCTAAACACACCTGTGAAGACTGCGATGAAGAGCAAGATGAAACCAAACTGTTCTAATGCGTCGAGAGCGGAGCTAAAACTGTCCGGCAAGATGCTGCCCAGAATCTTGCCGCCATCCAGCGGCGGAATAGGAATCAAGTTGAAGACCGCGAGCACGATGTTCAAAGTGAAAAATATCTGAAGCATCTTGACCGCGCCGACGGCCAGCGCAGAATCCGTATTAGCCGGCGCGAGCGGCGCAGCACTAATCACCCCGGTTTCAAATAAGATGCGAATCGTGATACCGGCGACGATGGCGATTATCGCATTACAAATCACGCCCGCCAGCGAGACCCAAATATTTGCCACGCGCTTATCGCGCCAGCGCAGAGGATTGACGGGCGTCGGGCGTGCCCAGCCAAGCAAAGGCGCTCCGGTGAAGAAAGAGAACGCGGGAAATAAAAGCGTGCCAATCGGGTCAACGTGAGTCACGGGATTAAGCGAGATACGTCCCTGCGACCTCGCCAAATCATCACCGAAGCGGTTGGACATCCAAGCGTGTCCGGCCTCGTGAGCGGAGAGAGAGAAAACCAGCGCCACCATGTACAGGATAAACAGACCTATATCAACATTGCCCATGACTATACCGCGCGATAAAGAAACGTTCCCAAAATGCGACCCATCACACTAGCATGTGGCCGCAGAGGTGTCAAAAAAAGCGCTTGTTCGTTGCCTTTCATCAATAGTCTGCCGCAGAACAACTATCACAGCAGCGTCCCTTGAATGCCGAGCGGCAGACTGTAGACCGCGTCGTTGGTGGCGACGACCATGTCGCCCTTCGCGCTGAAGGCCAGACCGACGACGTTCATTCCGGCAACAGCCATCTGCGCATCGCTGCCATCCGGCGAGATGCGCACAATTCCGCGCCGCCCGCCGACCGAAGCGGCGACATAGAGATTACCATCGCGGTCAAAGGCTAAGCCCTGCGGCCGTCCTAAGCCCCTGTAGAAAACGCTCGCCCGCCCGCTGCTGTCAATCCGCATCACTGATTCATAGCTGGAAACCGTCGGGCCGGTCACATACAAAGCATCGTCCGGCCCAAACGCCAGATGATAAGCCGAGACAGACGGCTCAAGCTGTGCCCACGCGGTCTCTTCACCGATGCCATTGATGCGGTAGATGGTGCCCGTGCGGTCACCAGCGTACATGCCCCCCTCTCTGTCAAACGCCAGTCCGGTCGCGACCCCCAGATTGCGCGCGAAGGCCACGGCCTCCTTAAAGGGCGTCATGCGATAAACCGTTCCGTCCATCCGGCTCGTCACAAACATCTGTCCCGTCTTGTCGAAGGCGATGCCCGTCGGGTTCGCGATGTCGCCCGAAAAATCGTTTAATTCGCCCTCCGTATCAATGCGAAAAATGTAGACGGGAAACTGCTGGCCGCGCGAGCCGGAACGCGTCACGAACAACGCTCCGTCATCAGGGTCAAAAGCCGGATTCGTGACCGGATGTAAATCTTCCGCCAGCTTTCTTCCCACCACGGCTTTCACGGGCGCATGACTGACAGTGCTATTTGAGAGACGAACTTCCACTTCGCCGCCCGGCAATTCTTCAGGCACGATAGCCAGCACGCGTCGCGAATTTAGGCCCACCAGATGCGCGCGCTTCTCACCGAATAGTGCGTTGCAAGCGCGCAGTTCTTCTGTGTCAAACTCCGCGCACTCGATGACGACTTCGCCGCCCGGAATCCCCGCTTCCGGGTCGACGCGAAGAACTCGCCCCATACTGCTCATCTCAACTCTCCATGATAAAAGCAATCGGCTTTCAACTCTTCCGCGATTCCACACTGAAATCCTAAAGAGGAGTTTTCGCCAAATCAATCGTCAATAGCTTTTCATCATACGATGCAGGCGCGAGCGGTGTCTAACCTGACCGCCTCGCGGGTCGAGCAAAATATTAGTTGCAGTAGCGTCTGGCGGCTTCCGCTCGGCGCTTGCTATGTTATAATTCGCGCTGGTCAAGCTATCAGAAAGCGTGCTCTCGGAATCAGCCGGTTCTGAGAGCATTCTAGCGTTTGACTGAATAATCGCAATGCTCAAGCGATCAGGCGAATTGATTTCGCAGAGCAATATCAGCGTCCCTTTAACAGCGTCCGCCGCCCACCGCTCGCTTCAATCTTTTTGTAACTACGAGTCGTCAACCGTCAGCTTTGACCTCAAACAGAGGCAGAGCGTCTTGGTCGTTCGGGCTGGCGGCTCACGATTAACGCCTTTTGGAGGATTAAACTAATCAGTACCGTACACGGAAACACACAGGGCCTTAAACACAATCAACTGCGCCGCATCGAAAAGCTCTACTCGCGACGGATTGCGCCGCGCCAGATTGTGACGCCGGAGTTTGCACGGCAGTTAACGGAACTCTCTCACGAGACGAGACGACAAATCGGCGTTCTGATTGACCGCAAGGGTTATGTCGAATACGTCGTTGTCGGTGATGCGCGGCGCATAGAGTTGCCTGACTTAAAGCGCACGCGCGTGGCCGAAGGGCGTTTTCGCGGTCTGCGCTGCGTGCACACGCACCTGCGCGGCGAGGAATTGACGCAGGATGATTTGACAGACCTCGCGCTGCTGCGCCTCGATTTGATGGTGGCGCTCGACGTGGATGACCGAACGGGCTTGCCCGGGTTGGTTCGAGCGGCGCACCTCTTGCCGACCACCGCCGAAGAACTAGACCAAACCGACGGTGCCACCGCGCCCTACGCTTTCTTGGAGCCTAACATCCCTTCGCAATTGGATGTTGACTTTCTGGCGCTCATCAACTCGCTCGAAGAAGAGATGGCGCGCAATCGCCGCACCGTTCGCCGTGCTGGCGTGCGTGACCGCACGATTCTCGTCGGCGTTCCGACAGGCTCGCTCTCGGAAGCCGAAGAATCGATGGCGGAGCTTAATGAGCTGGCGACATCGGCGGGCGTCGTCGTGCTGGACCAAATCATTCAACGTCGTCAGGCCATTGACCCGCGCACCGTTCTCGGTCGCGGCAAACTGGACGACCTGCTCGTCCGCGCGCTGCAACTCGGCGCAGACCTGATTGTCTTCGACCGCGAATTGCAACCCGCGCAGGTGCGCTCGCTCTCCGAAGCGACTGACTTGAAGGTGATTGACCGCTCGCAGTTAATCCTCGACATCTTCGCGCAACGCGCACAATCGCGCGAGGGCAAGATTCAGGTCGAGTTGGCCCAGTTGAAATACCTGCTGCCGCGCCTGATTGCGGGACAAGACTCGGCCTTCTCGCGGCTGGCGGGCGGCATCGGCGGGCGCGGCCCCGGCGAAACGAAACTCGAAACCGACCGCCGCCGCGTGCGCGACCGCATTCACCGTTTGGAAAGAGAGATTGAGACGCAGCGTTCGCGCCGGCAGGAGCGCCGCAAGGAGAGAATGCGGCAGGAATTGCCCATCATCTCCATCGTCGGCTATACGAACGCGGGCAAATCCACGCTGCTGAACCAACTCACGGCCAGCACCGTTCATGCGGAGCAGCGCATGTTTGCCACCCTCGACCCGACTTCGCGCCGGCTGCGCCTCCCGCGCGAGCAAGAGGTCATTATTAATGATACGGTCGGCTTCATCCGTGACCTTCCGCCTGATTTGCTCGCGGCCTTCCGCGCCACGCTCGAAGAGATTAGCGACAGCGATTTGCTGCTGCATCTGGTTGACGCGGCCAACCCGCGCTGGCTGCAACAACTCGAATCCGTCGAAAGAATCTTAACCGAACTCGACTATGCGCGTATTCCGCGTCTCGTCGTCTTCAACAAAGCCGACTTGGTTGACGATGAAACGCTCGCCGCCAACCTGCGTTTCGCTTCGCAGAACGGCGCGCGCGAATGCATCGCCATCTCAGCCGTCCAGCCGCAGACCTTGAGGCCGATGCTCGAAAGAGCCGGAGCCATACTGGCGCTTAATCTCGTCGAAGAACAAGGCAAGGGCGAACATTCTCAGCCAGAGGCAGAAACTGCGGCTCAGTATGCCGCGCAAGCTGAATGAGCAAACGCCGTCCACGCTTTACATCCCCACTCGACCGGGCGCGCGATGCCGTGCTCGGTTTCCTCGTTCGTCCGCTGAAGTGGTTTTCACCGACGACGCGCTTTCTCCTCGGCTTCCTCCTGCTCGTCGTCGCGACGACCTTTCTTCTCACCAACACTTATTCACGCGCCGCCGTTGAAGAATACAAAGAGGGCGAAGTCGTGCGGCGCACCGTCATCGCGCCCGCCGACATTCCCGGCACTGACCCGGTGGAGACAGACCGGCGCAGAATTGCGGCGAGAGAATTAGTGCGACCGCTTTTCAGATACGATTCGAGTCAGAGCGCAGCCATGGAGCAGAGTTTTCGCAACTGGTGGGGAGAGTTGCGCAAAGAAGTCGAGAATCGTAATAACGGCAAAAGAGAGTTCAGATGGCCGGGCGCAGTTGCGACGTTGGAGAATGAAGAGGCCGCCCGCGCCAGCATCGCGCGCGCAATCGTCGCGCACCGGTTTGACGATGCAGAGTTGGAGCGCTTGACGCGTCTGCTGCGTGAATCCGTTGAAGGCTTTATCTATCCTGACACGGATGCGCAGCACTTCAAGCAGGAGATTACGCTGATTGACATCGGCAATCCAGGGACGCCGATTGTCGTCGAGATGCCGCAGAGCCGCATGACCGCGCTTTCCGCGGCCCAGCAAAAACTTCGTTCACGCATCGCACAGTTAAGCGGTTGGACGCCGGAACAACAAGCGGCCCTTAATTCAGCGCTGCTGCCGCTCGTTAAGCCCAACGTCTCTTTTGACGGGGCGGCTTCGGCGGCGATGCGCGAGGCCGCGGCGTCAAGAGTCGAGCCGGTTGTCCTCGAACTCAAACGCAATCAAGTTATCGCGCGCGAGGGCGATACCGTTTCGGAGCA
>CAZEZJ010000082.1:0-10113 GCA_964516695.1 uncultured Blastocatellaceae bacterium
TGTATTCGAGGGAGGCTAACAATTCGCCGTTGACTTCGGCCATCACGAGTGAAAGGTCAAACTGTGCGACGCGCTGCTCTAGAGACATCGATTCCAAAACAAGCTCGCCAAGCTTGAGTTCGGCACCGCCCTCGCCGAGCGCAAACGCGGCGAGCGATTGCTCTTTGAGCAGTTGCGCCTGCTGCAAAACGAACGTCACCTGAAACAGCGGCGAGCGCCCGGGGTCACGCTCCGGCTGAAGTTGTTTGACCAACAAGGCGAACGGATAATCTTGATGCGCGAATGCGTCAAGCACTGTTTGCCTGACACGGCTCAAGAATGTCTTGAAGCTCGGGCTGTGGGAGAGGTCTCCGCGCAGCACTAGCGGGTTAACGAAGTAGCCTATGGTATTTGAGAAAGCGGCGCGGCTGCGGCCAGCGGCGGGCGAGCCGACGAGAATATCATCCTGTCCCGTGTAGCGTTGCAGTAGCGCCTGAAAAGCGGCGAGCAACGTCATGTAGAGCGTGGCGTCGTGCTCTTTGCCGAGCGTTTTAATCCGGCGCGTCGTCTCCGCGCCGATGACAAAGGTATGGGAAGCGCCGCGATAAGTTTGAACGGAGGGGCGCGGGCGGTCGCCGTACAAATTCAAGACCGGCAACGTCCCGTCGAGTTGTTTCTCCCAGTAGGCGGACTGGCGCACGCCCTCCGGCCCCTCAAGCATTCGCGTCTGCCAATGCACGTAATCGGAGTAAGACTTCGGGATGGACAACAACTGTGCGGCGCGGCCTTGTCGCTCGGCGGCATAGAGGTCGCCCAGTTCGTTAACGAGAATCGCCAGCGACCAAAAGTCAACTATGATGTGATGCGCGACGAGCAGCAGCACGTGTTCATCTTCGGCGCGCTTGAGCAGATAGACGCGCAGCAGCGGCCCGCTCTCCAAATCGAAGGGGCGGTGGGCCAATCTCACGAGGCGCTCTTGCATGACCGCCTCGCTCCAAGCCGTCGCATCCTCGAAATCGAAGCTGGCTTCCGCCTGCTCATGGACAAAGGCGACGGGAGTTCCTTCGACGGCTTTGAAGGTCGTGCGCAGCGAGGAGTGGCGCTCGACGAGCGCTTGAAACGAACGCTGCATAGCCGCCGCATCAACGTCGCCACGGATTCTCACCGCCGAGGCGACGTTGTAAGCAGAGCTTTCCAAGGCCACGCGCGAGATGAGCCACAACGCTTGCTGGCCGTGCGACGGCGGGTAAGTCGTCACAGACGCAGGGGCGTCTGTGTTGGCCGCTGCCGCAGCCAGGGCATCATTTTCAGCGAGGCTTTTCGCTTCCAGTTGTCGCATGGCCTGGCGAGCCAGCTCGGTGAGGCTCGGGCTTTGCAGAAAGCTCGCCATCGGCAGCACTACGCCGAGGCCGTCTTCGACGGCGTGCATTAACTCGATGGCCTGCAACGAGTCTAGTCCAAAGCGCGTGATGGGCTGGTCAGGGTCTACGTCAATGTCAGCGATTCCGAGCCGCGCGGCAATCAGCGAAGCGAGGAAATCTCTCACCGCTTCTTCGTTATCGAGCGCGCGGGCGGGCATCAACGGCAACACGTCGCCCAACTGCGCGGCGACTTCACGCCACTCGGCCAAAGCCTCGAAGCCACCCGCTAGAAACATCTCGCGACAGGCACGGCGCTGAAGTTTGCCGCTGGAAGTTTTCGGGACGCGACCCGCTTTAACGAGCAATAGGCAATGGAGTTGAACTTCGTGTTCTTCGACCACAGCCTGCCGCACGCGCTCAGTCACCTCGTCCAAATCGACGGCAGCGCTGCGTCGCTCCAACTCCTGCACGACCACCAGACGCTCTTCACCGTCCGACTCGATGGAGAAGGCTGCGCCGCCGCCGCGCCGCAACGCGACGTGGGATTCTTCGACCGTGTGCTCGATGTCCTGCGGATAGAGGTTGCGCCCGCGAATGATGATTAAATCTTTGAGGCGGCCGGTGACGAACAGTTCGCCGTCGCTGAAGAACCCGAGGTCGCCCGTGCGCAGGAACGGGCCTTCTCCAGAATTGGAGAGCCGGGCATTAAAGACCTGCTCGGTCTCGTCGGGGCGGTTCCAGTATCCTCCGGCCACGCTCGCGCCCGCCACCCAGATTTCCCCAACTTCGCCAGGCGCGCACACAGCGCACGTCTGCGGGTTAACTATTAAAGCCTGCTGCTCAAGAAACGTCGTTCCGCATCCGACCAATGCGCGGGTTGCTGTGTCGTCGTCATCATCATTCTTGCGCTCGATGACTTGATGCTCATCGAGCGCCGTGGCCTGAAACTTTCTCACGACCGGCTCTCTCACAGAAGGATTACCCGCGACAAACAGCGTCGCTTCGGCCAGCCCGTAGCACGGGAAAAATGCTGTGCGCCGGAAACCAAAGGGTGCGAAAGCTTCCGCGAACTGCTCAAGCGTTTCGGAGCGCACCGGCTCGGAGCCGTTGAAGGCGACCTCCCAACTGCTCAGGTCGAGACCCTCGCGGGCCTGCGGGCTGATTTTCTGCACGCACATCTCGTAGGCGAAGTTTGGGCCGCCGCTCGTCGTCGCGCGGTAGCGTGAGACGGCCTGAAGCCAGCGCAGGGGCTTTTGCAGGAATGCGACGGGCGACATCAAGATGCAGCGAGCGCCGACGTAGAGCGGTTGCAGGACGCCGCCTATTAAACCCATGTCGTGATAGAAGGGCAGCCAACTGACGATGACGGAATCTTCGGTTTGACGGAACGCCTGGCGAATCATCCTTTCGTTATGCATGATGTTGCCGTGGCTGACCATCACGCCCTTCGGTGAAGACGTTGAGCCGGAGGTGTATTGAAGGAAGGCCAGCGTGGCGGCTTCGATGGCAGGCCGAGTCCAGTCGCCGGCCAGCTCATCATCCGTCGCATCGGTCGTCAACCAATGCAGGGCCTGAAGGGGGGCCGATTGTGCCAGCAAAGGCTCCACGCGCGAGAAGACCTGCGAGGTGGTGAGCGCGACTCTGGCCTGGGCATCGGCGGCCACGGATTGAAGGCGAAAGAGCGTGCGGTTTGCGCGCGGCGCATAGACGGGAACGGCCACCGCGCCCGCGTAGAGGCAACCGAAGAAGGCCGCGATATATTCAAGCTCAGGAGGATATAACAGCAGTACGCGCTCGCCTTCAGCCCCCAGGCGTTGAAGACGCGCGGCGATAGCACGCGCACGCCGGTCCAACTCGCCGTAAGTCAGGCTGTGGTCTTCGGTCTCGCCGTCGGCCAGAAAGGTGTAGGCCGTCTGGTCTGGAAGGCTGTGCGCTCTATCGCGTAGCAGCGCGACCAGAGTTTGATGCGAGTCGCGCTCCGGCTTCAACGCTTCCTCTGCCAGCGCATCGGAATAAAACTTTGAAAGCATGTGTCCCCCGAGGGTAGATAAAAATCGCTCAAACGATATTCGAGCGCAGGTATCGGTCGGCAATAGGTTGGCTTAAGCCGTCAGCAAGTCCGATTCGTCTTCGCTGCTGATGAGGGCGGCCAGTTTGTCGAATTTGTCTGCATCGAGCCGGGCGAAAGGAAAGTCAGACGAGGTGACGCCGCCGACCTCTCCCGACCGCCACTGCGCAATCAACTTTCTTAACGCCTCGACGCATGAGTCGGCCAACTGCTCGATTGTCGAGCGCTGGTGCAGACTTTGGCTGTAAGTCCAAATCAATTGGAGCCGTCCCTTGAAGATGCGCCCCTGAATCTCTATCAGGTAGCGCCGCCGGCGGCGTGGGCTTTCGAGCAGCCCCGCCGTTTCATTCTGACGGCTGAACAAGGGCGCTTCTCTCAACTCGCGTTCAAACTGGTCCAGATAACTGAAGCTCACTTCGGCCTGCGGCAGCGCGCGCAAGCTGGCCGCTCTTCCTTCATCGCGCAGGTATCGCAGCAGCCCGTAATCAAGGCCGTGATGCGGGACGCGGCGCAACTGCTCTTTCACTCTCTTGAGCGCAGCGCCCGGTGTGGCTTCGTCACCGGCATCGAGCAGCACAGGGTAAACGGAGGTGAGACAACCGACCGTGCGCGTCAGATTTAAACCGACCAGTAAGTCTGCACGTCCATGTCCTTCAAGGTCTACCAGCAATGCCTGTCCCGTCCAATCCCTAAAACTCTGCGCCACCGCGGTCAACAACACTTCCTCTATCTGCGTGCGGTAGGCAGAAGGGATTTCCTTGAGCAATGCGTGTGTCTCTTCCGCTTCGAGTTCGACCGAGACGCTGTGGGCCGAAGCGGCCACGTTGTCGCCACGAAAATCCAACGGCAGAGGCAACACGGGGCGGTCAAGCTCCTTTAGCCAGTAGTCAGGTTTCAAGCCGTCCGACTTTGCATACTCTGTGAGCCTCTCGGCCCACTGCCTAAACGAACTAGTCTTCGGCCCCAGCGAGAGAGCCTCGCCGCGACTCAGTTGCGCGTATGCTGTGTCAAGGTCTTCGAGCAGAATGCGCCACGAAACGTCGTCCACTATCAGACGGTGCGCAATGAGGAGCACACGCGCTGCGCGCCCCGCGCCGAGTTTGAACAACAAGGCTTTCAGCAGCGGCCCTTCCGACAGATTCATGCTCCCCTGCACGGCGGTCGCCTGCTCCCCGATAATCGCCGCTTGGGCAGCTTCCGATAGGCCAGAGAGGTCTGCTTGCGAGAAGCCTTCCCACGCTTCCGGCGCCGCATTAAATTGTTGCCACGCCGCCTGCTCTTGCTCAAAACGTAGCCGCAACGCGTCGTGATGCAGATGCAAGTGCTCAATGGCTAGGCGCAGCAGGTCTGCCTCTAGCTCGTCTCTCGCTTCCAGCATGAGCGCTTGAGTGGATTGCTGTGGGTCATGGTTCTCGTCCTCAAAGAACCGTCGCTCGGCGGGCGTCAACGAGATTGGTCCAACGACCGGCTCCTGCTCGGCCTCAACCGCCGTGCTCAAGTTGACCGCCAACGCCAACTCAGCGATGGTCTGGTGCTGGAACAATTGTCTGGGTGCGAAGTTTAATCCCGCGTGGCTGGCCTTTGAAACAATCTGAATGCTGAGAATCGAATCGCCGCCCAGTTCAAAGAAGTTGTCATTGACGCCCACGTCTTCGACCCCTAACACCTCCGACCAGATGCCCGCCAGCGCTTCTTCCACCGCCGAGCGCGGGGCGACGAATCCGTTATCTAACTCAGGCCGCTCATGCCCCGGCTCCGGCAAAGCCCGCCGGTCCACCTTCCCATTCGGTGTCAACGGCAACTCATCGAGCATCACGAAGGCGGACGGCACCATGTATTCCGGCACTCGCTCGTGCAGAAAACTCCGCAATTCGCTGACCGTCGGTTGTTGCTGCTCACTCTGTATCACTACATAGGCCACTAGCCTCTTGCCTCCGCCACGCTCCTCTCTGGCTACCACACACGCCTCGGCTACGCTCGCCTGCTCTCTGAGCCTCGCTTCCACCTCTCCTAACTCGATGCGGAAGCCACGCACCTTCACCTGCCCGTCGCCTCTCCCCACATACTCCAACTCGCCCCCGCGCCATCGCACCACATCCCCTGTGCGGTAGAGTCTCGCTCCCGCCTCCCCGCTCCACGGGTCGGGCACAAAGCGCTCGGCCGTCAACTCCGCTCGATTCAGATAGCCGCGCGCGACTCCTTCACCGCCAATGTAGAGTTCACCCGATGCGCCGACCGGAACCGGGCGCATTCCGGCATTCAACACGTAGAACTGCGTGTTCGCTATCGGACGGCCCAGGTTCACCCTCTCGCCGTTGCCCTTCACCTCGGAGACGGATGACCAGACGGTTGTTTCCGTCGGCCCGTACATGTTCCACACCTCGCCCGCTCGTGCCGCCAATTCTGCGGCCAAGTCCTCCGGCAGCCGCTCGCCGCCGCACAGCGCCTTAAGACCCCCGCTCCAGCCTGCTGCCAACAGCAGTCGCCAAGTGCCCGGCGTGGCCTGCATCACGGTCGCTCCGCAGGCCGCCAGCCGCGCCGCCAGTTCCTGCCCGTCCGCGGCCACTCCACGGCTTATCACCTCGACGCGTGCACCCGTTATCAGCGGCAGGAAAAGCTCCAGCGCCGAGATATCGAAGCTCAGCGTGGTGACGGCGGCCATGCAGTCTGATGGTTGCAGGCCGGGGCGACGAAGCATGGTCGAGAGGAAGTTGACGATGGCGCGGTGTGAGATGGCAACGCCCTTGGGCTGGCCCGTTGAGCCGGAAGTATAAATCACATAAGCAAGATTCTCCGGCTCGACATTGTGCAGAAGTGTGGCGGGCTTGAGGCCGCCGATTGCTTCTACGCCCGGCGGCGCTTCTGCTTCGCGCTCTTCCTCTATGTAAATCGCGGGTATGCCTTGCGCTTCCACAATGCCTGTGAGCCGTCGCTGTGTCACCAGCACGCGTGCCTGCGAATCTGCGAGCATGAAACTCAGCCGCGCGGGTGGAAAGTCAGGGTCAAGGGGCACGTATGCGCCGCCAGCTTTGAGCACGCCCAAAAGCGCGACCACCATCTCGACGGAACGCTCCAACAAGAGCGCCACGCGCACCTCCGGGCCAACGCCCAGGGAACGGAGTTGGGCGGCCAATTGTTCGGCGCGGCGGTTGAGTTCGCCGTAGGTCAATTGCGCGTCTTCATCGGCAACGGCTGTCCGGTCGGGCGTGCGCGCCGCCTGTTGCTCAAAGAGTTGGTGCAGGCAGCTATCGGCCGGAAAGTCCGCGGCGGTTTCGTTCCACTCCACAAGCAACTGATGTTGCTCGGCCTCGGCCAGCATCGACAGTTCAGCGAGGCGCTGTTGCGGGTCGGAGACAATGCTTTGCAGCAGCGTCGTGAAATGCGCGGACAGGCGCGCGATGGTGGCCGCGTCGAAAAGCTCTGAGCTGTATTCCCACGTCCCCGAAAGTCCATGCGCGCCTTCCTCGACGTAGAGCGACAAATCAAACTTCGCCGCTCCGCTCTCGCCCGCGACCGGCTTCAACTTCAGCGCCGGCAAATCCACAATTGTCATCGGTGCGTTCTGCAACGCGAACATCACCTGAAAAAGGGGCGAACGGCTCATGTCGCGCTCGGGCTGAAATTCGTCAACCAATTTTTCAAACGGCATGTCCTGATGCGCGTATGCACCCAACGTCGCCTCGCGCACGCGCCCGAGCAAATCCAGAAAACTCATCTCAGGAGCCGGCCTCGCGCGCAGCACCAGCATGTTGACGAAGAACCCGATAAGACTCTCCACCTCGCTGCGATTACGATTGGCGATAGGAGTGCCGACTAAAAAGTCTTCCTGTTCCGTGTAGCGATGAAGCAGCGTCGCGTATGCGGCAAACAGCACCATAAAGAGCGTCGCGCTTTCGCGCTGGCCGAGCGCGACGAGCGCTTGCGACAAGTCTTCCGGCAATTCAAATTTGAAATTCGCGCCGCGGTGAGTTTGGACGGGTGGCCTTGGTTTGTCCGCCGGCAGTTCGAGGACGACCGGAGCGCCCGCAAGCTGCTCTCGCCAGAAGGCTAGATGATTCTCCAACACCTTTCCGCGCAGCCAGTTTTGTTGCCAGATAGCATAGTCCGCGTACTGAATCGTGAGCTTCGTCAGCGGCGAAGGACGCCCGTTGACGTGGGCGATATAAAGATTACCCATCTCCTGCATGAAGACGCCCATTGACCAGCCATCACTGATGATGTGATGCATCGTCAACAGCAGGATGTGCTCGCGCCCGCTCAAGCGCAAGAGGCTCGCGCGCAGCAGCGGCCCGGCGGCCAAATCGAAGGGACGCTGCGCTTCGTCGTCAATCAACTGCTGCACCTGCGCCGCCCGCTCGGCGGCGGGCGCGTTCGTGAGATTGACGAGCGGCAGGGGTAGGCAAAGCGACTCGGAGATGCGCTGGACGGGCCGCCCGTCCACATGGCCGAAGGTCGTGCGCAGGATTTCGTGTCGCTCGACGATTTCGTTGAGCGCCTTTTCCAATGCCGCGACGTTCAGCAGGCCGTTCAGGTGAACGACTATTGGAAGATTGTAGAAGGGGCTGCCCGGCTCCAACTGGTCCAGAAACCAAAGGCGCTGCTGCGCAAAGGAGAGCGGCAGTTCGCCGTCGCGCGATGCGGGCCGCACCAGCGGCGGAAGAAGCTGCGGCGTGTGTCCCGTCCCTATTTCATCACTCTTTGTCATAACTAATATTTCCGGCCCCTTCTCAGTTTGAACGCACGGCCCTGTGAATTGTCTTAAGCCTTGCGCGTCTTTGAGACTGTTGAAACGGCAGTGGGCTGATGCTCTGTTTTGGAGCGCCAAGAGGGCGCAGGGCGAGCGCTCGGGCGGCGCTGCGCGTCTGTCAGCAGAGGTAAATCGCTGAGGCGCTGTTCGGGGTTGGCGACGATACCTTCGAGCAGTCGTCGGAAGTGGCCCATCATCCGCGAGATGGTTGAATCGTCGAACAAGTCCGTGTTGTACTCAAAGATGACGAGGGGCGCGTCTTCACCGTTTCTGATGCCGAGCGACAAATCAAACCTCGCTTGGCCGTTGTCAACTTCAACCGGAGTCAGAGACAGGTCTGAGCGCTCGAAGACTGTGCCCCATGAATTGGTGAAGACGTATGAGACTTGAAACAAAGGATTGCGGCTGGGGTCGCGCTCCGGCTGAAGTTCCTGAAGCAGGCTCGCCAACGGCAAATCGTTATTGTTATATGCGCCGAGCGTCACCGCGCGCACGCGACGAAGCAACTCGCGGAAAGTGGGGTCGCCGGAGAGGTCTGCTCTGAGCACTAACAGGTTGAGTAAATATCCAATCATTCCTTCCGTCTCGTACATGCTGCGGTTGGCGTAGGGCGAGCCGACGATAATATCGTCGCGGCCCGTGTAGCGTTGGAGAAAGGTGTAGAAGGCGGCGAGGAGCGTCATGTACAGAGTCGCCTTTTCCTCGCGGCCAATAGTTCGCAGCCCATGCCAGAGATGTTGGGGCGGCTCAAAGTATTGCCTCTTGCCGTTGTAGGTTTGCACGGGCGGACGGGGCCGGTCAGTCGGCAGCTCAAGGATAAACTGCGCGCCCGCCAACTGTTTTTTCCAGTAGGAGAGCCTTGATTCCAGCACCTCACCACGCAGCCAGCGGCGCTGCCACAGAGCGAAGTCAGCATACTGGACAGGCAACTCCGCGAGCGGCGAGGGCCGCCCCTCGGAAAAGGCTTGATAGAGGAGGGTCAGTTCGCGCCAGAGCAAATCGAAAGACCACCAATCGGTAATGATGTGATGCAGTACGATAACGAGCGCGTGTTCGGTCTCACCGAACTGCAACAACGTGCTGCGCAACATCGGCCCCGCGCTCAAATCAAAAGGCCGGTGAGATTCCGCTCTGATAATCTGCTGCAATGCATGTTCCTGCCGTGTCTTTGGCAGTCGTCGTAAATCCACTTTCGGAATCTTCAGCGAGAGGGCCGGGGCAATGCGTTGATAAGGCTCGCCATTGCGGGCGGGGAAGGTCGTGCGCAGAATTTCGTGCCGTTTGATAACCTCGTCGAAGCTGCGCTGCAAGACGGATTTATTCAACCGCCCGCCAACGCGAACTGCGGTCGTGAGGTTGTAGGCGGATGAATCCGGCTCAAGACAGGAGACAAACCATAATCGCTCCTGGTCAATGGAAAGCGGGCACGGGTCGCTTGGGCCTCTGCGCGTGATGGTTTGCGGCACAAGGGAGTTGACGCGCTTTTCCCGCAGCCGCCTTTCGAGCAGCGCACGCTGTTGCGGCGAAAGAGTGGTTAGACGCTCAGCGAGGTTACTCATCTTTACTTCACTATCGGAGAACGGCAATCCCCGCGCGGCGCGGCATCAGTTACGGAGTCGAAAGCGACTGTGACAGCACATGCTAAGGGCTTGGCATAACTCATGCGCAGCAGATTCAGGCGGCGCAGGCCCTCCAAAACGAGGTCGAGGCTCATGCCGAAGTCAACGAAGCAGGCGACTTCATTCACGCCGACTTTAATGAGGCGATTAATCAGGCCCATGCATTTTTCTCTCGTGCCGCAGAGCAAGCTGGTCTCAAAGTAGCGCTCGAAGGCATACGCGCCGACGGCCTCTAAATCGGCGTCGGTGATATTGTTCGGGTCGAAATCCGCACGCGAGTTTAGTTGCCGCTCGAAAATCTCTCTCATGAATTGAAGCTGCTTGATGTTGCTGCGGAAG
>CAZEZJ010000082.1:10123-15530 GCA_964516695.1 uncultured Blastocatellaceae bacterium
TAGTGCGCCAGATGCGGCCTCACTTGTTCTCTGACGACATCATTATCCTCACCGACGAAGGTATGCAGCATGACGGCCACCTGCCCGGCCAGAGGGTCGTGGCCGGCCTCATCTCTTGCCTCGCGGTAGAGCTTGATTTTGGCGGCCAACTCCTCTAACGGCTGCTGCACGATGGATGTCAAAACGTTTGCGCCGGTGGTCCCCGCACGGCTCCAGGTATCGGCGTTGGTCGCAATGGAAATCCACGTCGGGAGCGTTGGCTGAATTGGTCGCGGCAGCACTTTTACGTCTACGCTCTTTGCATCCACGCACGGGAACGACACAGCCCTTCCGGCCCATAATTCCTGAATCGTTCGGATACCTTCAAACAGAACGTCTTTGCGCCCCTGATAGGATTGCGGCGCGAGCACGAAATCAAGCGGATGCCAGCCCGAAGCAAAGGAGATGCCGACTCTGCCGCGTGAGAGATTATCGACGACCGACCATTCCTCTGCGATGCGAATCGGATTGTGCAGCGGCAGGACGACGCTGCCCGCGCGTATCTGTATGCGCTCTGTAATCATCGCCAGCGCCGCGCCGAGCACCGAAGGATTCGGATAGAGTCCGCCAAATTCCTGAAAATGTCGTTCGGGAGTCCAGACGGCGCAAAAATCATGCTCGTCGGCAAACTTTGCGCATTCCAACAGGAGACGATACTTGTCGCCCGAATTATTCTCGCCATCGTCGGAGAAGAAGAACAGGCTAAACTCTATCGAGCCTGCCTCACCGCGGCGCGCACCGATAGCAACTTCATCCTGCGAGCGGTCGTGCTCTGGCACGAATTTGGCGAGCGACTTGAAGGAGTCCGGCTCAATTAGGGAGCCGCCGAGACCTCGCTCCTTCAAACGCCGTGCGAGCAGTTCGCGTTGCTCCGGCGAGAGCGCGTCGTATCTTCTGCTCAGTTCGGACATCGTCGCTTCCTCATCATCTGTGTCACCCTTGATGATTAAGTCTCGATTCTAGTTCCGCCGCCGAGAGACCCTCTATCTCCGCGATGAGTTGCTCGACTTCCTCAAGCTCTTTCTCCTTCAGATGAATCTCCGAGACGACGCCAGCCAATCCGGCCACCGTGGGCGACTCGAACAGCGCGTTCATCGGTATCTCCGTCATAAAGACTTTACGCAGCCGCGACATCAGTTGAATGCCCACCAGAGAATTGCCGCCCAACTCGAAGAAGTTGTCGTTGACGCCGACGCGCTCGATGCCGAGTAGCTCCTGCCAGATGCTACAGATGGTCTGCTCAATCCGGTTGGCAGGCGCGTCGTAATCGCACGCCGCATCAGGAGCGCTCTGCTCGTGCGCCGTCGTTCCCGCTCGTCTTAACTCTTCGAGGAAGCTCGCGCAGAGGGCGGCTGCAAATTCCTGGCTGTCGAGTTGACGATTCTCGGTGGAGGCAGACATTTGCGCGAGCGAGCGCGAGGAGAGCCCGCGCTGTAAAGCTTCGACGCGTTCCTCCGGCGTGAGCTTGTAATTTTCCGGCGCGGTTGTTTGCTGCTCGTTGAAACCGAAGGCGCTACGATTAAGCTCGACCCAATAGGGCTGGCGCTCGAAGGGATATGTTGGGAGAACGACACGCCGGCGCTCTTCGTGCTCGTAGAATCTGGACCAGTCAACGTTTTTTCCCGCCACCCACAGCTTGCCGAGCGTGTCGAGCAGCAAGGCGATGTCCGGCTGCGCGTGCCGTTGGTGTGGCAAAGAGTGGAGCGTCAGACTTCGGGCTGCACCCGGCATTTGCCGGACAGCCGAACAGAGCGTTTCGCCGGGGCCGACTTCCAACATCACGCGCCCCGCCTGCTCTGACAATGTGTAGATTCCATCCGCGAATCGCACGGTTCGGCGTAGATGCGTGGCCCAGTAGTGCGGGTCGGTCGCCTCCTCAACCTTTATCCAGGTTCCGGTCACGTTCGAGATGAAAGGAATCTGCGGCGGCTTGAGGTCTACTTTCCTCACGCTCTCGGTAAACTCATCGAGTATCGGCTCCATCATCTCCGAGTGGAAAGCGTGTGAGGTGTGAAGAGGGCGACTGTCAACGCCCTGCTGCTCGCAACATAATTCCAACTCTCTCACAGCATCAGCCCGACCCGAAACAACGCAGAGACGCGGGCCGTTGACTGCCGCCAAAGACAATTCTTCATGTTGTTCGATGAGGCGGCGCGCCTCTGCCTCCGTAGACAACAGCGCGAGCATTCGACCCGCCGGCAGTTGTTGCATCATCCGAGCGCGCTCGGCCACCAACGTGAGCGCTTCTTCCAGCGTCATCACTCCGGCCAAACACGCCGCAACATACTCACCGATGCTATGACCAATCATCGCTTGGGGTGTCACGCCCCATCTCATCCAGAGCCGCGCCAAAGCATATTCGACAACAAAGAGGGCCGGCTGCGCAGCACAAGTTTGATTGATGTCCGGCAAACCGGCAGCGGCCTGCGACCCCGCGGCGGGATAAAGCACTTCACGCAGGTCATATCCTAATTGCGGGCGGAGCAACTGCGAGCAAAGGTCAACCTGCTGGCGAAAGAAGGGTTCGGCGCTGTAGAGATTGCGCCCCATGTTGACATACTGCGTGCCCTGCCCGGAAAACATCATGGTGACGGAAGGTTCATGCCCGGAGAAATGGCCCGCGGCGACGCGTTGCGAGTAAAGTCCTTCCAGCACTTCCACGGCACCGGCCACGTCGCGGCAGACAATCGCGCGCCGTTGATTGAAAGCCCTGCGCCCCAACTGCAAAGTGTAGGCAACGTCGGCGAGGCTCGCGTCGCTGTGCCGCCTCAAGAATCCGGCGAGGTTAGTAGTCGCCATCTCAAGGGCCGACTCGGTTTTGGCAGAGAGCACCAAGAGTTGAAAGGCTCTATTTGTTCGGGCCGGCGCATGGCCTGGAGACTCTTCGAGAACGACGTGCGTGTTTGTCCCGCCGATGCCGAAGGAACTAACGCCCGCACGACGCGGCGTCGCACCCGCAGCCCACTCCGTCAGCTTGTCATTGACGCGAAAGGGACTGGCGGAGAAATCAATCTTCGGATTAGGTTGTTTGAAATGGAGGCTCGGCGGCAGCGCTTTGTTTTCGAGTGAGAGCACGGTCTTGATTAAACCGGCCACACCGGCAGCCGTGTTTAGGTGGCCGATGTTCGTCTTCACAGACCCGAGGGCGCAGAAGTTTCGCTCGTTTGTGCTTGAGCGGAAAGCCCGCGTTAGGGCAGCGACCTCAACGGGGTCGCCGAGCGCTGTCGCCGTGCCGTGCGCCTCGACGTAAGAGATGGTCTCAGGCGCTACCCGCGCCACGGCCAGCGCTTCCGCGATGACTTCCGCCTGCCCCTCAACGCTCGGCGCTGTGTAGCCGACCTTCTCGGAACCGTCGTTGTTGATGGCGAAGCCTTTGATGATTGCGCGTATCAGGTCGCCATCGCGCAAGGCGTCGGCACGCCGCTTCAAAACGACGACCCCGACGCCGTTACCGCCCACTGTGCCCTGTGCTTTGGCGTCGAAAGCTCTGCAATATCCGTCCGGTGAATTGATGCCGCTTTCCTCGTAGAGATAAGCCTCTTTTTGCGGGAGGCTGATGGAGACGCCGCCCGCCAACGCCATGTCGCAGTGAAAGTCCAGCAAGCTCTGGCACGCCAGACTGACGGCGACCAGCGACGTGGAGCAAGTGGTCTGGCAATTTATGCTCGGCCCCTTGAGGTTCAACTTGTAAGAGACTTTCGTGGCGAGGTGGTCGGCCTCGTTGCCGATGAGCGCTTGAAAGTCATCGAAGAGGCCGAGGCGCTCGCGGTTTGAAATGACATGAAGGAGATACTTGCTCAGCGCCGCGCCCGCAAAGACGCCGATGCGCCCATCAAAAGCTTGCGGGTCGTAGCCCGCGCTTTCCAGTGCCGACCATGCACACTCTAGGAAGAGGCGGTGCTGCGGGTCTGTGATTTCGGCTTCGCGGCGAGTGAAACCAAAAAACGGGGCGTCGAACAATTCAACGCCGTCGAGCACGCCCGCCGCCCTGACGTAGCGCGCGTCGCTCATGCCGGCGCGGTCTCCGAAGCCGTGTTCGGTCTCCTCTTCGCTGAAGAACGAGATGCAGTGAACGCCGTCGCGCAGGTTCGCCCAGAATTGTTCAAGATTTTTCGCGCCGGGGAAGCGCCCGTCCATGCCGATGATGGCGATTTCGTGAGGGTGTTCATCTACCTGCTGCCCGAACATGGCTCACCATCCTTTCCTGGCTTGCATCTGCCTGCGCGCAGAGCTTTCGCGCAGCGCCGCCCGCTCTTGAATTTTCTCGAAACGGTCGCGCCCATTCCGCTCCCCGCTGAAATATTGCGCGAGCGCTTTAATCGTCGGATGGCTGAACACCTCCATCAAAGGCAGTTCGCGCCCCAAAGCCTCCCGCAGACGATTACACATTTGAATCACGAGCAACGAATTGCCGCCGATGTCGAAGAACCTCTCTTCGATGCTCACTCTCTCCAGTTTGAGAAGCTCCCGCCAGACGGCGGCGATGGCACGCTCGATTTCATTTCGCGGCGCGACGTAATGCGGTTGCGCGACTGATTCGTCTTTCATCGCTGACAAGGCCGCGCGGTCAACTTTGCCGTGGCGCGTCAGGGGCAACTCTTTCAAGACCGAGTAGGCGGAGGGCAGCATGTGTTCCGGCAACCTGCTCTGCAGGTATTTGCGTAACTCACCGATTACTAACGGGGTCAGCTTTTTCTCCGCTTCAGGCGCACGCCACGCATCCCATGCATGATGAGACTTCAACTCTGCTTCGTAGCCCTGCGCTACTGCGTACAGATTCCACCTGTCCGTGTGCTGTAATAGTTCGTCCTGTTCCGCCACGACGCGAAACCCAAGGCTTTCCAGCAGGCGGCGTATCTCACCGACGCGCCCTTCGCTGGCTTGCCCCCGCCCGTCGTGAACCTCCATGACGACCTGCTTAATCTTGGGCCAATCGTGGTCGTCAATGCCGCGCAGCACGTCCCATTCCGCGCGCTGCACATCTATCTTCAGCAGGTCTATGCGCTCGACGCCCTCTTCGCTTATCACGTCAGACAGCCGCCGCAGGCGACACTCTTCGCGCTCTTCGTCGAGGCGTCCGGCGAGGAGTTCGTCGGCATTTTCCAGTAGCCTTTCCGCCCCTTGCACGCCCGTCTCGCGCTGGCTGCGAAGAAAGCTCTTGATGACCTCTTTATCGCCCGCCGCATCGGCGTAAGCGGTCTGGCCGCTCATCATCGTGTAGCCGCGATAATAGGTAAAAGCCATTCTTTTTTCGGTGTCTGAGAGGCCGTGAGCAAACGCCTTGACGCTGCCGCCGTATAATTCAAGGTTCAAGCGCAGGCACTCGAAGATGTCCTTGAGCGGCTCGAAGGCGTAGACTCTCGCGCCC
>CAZEZJ010000083.1:0-15480 GCA_964516695.1 uncultured Blastocatellaceae bacterium
CAAACGTGTCATGGTACAGGTGCCTGGCGACATTCCGGTCGAACGGGTACTGGTCGTGTTAATAGATAAATTGCGCCTGCCTAAACATAGTCCGACCGGGGAATTTATGAGCTACAAGTTTCATCACCGGCGTCTTGGCGTTCAACTGATTGACGAGCAGACATTAAGCGAGCAGCAGGTGAGCGATGGCGATGTGTTGCGCATTCAACCCGAGATCACTGCCGGAGGACGCCCGTGACTTCTCCATCGCCAGCAAATGAAGTGCTCGTCATAACGGCGGAGGATCGTTATCACCGTCAGCAACTTATCCCGTGGTGGAATCAGGAGCGGGTTGCCAGAGCGCGCGTTCTGGTGGTCGGAGCGGGCGCTATCGGCAATGAGATCCTCAAACTGCTCGCTCTAATGGGAGCGGGTCACATCCTTATTTATGACATGGACACCATTGAGCCGAGCAATTTAAGCCGCACTGTGCTGTTCCGCGAAACCGATGGAGGAGCGCTCAAGGCTGAGGTTGCAGCACAGCGGTTACGAGAGCTTAACCCAGACGTGACTGCGTTCGGCCAGGCTCAGAACATCATTCACAAAGCCGGATGGGGGGCTTTCCTCTGGGCCGACGTAGTGATTTGCGGATTGGACAGCCGCCTCGCACGGATGTTCGTCAATATGGCCTGCGCGCGCCTCCGCTATCCTTGGATTGACGGCGCAATCGAAGGACTTTCAGGTATCGTTCGCGTCTTCGACCCGGCGCGCTCGGCCTGCTACGAATGCACGATGAACGAAATAGATCGTCAGCAAGTGAAGGAGCGGTTGTCGTGTGCCATGCTCGCCCGCGATGTCGCGTCGCGCGGGCACGTGCCGACGACCGCTGTGGCTGGCTCTATTATCGCGGCGATGGAGGTGCAGGAAGCCTTTAAACTCCTTCACGGTCAGCCAACACTGATGAGTGAAGGAATACACATGAACGGACTCTGGGGCGACTTTAGCCGCGTGCGCTATCCCCGACGCGAAAATTGTCAGGGACACGATTCGTTCAGCCGCATTACTCCTCTGGGATGTGGTGTGGCTGATATTACATTGAGCGAACTGCTCGACCGCGCCGAAACAAGTCTAGGGACGGGAGCGCAGCTTGAACTCAGTCGTGATGTCATCACACACCTCGACTGTCCTCGTTGTAGGACTGCTGAACCGTGCGGTCGCGCGCTCGGTGCCGTTCGCGAATCGGATGCCCGTTGCCCGCAATGCCAAGCATTCCGCATTGTCGAGTTTACTGGAACCATCTCGCGCGACACGGACGTAGACCTGTCTTTGACACCTGCCGAGATTGGCGTTCCGCCGTTTGACATCATTGCGCCCCGGCAAGATTCATTTGCAACAGAAGGATGGTTGTTTGATGGAGACGCGAGCGAGGTTCTTGGACCGCTGGCTTCGACGTTCGACCCACAACAACTGGCTGACAGACTTTCACCATTAAACTGAGGCTGAAACAAATGGATTATCGCGCTCTCTCCATTATGGAACTTGAAAGTCAACCGTTCCCCGTCGTCCAGCAAGACTTTCGCATCTACGTTTCCGAGGAAGCCTTCGACTCTATCTGTCGCACAGCGAATAACACGCACGAAGTGGGCGGCATTCTAGTGGGCAACGCGTTGCGCGATGAGAGCGGTCCCTACATTCGGGTGGACGACGTAATCGAAGCGCTCCATGCAGAAGAGAGCGGCACCGAACTGACCCTGACACATGCTACCTGGAATCATATTCATGAACAGATGGATACCATTCACGCCGGAAAAAGAATTATCGGCTGGTATCATACGCACCCGGACTTCGGTATCTTCCTCTCTGAAAGAGATCGGTTCATACAGCAAAGCTTCTTCGACCTGCCCTTTCAAATTGCGTTGGTCTATGACCCCGTGCGTCGCGAGCATGGTGTCTTCAACTGGCGCGACAATCAGCCCTGGCGGGCGCGGCGCTACTGGGTCGGGATGCAGGAGCATGCTTGGGACGGGCCACGCGATTTCATAGAAGGCGAAGCGCATAAACGCAAGGCGAGTGCCAAAACCGAAGATCCCGAGGTAAAGCCAGCCATAGTCCACCGTCCGGCCCCGAAAACGCTCTTCGACCAAGTGAATCTTACCTGGGCTTTGGTCACGGCCCTCATCGGACTGGCTCTCGGAGTTGCGCTCGGAATGCGTCTCGGCGGCAACCCGAACACGATGCTGAAGGCTCGTGCGCAGGGAGCGCAGGAAGCAATCGCCAGTCTGAATACAGACTTGCTCGGCGTGATTCGTGAGACTCTCAGCGATGATGCTCTGGCAAAGACTTTTGATGAAGGACTAAATCAACTCGACCATGCCGTCGAGAAGATTAAGCCGCTGGAGGCTTCCAATCCGGCGCTCAGCCCCGCCTTGCAGTCTGTGTATGACGCACAGGGAGTGCTACGGCGGGCGCGCAATGATCGCCGCCTCGCCCACGAAATGCTCAGCCAGATTGAAAAGATCGCCCGGCAATCCAATCGCACCCCCGAAGCTGTCGCGCGCGACCTCACAACGCAGCGCGCCGCGCTCGGCGGCATCTATGCCGAACTCGCGCAAGATGCGGCGCGCGGCGGCGATAAAGATCGGGCCACGCGGTTGCTCGAAAAAGCCGCCGCCATTGATCCGGATCATTACGGCGACTACGATAAACAGCTCAAATCTTTCAACCCCCAAGGAACTCTATCCCAGCCCGCGCCGAGCGCCGAGCCAGCCAAGCCACAGGAAAACACGCCTGCGCCGTCTGCTCCGCAGACGTCAGCAGCATGGCCCGGCAACCAATCTGATACGGCGAAGAAAACATGAACGGTATATGTGGTCATAAGACGATAACTCATGGAATGAAGAATGGCCGGGTTCGTTAAAAAGCTGAGGGTTAGTAAGAAGTTCGAATCGCTTCCGTGCGCTTGGTGCGGCAACGCGCTCGTGCTCGGCGAAGAGGGAGCGGTGTGCGAAGCTTGCGAGACACTGCATCATGCGCGCTGCTGGGATGAAAAGGACGGCTGCGGCCTGCAACGCTGCGTCAACGCTCCGTTGCGCGTACTGGAGACTGTTTCTGCCTCCGCAAAGAAAGAGAGAGAGCTGAAGTCAGACGAGCGAGTCTGCCCGCACTGCGACAGAATCATTTATATCGGGGCTACCGTCTGTCGCCACTGCGGTCTTACAGCAAGCGTGGATGGCCTCTATCATGGCGATACTACTACCGCCCCCGAAGCCAAGGAGGCGTTGGTCCAGAGCCTCTACGCCCTGGGCACTTTGGTAATCATCGGGCCGCTACTGAGAACGATACCCGGTAACTGTAGCAGTATTACAGTATTTATCGCTATTTACCTCGCCATCAAGGCTATTACTACCGCCGGAAAAGCTAATGACCTCATCGCGAACGATCCAAGCTTGAGCGGTAAAGGTATGGTGCTGGCCGCGCAGATCGTCAGTGGAGTGACGATTGCAATTCCGATTCTCAGCATTATTTTGCTGATTGCGCTTCTCTCGGCAGGCCCTTAGCCAGAGGGCCAGACTTTAATCGGTTTTGGGAAAGGCAGTTGAACGGCTCAGCCTGAAATTATTTGGACCGCTTAGGCAGGGGCCGCGGCATGAGTGAATGATTAATCGAGGTTAGGAGTTATCATGAGTTCAGATGAAACCATTCGCCTTTCCCGCGAAGAGTTCTTTCGCCCGGAAATTGATTCTGCCCTCGCACACCAGAAGGCCCTCCAGCGACAGTCGCGGCCTCTAGTTGAAATGCCGATTTCCCCTCTGCGCCGCCTGCTGTTCTCAAATCTCTTTTACACTCCACTAGCCGGCCTGCTCGGCGGCTTAACCGCCTGGCTCATCATCGAGCCTTTCTACACTGACGCTGAGGGTGGGTTGCCGGATTTTATAGTCTTTCCGGTGGTCGCGGTATTTATTGTGCTCTTTATCTTCATTAGCGATGGCCTCGCCAGTCGTAAGCTACTAAGTAACGCGAAGCGCTGGGCGATTAACACCGGACTCACATTTCTCTTCGCGGCACTGGCCTATGTTCCGGTCAGCTTTTATTTTCTGCTTATTTTAATTCTCCCTGACCGCCCCGATGTTGAAGCCAATCCGAACATGACCAGTATCTCGATGTCGGCCGCTTTCATCATCGGGCTTATCATTATTCGTAGCGGCTCATGGGCCATCATCTGCACGGCGCTGGGACTGGGGATGACGGCGGTGCAAAGCACATCGGCGCAGCGATGGGCGTCGGCGATGGGCGGCGCGGTTGGCGGCGCGGTCGGTGGATTATTCTTCGATCCGATTGATCGCTTTTTGCAACGCGGCACAGAGGAAGCCAGTCTCTCTCGCGCCGTGGGGATGTGTGCTGTGGGATTGTGCGTCGGCATCTTCGTCGCGCTTGGCGAGCGTCTCGGACGCGAAGGCTGGATTCGCGTGCGGACCGGCCCGCTGACTGGCAAATCTTTCATCCTTTATCGCAATCCGAGTATCATCGGCAGCTCGCCGCAGTCCGACATTTACCTCTTCAAAGACGTAGGCATCGGCCCCACCCATGCCGCCATTCATCGCGTCGGCGGTAACTATGAAATCGAAGACTTGGGGAGCGGCCACGAGACTATGGTTAATCAGCATCCGGTGCGACGGCAAAGGCTTGCCTCCGCTGATCAAATCACCTTGGGTGCGACGATCTTGGAGTTTGAGGAGCGTTCGCGGCGACGTGTCAATCCTCAATCCGGCATAAGGAGTACGAAATAATGGCAGGCCCTTCCAAAAAATTAAGAATCAACAGGCGCTTTGAAAATCAGCCGTGCGCTTGGTGCGGCGATGCGCTCGTGCTCGGTGAAGAAGGGGCTGTGTGCGAAGCCTGCGAGACGCCGCATCATGCGCGCTGCTGGGATGAAAAGGACGGCTGCGGCCTGTCACATTGCCTCAACGCTCCGTTACGTGTGCTGGAAGTAACTCCGGCGAAAGAAGGGCGAGCGGTGAAAGCGGATGAGAAGCCCTGCCCACATTGCGGGAAAATCATTTACGTCGAGGCCACTATCTGCCGCTATTGTAACCAGATGACTAGTGTGGACGGCCTTTATCACGGCCCCACAACATTATACGTTGAAGCCAGGAACGCGCTCATTAAAGCCATTGTATCGATTTTCTGTTGCGGAATAATACTCGCGCCTTTGGCAATCTCGGACGCCAGCAACGCAAAGAAGGTGATTGATCGAGACCCTTCTTTGACCGGCAGAGGACTAGCGACCGCCGCCCAGATCATTGGTGTCATGGCCTTGATATTCTGGGTCATCAGCCTGCTCATCCGTCTAGGGGGCATAAGGTAATGCTGCCTAAACATGTGTCTTCAAGTTTCGCCGCGAGCTATTCGGCTCGGACATCATCTTCCGGGCGTCGCCGCTGAAACCTGAAACACAAGTCTGTAAATCTCTTTCGGAGTATTTCTCATGACTCGCTGCCCGATCTGCAAAACGCTCATTCAACCTTCTGAACCGACGGAGAGCTGCGCTGAATGTTTATCTCGGTATCATGAGGAGTGCTGGACACATAATGGGGGCTGCGCAACGTATGGCTGCAAGCTGGCTGCTGTGCCGGAAAAGCTTGTCATGGAGGGACCAATCGGTCGAGGCTGGGGCGACGAAAAGAGTTGTCCGAATTGCCGCCGCAGCATCGCTTCAAGCCTGATGATCTGCAAATGCGGGGCTCGTTTCCCTTGGGCCGACTCGATGACGGCTGAGGAGTACGGCGCGTGGCTTGAGGAGGAGCGGACTCGCGCTGACAGCCGCAAATTTCTGACGATTCTTTTCGTGCTGAGTCTTTCCGGCTTGCTGGCTCCCTTCACAGGCACGCTGGCAGGCGTCCAAGCTTACCGACAGCGGAAAATTCTGGCCGGCGAGAGCGGCGCGTTTCTCGCATTGGGATACGGAGCCGCGACCATCGGTGCGGTCTATAGTTTAATCTTCTTGCTTTTTTATCTTGGACTGTGATGTCCGGGGTGTGGCCGTGAGCGCTTCTTATACTTGCCCGCAGTGCGGAGCCAGAGGGCCCGTTCTCCTCAGAGCGGGTCATGCTTGTAGCGCCTGCCTGACGAAGAGCGCTTGGGCCGACCTTGGCCGGGACGGGCAGATCATCGTCATCAAACGCGAGCCGCCAAGAGAGAGCACGCCTGCGCCGCCTGCGCCAGCACCGGCGACAAAAGGAATCTGGGTGTGGGCACTGCTCGTCTCAACGGGGATGATGATAGGCGCTGTGCTCCTCCTCTTTCGCTTCTTCGCGCGCCAGCCTATAGCGCCGCCGGAAGATATCTTGTCGCGACTCAGTTTGATCTCTATCTGGGCGCTCGTCCTGAGCGCCGCGGCTATGCTGCTGAGCGCGAGCGGCCTTCTCTCTGCCAGAAACAAGAGCGTCTGGCAGAAATGGCCGCTACGTGTGCTTTGTTTGCTTCCGCTGATTCTGGCGGTCGGAATCTTTGGGAGCGCTCTCTTCTCCCAGTCAATGCTGGGCAGCATTCCGGCGATGCCGGGTCCTAAAGCGCGGGCCTCCAATCCTCTACTGGATCGAATGGGGGCAGCCGCCGCGGTCGTCATCGTTTTGGATGAAAAGATAAGCCGCTATCGCCCGACCATGAGAATGGGAGTCGTCATTGCTTCCAGATCGGATCAAAGTTATGTCCTGACGACCCTGTATGTGGACAAAGACAAACAACGCGGCCTGCCTGCATCAGACCCCATCTGGGTAAAATTATCGGATGGCCGCTCAGTCATGGGCCACCTTCGTTGGACTGCCGAGTTGCCCATCAATCTGGCGCTCATTGAAGTTGGCATCACAGATCCGCCGGGCCGGGCCGAGATTCATCCGCTCGCCGTTGCCACAGTGCCGGGGGCAGAGGTCTTGTCCATCCAGAATCCACTGCACTCAGGCTGGGTACTTAACCGGGGAACTGTCCTGCGGCGAGAACGGCTGCCGTCAGCAGAAGGCTTGAGCACACTTCTTATTACCGACTTGCCTCTTTATGATGATGATAACGGGGGCGGCCTTTACTACAATGATGGACGATTGATCGGTCTCAACACAGGCTCCGACAACGAAGGCCTCGCTACACAAACGCAGCTTTTATCAATCGAAACGACAGAGAAAATTCTGAACGCAATTGATTCAGGAAAATTCGATCAGCTTGATAACTCAACCTCCAAGGTGACACAGCCATGAGTTCCGTCAGACTTCTTCGCCTTCAAGCCGACTATGAGTCCGTCCGCCGCCTCGTGCATCTGCATCCAAAGATCAGTATTGACGGAGTAGTGGGCAAACCGCCCGAACGCTACCGCTTATTCCTTAACGTGCGATCTCTTCGACAGCATGGTCAAGAATTAGCGATTGTCAATCAGCATCAGTTGGAGATCAGATTGCCGCAGGGATATCCGCGCGACGCGCCTGTGTGTCGGCTGTTAACTCCTATTTTTCATCCTAATATTGCCCCGCACATCGTTTGTATCGGCGACCACTGGACGGCTGCCGAATCACTCGACCGGGTAATCATGCGAATCTGCGAAATAGTCGCTTTCCAAAGCTACAACACTAAAAGCCCACTCAACGGCGAAGCCTCCGAGTGGGTAGAAAATAACATCGATCAGCTTCCCATCGACCGCGACGAATTTTTCTTTGACTTTGATATATCTCAACCAGCGACGACTGAGGAGCAGACGCAGACAACTTGTGGCAATTGTCAAAGCCCCACTCAGAATCTGGCTCAATGTGCAGCAGGTCATTATCTGTGCGCAGAGTGCGTCATGTATTGTGAACAACATACCGCACTACTGTGCCTGATTTGCGGTTCCCTCAAGTGTAAATTTTGTTATCCGGTATCATCATCAGATGACCAGTTGTCTACACATTAGAGATACCGTTAGTTCGATATAGAATCACCAGACAACCGTCGATAATTGCCACTGCTGGACTCCCCGTCATGGCGCTCTAGCCTGCCCCGGCTGCGGCGCTCGTATATTGGTGTCTTTAATGAAGAAAGCTTCTATTAAGCCTAGTATAAGGCTGAGCAAGATAATCAGTAATTCGATTCCGTATTTTTTTAGAATATTTTTCATACGTGCTAAATAGAATTCCAATTAAACTTCCAACTTGGAAGGCATAATACCAACGCCCGTGTTAACAGTTAAGTTAACACGGGCGTTAAAGGTTGTTAATTTCAGTCCAAGACTTTAATTCATAGTCCAGAACTTTATTCCATAGTACAAGACTTTAATTCATTCGCACATCCTTACCTCGCAGGGGTTTAGTGGCCCGCCGAGAGCTTGCCGATTAGCGTGAAGAGCGGCAGGTACATGGCGATGACGATGGAGCCGATGGTGACGCCGAGGAAGCCGATGAGGATCGGCTCGATGAGCGTTAGGAGGTTGGCGATGGCCGCGTCTACTTCCTGCTCGTAGAAGTCCGCGATCTTGCCGAGCATGGCGTCGAGCGCGCCGGTCTGTTCACCGATGCCGATCATTTGTCCGACCATGTGCGGGAAGACTTCAGTTGCTTTCAGCGGGTCAACGAAGCTTTCGCCGCGTTCCACCCCGGCGCGCACTTTCATAATCGCTTCTTCGATGATGACGTTGCCAGCGGTGCGGGCTGTGATGTCGAGCGATTGCAGGATGGGGACGCCGGAGGAGAGCAGCGTGGAGAGCGTGCGCGAGAAGCGCGCGACGGCGATCTTGCGCATGATGGGGCCGAAGACCGGAAGCTTCAACAGTATCGCATCCAAATTCTTTCGCCCGCCCGGCGTCTTGTAGTAGAAACGAAGCGCGACGACAGTTCCGACGACGGTGCCGAGAATGGCGAGGCCGCCCCATCCGGCGAGAAAGTCGCTGATGCCGACGACGATGCGTGTCGGCAGCGGCAATAATTCGCCGGGGCCAAGCAGGCCGAGGAAGATGTTTTGAAACTGCGGGATAACGACGACCATGATGACGGCGATGGCGACGATGGCCATCAACACCACTGCCGTCGGATAAATCAGCGCCGAGATGATGTCGCGTTTGAGCTTGACAATCTTTTCGATGAAGGTCGAGAGGCGTTGGAGAATAAGGTCTAGAATACCGCCGGTCTCGCCCGCTTCGACCATGTTGGAGTAAAGCTGGTCGAACACTTTAGGGTGGCGCGCCATGGCCGCCGCCAGCGTTGAGCCTTCCTCTACGTCCTGCCGCACTTGCATCAGAATCTGCTGAAAATATTTGTTCTCCTGCTGCTGGGCCAAAATCTCAAGGCACTGGACGAGAGGCAATCCGGCGTCAATCATCACGGAAAACTGGCGCGTGAAGATGGAAAGCTCTTTGGCCTTTACTTTTTTGCGCTCGCCGATCTTGGGAATACCAATCTCGCGCCCTTTCTCTTTGACGGAGGTGAGCGTCACCTGCTCGCGGCGCAGGATTTGGCGCAGGGCTTCGCGATTATCCGCGACGCGTTCTCCGACGATGGTTTCGTTGAGACGATTGCGGCCTTTGAAGACGTAAGTGGGCATGACGTTGGAAACTCCTGTTGGATTGAAGACGCGCTCTCTACTAGAGCGAGCGCATGACTGACGATGCCAGCGAGGCTGTGATGTCGTTAAACTCGCGCCGGTTATTTTCGAAGCTCTCCGCAGGCGCGCTGCAAACCACGACGTAGAGATGACCGCGCCGCGCGAAGGCGTTGATGACGGCGCGCACCGTCGTGCGGCGTCCGATGTGTTGGTCGGCAACGACGCGCAGGCCCGTGCCGTTGAAAATTTGCTCGACGGAGACGAGCGAACTGCTGTTGCTCAAGAAGCGAACTGCCAACAGGCCCGCCAGTTTTTGTTGCTGTTCGGGGCTGAGGCTGGCAACTTCGGCGAGAGCGGATTGGCCTCTCTCCTCCAACACATAAACGTTGGCGGTGGCCGAAGCGAAGCCTTCCTCTTCGAGCTTGCGAAACGAGCGAACGGTGTCGAGCCGGCCTCCGTGCGCCCCCTTGCTGTTGACGTGCCAACTGCGATTCGGAAAGTTGAGGACGAAAGCGCCTGACGGGTCGCGATAAAAAGCGCTGACCGCCGCACCCATTGAGCCGGACGAGGGAGCAATGCCCGTCCCACTCGATGGAGCGACATAAGCTGTGCGGCGGTCGAGCAAGTCTTCGCTCGTCAAAGACCGAGCGGAACGTTGCCGTGCTTCCTGTGCCGGAGCGACGACAACCAGCGCGCACGAAACAAGCGCCAGCGCGAATCCCATTAATGTCAGATGTCTTACGTGACTCATCTTGTTAATCTAGTGTCCGGCGGCCTTCTCTCGTCTCAAACGCAAACTGAAAGAGAGCGAGCACGCCTTTCATCTTTAACGGACGGGCGGGCGGACGCCGACGGGACGCCCCTGTGCGTAGGGGCTTGGGTGCGCGCCGGGACGCGCCATTGAGCCGTTGCCATTGCCTGTGTTGAGGCCGGAGCCGCGTTCTATCAATTCCTTCAGCTCGTCTTGATTCGAGGAGCGCTGCATCGCGACGTCGAGCGAAATCTGACGCTTGTGATAGAGCGAGGCCAGCGCCTGGTTGAAGGTCTGCATTCCGTACTTGTCCTGCCCCGTCTGCATCATGGAGTAAATCTGGTGCACCTTGTCTTCGCGAATGAGGTTGCGAATGGCGGCGTTGGGGACGAGGATTTCGAGCGCCATCGAACGCCCGTGGCCGTCTGCGCGCGGCAAAAGCGCCTGACACAGAATGCCTTCGAGCACGAGCGAGAGTTGCGCTCTAATCTGCGATTGCTGCTCGGAAGGGAAGACATCAATGATGCGGTTGATGGTCGAGGCAGCGGAGTTGGTGTGCAGCGTGGCGAAGGTCAGGTGGCCCGTCTCCGCGATACGCAACGCCGATTCGATGGTCTCAAGGTCGCGCATTTCGCCGACGAGCACCACGTCCGGGTCTTGGCGCAGCGCCGTCCGCAAGGCTTCAGCGAAGCCGCGCGTGTCGGCATTGACCTCGCGCTGATTGACGAGGCAGTTTTTATGATTGTGCAGAAATTCGATGGGGTCTTCGATGGTCAGAATGTGCTCGTGGCGGTCTGAGTTGATTTTGTCAATCATCGCGGCGAGCGTCGTTGACTTGCCGGAACCCGTGGGGCCTGTGACGAGAATCAAGCCGCGCGGCTTGTCGCACAAAGTCTTGACCACCGTGGGCAGGCCGAGCGCTTCAAACGGCTTAATCTCGTAGGGAATCGCGCGAAAGACCGCGCCGACCGCGCCGCGCTGGTTGAAGATGTTGGCACGAAAGCGCGAGAGTCCCTTGACGCCGAAAGAGAAGTCGAGTTCGAGATTCTCTTCGAAGCGGTGCTTCTGCGCGTCGGTCAAAACGGAATAGGCCAACTCTTTAGTGTCAGCGGAAGTCAGCGCCTTGTAGCCGTCAAGCTGGCGCAGGTGGCCGTCAACGCGTACCTGTGGCGGGGTGTTGGTCGTGATGTGAAGGTCAGAGCCGCCCATCTCGGCGAGTTTTCGCAGTAGCTCGCTGAGCGTAATCTGCGAAGCGGGTTGATTCAACATCATAGGGCTTGTTTCTCCTGTGAGTCTGTTTACGCGTAGTGCGTCCTAACTGCCGGGGCGTGTGTGTAGCGAAGCCGTGGCGGAAGGCGGAAGGCAGCGATTAGCGGTTGGCTTTACCGGCCAGCACGGAGCGATTGCTGGTCGGCAAAGTGGCAATCACCTTTTCCGATTCGGCAGCCATCTGCTCCGTCATGTCGAGCGGCGCGTGGGCCGCAAGGCTGTAGATGCGTCCGTCAATCTCCGTGAAATAGAAGTTCCATGTTTGAGCCGGTGTGCGGCCATCGCTGGAAGCCGCGGTCTGTGCGACCACAATAAAGACGCGGCGACCGTTAAGCTCGCGCTCCATGTCGTTGACGACCCAGCCGCCCCCGGCAATCATTTTCTCGATGACCTGACGGCGTAAATCCGTAAAGGGCACGCCCGCGAGTTGACGACGCTGCGTTTTGGCGTTCATCGCGCCGACGTTAAGCGGCGTGGCGTTGACCGCCGACAGCGTTGCTTGGCCCACGGCCTGTCCGTTCTGCGCGTAAAGGCGAAACTGTGTCTGGCCGTTGACCATGAAGGGCGTGGTGCTTCTGCGTTCGGGCAGCAGCAGACTTGCGGAACTGCGCGCATCGTTGGTGCGGCTGCCGACGGCTGCCGACTGGCTCGTCAGAATCGGGCGCTCGATGTCCGCGGCGGCCGGTGTATTGGAGTTATGACCGCGTTGAGCGATTAAGGCGCGGCGTGCGAGCGCGGCTGCGCGCTGGCGTTTGATGCGCGCGCGGTAGCGTCGCCACCAGGCGCGCGAGTGGCGATGCTTGCGATGGCGATGGACGCCCGGACGATTAGTCCGGTGCGCCGAGGAATCAACCAACGGCAACACGATGGAGACTGAGAACATGATGGCTAACACTAAAGCGGTAACGCGACGCATAATTTTCCTATCTCCTCAAGCCACCGTCTCCCGCACGACTTCTTCGATGGTGGTAATTCCGTTTCGTATCTTGTGCAGACCAGACTCGCGCAGCGTAATCATTCCGTCGTCAATGGCCTTCTTGCGTAGCTCTAAGGCCGAAGCGCCAATCAGAATCAACTCGCGTATCTCGTCCGTCACTTCCATGACTTCGTAAAGACCGACCCGACCCTTGTATCCGGTGTTATTACAGGTCTGACAGCCCTTGCCTTTGTACGTCTTCAACTGGTTTGCTTCATCAGCCGTGAAGCCGACTTCCAACAGAGCCTCGGGCGGCATCTGCTGTTCCGTCTTGCAGTCTTTACAGATGCGGCGGATGAGACGCTGCGCCTGAATCAGGTTGACGGAGGTGGCGACCAAAAAAGGCTCGATGCCCATGTTCATCAGACGCGAGATTGTGGAAGGCGCGTCGTTGGTGTGAAGGGTGGAGAGGACGAGGTGGCCTGTGAGCGCGGCCTTGATGGCGATTTCGGCGGTCTCAAAGTCACGGACTTCACCGACGAGGATGATGTTCGGGTCTTGACGCAGGAAGGAGCGCAGCGCGGCTGCGAAGTTCAAACCAATCTGCTCTTTCATCTGCACCTGATTGATGCCCGCGAGGTTAAACTCGACAGGGTCTTCCGCCGTCATAATGTTGGTGGCGGTGGTGTTCAGAGATTGCAGCGCGGAATAGAGCGTGTTGGTTTTGCCGGAGCCGGTCGGCCCCGTGACGAGCACCATGCCGTAGGGACGCGAGATGTTGCGCTGAAACTTGACGAGCGATTCCGGCTCAAAACCGAGCTTCGTCATGTCGAGCATCAAGTTTTCTTTGTCGAGCAGGCGCAGCACGACCTTTTCACCGAACAGCGTGGGAAGCGTTGAAACGCGGAAGTCTAACTCGCGCGAGCGTGCTTCGACCTTGACCTTAATCTTAATGCGCCCGTCCTGCGGCAAACGCTTTTCCGAAATGTCGAGCTTGGACATGATTTTGAGGCGCGAGATGAGGGCGTCGCGCATCTTTAAGGGCGGGTGCATGATGTCGTAGAGCACGCCGTCAATACGGAAACGAATGCGCAACTCTTTTTCGTAAGGCTCGATGTGAATGTCTGAAGCGCCGCGACGGAGCGCGTCAACCATCAGCACGTTGACGAGCCGCACGACGGGCGCGTCTTCGCTCATCCGCGCCAGGCTTGAGAGGTCAATCTCCTCGTTGTCTTCTATGACTTCGAGATGGTCTGCGGCCTCATCGACGTGGTTGAAATCAAAGCTACCGAGCGAAACCAGGTCGGCGTTTGTAATACTGTTATGCCCGTTGCCGTTATGGCCTCTGCCGTTGCTGCTCATTCCTTCGACAACGACTTCCGCCTCCGCCGCCAACTCTATCTCGCGCGAAATCTGGTAATACTTCGTGATGGCTTCCTGCACGCTCGCTTCCGAGACGACGACCGGCTCAATGTTGAGGCCCGTCATAAACTTTATGTCGTCCATCGCGAAGACGTTGGTCGGGTCAACCATCGCCAGCGTCAGGGTCGCGCCGACGCGCGAGAGCGGCAGCACAAAGTATTTCTGCGCCACCTCCTGCGGAATCAGGCGAATCACGGAGTCTTCGATGTCAAACAGTTCCAGGTTGACGGAGGGCACGCCATACTGACGGGAAAGCACCGTCGTAATCGTATCGTCGGAGACGAGACCCAGTTTGACTAGATTAAATCCGAGGCGGCCACCATGCTCGCGCTGGTAGTCGAGGGCTTCACGCAATTGCTGCGGAGTTAGCAGATTTTCGCGGACGAGAATTTCGCCTAATTTGGCTGACATCGTTTCTGAAGTTCCATTTAGCTGCGAAACATTTTTCAATCAGGAAGGGGTTGACGGCAGAACGAGCCGAGATGTCTGACGCGGTAAAGAGATGCCACCAGACAAGGCAAACGGTGTTTAGCACCGTTGCAACTGGCATATTATAGTTTAACTCAGGCGGGTGTCAAGATGATAATTTATTCGGTCAGATTGACATGCGAAGGCCGCGCTCGATAAGTGGCTATCCTTTGAGCGCGGCCTTTGGTTTGAAGAGTTACGAAATCGAGGGATTAACCCCTTCGACGCCCGCCGCTGGCAGGTTTTTCAGGCTTAATATTCTGCTGGGCCTTGATGTTTTCCAGCACCGCCTTGGCGTCAGCCTTCAAGGAATGGCCTTCGGGAGCTTTATCGACAAAGCGTTGCAGGTAGTTGGCTCCCTCTTGGAATTTGGCCTTATCGTTGGTCGAGTAGCCGACGTTGATGAGCGAGAGGCCCGCATAAACGAGCGCGTCAATGTTGTCTGGATTGTCGGTCAGAATCTTCTGGTATTCGGTTACGGCTCTGTCGAAAGCGTTGGCCTCGAAGAGCATCTTGGCCGCATCCAGTTGGGCTTTTGATTTCTTCGTCGCGTCGGTTTCGGCTGCCAGATATTCTGTGTAGGCGGCGATTCCCGCATCCGCTTGGGATTGGTCTGCCTTCGAGACGAAGAGCCTCATGGCCTCTGCGCGGGCCGAAAGAGCGGCAAGCTTATTGGCCTCATACGCTTTAAGCCCCGGCTGGTCGGTCGGCGCGGGCGCGGTTTGAGCTTTCAAGTATTTGATGGACTGTTCGGCGGAATCAACCGCGTCTTTAAAATCCTTTTTGGCTCCTTCGAGGTTGGAAGCTTTAGACGCGTCGTCTTTGGCTTCGATGGCCGAGTTGAATCGCTCGACGCCGCGTGCTCTGAGGGCAATTGACCTGTTGGTCAGAAGGGCTGGCTGCTCAGGGTCGGCAGCGATGCCTTCGCTATACTGCGTGATGGCCGTGCTGTAATGGGTGATGGCTTCGTCGCGCTTCCTCGCTTTCGACGCTTCGCCGCCCAGCGTGAGAGCATCGTTGCCGGCCTTGAACGTGCGGCCAATAACCTCGTTAATCTTCTGATTCTTTTCATTGGCCGCCATAATCTCTTTATTTTTGGCTTCCAATTCCTCACGCTTTT
>CAZEZJ010000084.1:0-10584 GCA_964516695.1 uncultured Blastocatellaceae bacterium
AAGCCGGACGCATCATCTTTTTGAGCGTCAGCGAGATTGATTGGATTGAAGCGCAGGGCAACTACGTCCAACTCCACGCGGGCCGCGAATCACACCTGCTGCGCGAGACCATGGACGGAATCGAAAGAAAACTCGATGCGACGAAATTCTTGCGCCTGCGTCGCTCAACGCTCGTCCGTCTCGAACGCATTAAAGAGTTGCAGCCTCTATTCAATGGCGAGTATGTCATCATCCTGCAAGACGGCACGCGGCTTTCCTCAAGCCGTCGCTATCGTAAGAATCTCGACGCGCTGTTGAAATCCTGAGCCTTAAGGGCGCGTGCAGTCTGTCGCTCTCGCCTCGCCGCTTTTCCCTTGAAAGCAACCGCTTATCACAAATCGCTTGTGCCGCTGACGATTGCCGTCATAATCATCTCTGGTTTCGAATAATCTATCTTCCGAGAAAGCCGAGGGCCGATATGCGCTTACTGAAAACTCACTTGCTGCTTTTGCTTTTTGTCCTGACATACAACCACAGCGCCGTCGCTCAAAACGCGACGCCCGTGGCGTCTCAAGCGAGCGCCGCTGCGATTTCGTTGTCATCAATCAATGATAAAGCTGAGCCGCCCACCGCCGTGCGCGAGAAGATAGTTGCTGCCAACCGGCAGATGGTCGAGACCTTCAAGCGCGGCGACCTGCGCGGCGTCGCAGCCTTCTACGCCGACGATGCGATGCTTCTCTTCCATCGCGGCAAAAAGATTCAGGGCCGCGCAGCCATTGACCAATACTGGACAAGCATTAAGAATGCGAAGGACTGGAAGCTTGAGGTCATAGAACTCGGCGGAGACAAAGAGAGCGTTTGGCAAATCGGCAAGTCTTCGCTGACGACCACTTATAACGGCGCTGACCAAACCTACGTCTGCGATTTCGTCGTCCTTTGGAAACTCCAACCGGACGGCACTTACAAGATTTACGTTGACATCTACAATTAAAGCGCCGCCGGAAAATTCATCGCGAATTTTAGCTGGCGCTGGCGGCGGGAAGCGTTGGTAATGGAGAAATGATGAGGAAGACGCTGAAAATGGCCGCTCTTCGCTTGCTCTGCGTGGCGGCTCTGCTGTTTCTGCAAACGGCTTGGACGCACACCGCGGCTCAAGCCGTCGCGGGCTTGCCCGCCGACAAAATCACGAAAGTCGAGACCGCCGTTTCGTCGTTCATGTCGCGCCACAACGTTCCGGGCCTCTCCATCGCCATCGTCACCGATAACCAGCTTCGCTTTCAACGCGGCTACGGCATGGCGAACCTAGAGCACTTTGCCCCGGCCAAAGCCTCAACCGTCTATCGCCTCGCGTCGGTCTCCAAACCCATCACCGCCGTCGCCGCCTTGCAGCTCTCAGAGCGCGCGAAGCTCGACCTAGACGCGCCCGTGCAGAAATACTGCCCGGCCTTTCCGCAAAAACAGTGGGCCATCACAACGCGCCAGTTGCTCGGACACTTAAGCGGCGTCCGCCATTATCGCGCCGACGAAACCCAAGAAAACACGCGCCACTATGAGAAACTAACCGATGCGCTCAGCCTGTTTAAGGACGACCCGCTCCAACACGAGCCGGGCACGAAGATGACATATACAACCTTCGGCTATACGCTGCTCGGCTGCGTCGTCGAGGGCGCTTCCGGCCTGGCCTTCATGGACTACATGCGCGAAAACATCTTCAAGCCCGCCGGCATGAACACGGCGCGCGCCGATGACATCTTCGACCTCATCCCCAATCGCGCGCAAGGCTATGGAAAAACCCCCGCCGGAAGCTTGCGCAATCGCGCGCTCGACGACACGAGCTACAAAATCCCCGGCGGCGGCCTTTGCGCGTCCGTGGAAGATTTAGCGAAGTTTGCCATCGCCGTGCAAAGCGGCGTGCTGTTGAAACGCGAAACCTTTCGCCTGATGACGACGCGCCAGAAGATGCGCGACGGGCAGGAAACAAACTACGGGTTGGGCTGGTTTATCGAGACGGGCGAAAACAGCACAGGAGCCATCCGGCATGGCGGAGCGCAGCAAGGGGCGACCACGGACCTTTACATTCTGCCGCAGGAAGGCTTCGCCGTCGTGCTCTTAACCAATCTTGAGGGCGGCGGGCGTTTAGGCTTAGGCGCGCTCGGAAATCAGATAGCAGAAATCGTGCTTCAGAAGTAAACCATCATCATTTGGGTTGTTGATTCATCAATCCGCAAATTCTAAAGGAGTACGCCGATGAGAAAAAACGTTTTGGTAGTTATGCTGGCGCTGATTGTGTTGGTGCTTGGCTCCGTAGCGGTTCGCGCGCAAAACGCGGCGTCGTCCGCTTCCACACCGGACGCGGCGGCCATCAAACAGACCGCTCTGGATTACATCGAAGGCTGGTATGAAGGTAACGCGGAGCGCATGGAGCGTGCCCTTCATCCTGAGTTGGCGAAGAGAATTGTCGAGACCAACCCGCAAACGGGAAGAAGCAGGTTGAGCCAGATGAGCGCGCTGACTTTGGTGCAGGGAACGAGGGCTGGCGGCGGCACCAAGACCCCGAAGGAAAAACAGCAGAAGGATGTCACCATCCTTGATGTCTTCGGAGGAGCGGCCAGCGTCAAAGTTGTTGCCGGCGATTGGATAGATTACCTGCACATGGCGAAGTCCAACGGTCGTTGGGTTATCGTCAACGTCCTGTGGGAACTCAAACCGGACAGGAAATAGTTAGAGCGCGCTTCCTCTCTTTTCAAGGGCGAGAGGAAGAGCGCTGTAACGTCATTCCGCGCTCAAGAGCGAATTAGTGTTGCCTCGCCCGTCATCCACAAGCTTGCTGTTGTTCGGGTCTGTAATCCAGTTTCCGTCAATGATGAACTTGTATTGATGCTTGCCGGGCGGCAGGTTCACGCGGCACACCCATTCGTCGCCCTCTCTGGCGAAGAGCAACTGCGATTGATTCCACTTGTTGAAGCTTCCCGCGACCGCGACGATTCTGGCATTCCGGTAACCCTTGAGCCTGAAAATTGTGTTGCCGCGGCGGCTCGGCTGCGGCAACACCAGCCGCCGCGCCGTGACGTTATCAGGCCCCCATGAATCGAGCCTCAGACCAATGACCGCGCCTTTGTCGCCATAAATGAAGGTCAAACGAAAATCCGAATAAGCGTCGGTGAAGCTCGTCTCCGACGTTTGCAGCAGCTTGCGCTTAGCGGCGTGAGAAGGCTTGAGCCAGAGTTCGCCGTTTTCCAGCGTGATGTCTAGGATAAAGTTTTCAGACCTCGACGGGTCTACCTCATACCGCCCGATAAACTTTCTGGCATCCCTGCGCATAGTTCCCGCTACCGGAATTATCGTCGCCAACATCTCTGGCTTTTGCGCCGCTTGCTCAGGCTGCGGCGGTTGCATATCAGAGCTTGGCCGGATGGCAGAGGGAGCGTTCGGCGGATTGTCTGGCTGCGGCTCAGCGGGCGGGCTTTTAACCTCAACGCGCACGTCCGGCAGATTTATCACCGGCTGCTGGTAGGCGTCGCGCGGCTCCTGCGGAGGAACTATTTGCGGAGCGTTTTCTACGGCGACGAGGGCTTGATTCTCTTGCGCCACTGCCTCGTCGGTCGTCACTTCAAAGCGAGGGTCGCTCGCGCCTTGAGTTTGACTGCTCATCTGCGCAGTAGCTACGTCGCCATGTATCAGGCCCGCCGCGGCTGAAAAGATGACGACCGCCACGCTCATCGCGCCGACGATTATCCAGTGTGCAATCGACGGGCTTCGATTAACGTCAACGGCCATGATGCGTTTGATTCTTCGCTTCAAATTAGAGCCGGCGGCGCTGGAAAGCCCGCTCATTTCCCAGCCGATGCTATACCTGCAAACCTTCGTGATGCTGGCGGCGTAAACCTCGGATGCTCCGCCGAGACGAATCACCGTGTCGTCGCAAGATTGCTCTCGCTCCGCCGTCAAACGCCTATCCAGCAACCACACGAGCGGGTGAAACCAGAGCACGCAACAAACAATTCGCTGAAGAATGGCAACCAAATTGTCCCACCGCTCGACGTGAATCATCTCATGCAGCATCACCGCTTCGAGTTCCTCATCACTGAGCAATTCCGCAACACCTTCCGGCACCACCACAATCGGCCTGAAGACGCGCCACACGCCCGGCTCCGTAATTCTCGATGAAACGACGAGCCTCACTGTGCGGCGCACCCCGAGCCAACAACGAACACGCTCAAGAACCTGCCACTCCCTGCCGCTCGTCAAGGTTTTTCCTGCTCGTATGGCCGCCGAGAGTTGGCTTCTTCTTCTCAACCATGAAGACAGCAGCAGCGCACAGACGATGGCCCAGCAGAGAGTCAGCGTGACGTACAGGTAGTTGCTCTCCTGTACAATCAGCGTGTAAGCGATTGAGGTTGATTGAGCCGTAGCGGCGGCAGATGTCGTCACCGGCTCGATTGCTTGGAGGATGACGGGCGGGCTTGTCACCGGCGACAACAGCGGAGAGATAGCCAGCCCGCCGGACTGGCTGCCGCTCTCCGCAGCGAAAAGCGACGCGACATCAATGCCCACCCAACTGATAAAAGAAGCGATGGTCGCGGCCGGAAGCGCAAATTTTACTAAGGCGATGAGCAGCAAGGCGTGACGCACGCGCGCGGGCGCGCGTTTGAGCGCCACGGAAACGATGATTATCAGCAGAGAAAAGAGGGTCGCCTGCCAAAGGTGATTGACCAGCAGAGGCCAGCCCCAGCTTGACCATTCCACTACTCGCTCATAGAGAGTCATTATTTGCCGCTCCTTTCAAAGGCCCCTAGAGCTTTAACGCTCAAACTCGTCTTCTGCTTCCGCTGCCGCCAGCGGGCTGTTCGTCCTGCTGCTTCAACAAGTCGTTTTCCAACTCGCGCACGTCCTCCAAAGACAGCTTTCCTGTCTCCACGAGATGAGTCATCAGGGGTCTGGCCGAACCGCCAAACAAATCAAGCAATTCGTTAATCAGCCTGCGGTGGGCCGACTTTTTCGTGACCGCCGCCTCGAAGATATGCGCGTTGCCAATCTTCTTAACGCGCCGGACAGCGCCCTTCTCTTCAAGGCGATAGATGATGGTTTGAACTGTGGTGTAGGCGGGGCGCTTTTTCTCAGGCAGCTTTTCTTGAATCTCCCTGATGGATGCCGGCCCCAATTCCCAGACGGCTTTCATCACCTCCAGCTCAAACTTCGTCAGTTTGATATTCGGCTCTTTAACCAAGTTTCCCTCCTCGGCGTAATTACTACACTTGCGGCCCAGACTACGACTATAGTAGTAGAGTGTCAAGAGATATTTAGCCGCTGCTGCTTAGCGACCGAGGCTGAGAGCGTTCGGGGCGAAAGCTTGAAGGTTTGGTGAAAAAATAAGAGCGCGGACGCGAGAGCTTGCGCTCTTACTTGTGCGTCACGACCAGCAGGTTATCTTTGTAGATGAGACGATACAGGTTGCTCGCGAAATTGGGGTCAGCGGCTTTGAGCACGACATACTGTTTTACCGCCTCATCTCTACGGTTGAGGCTCAAGTAGGCTAATCCCAGATTGTAGTAAGCCGCGCCGTACTGCGCGTTGAGGTTGATTGCGCGCTGGTAAGCCTTGACAGCCTCTTTGTGCATTTTGATGCTGGCATACGCTACGCCTAGATTGTTAAGAGCTTCCGCGTCATCTTGATTGAGTTTGATGGCCTGCTCGTAGGCCGCAATGGCATCAACGGCTCTGCCCAGCTTGTGATACGCAAATCCCAAACCTCTGTATGCCAGCGCCAAATCAGGCTGAAGCGAGAGAGCCTTTCCAAAAGATTCAATCGCTGCCTCATAGTTTCCTAAATCCGAATAAGCGACGCCCAAGTCGTAATGCGCCCCAGCGTGATTGGTCCTGTAGAAGATTGACTGCCGGAGAGCGGCGATTGCTTCGGCGCTCTGCCCAATCTTAAAGTAGGTGGCTCCAAGATTGTGATAAGCAGCGGCGTAGTCGTGCCGCAGGCTGATGGCTTTTTTCAGAGCGGCGACGGCTTCCGTGTAACGGCCCACAGCGCCGTACGCCATCCCCAGATTATTGTAGGCCAGAGCGTAATCACTTCTCACACGGATGGCTTCACTGTACGCCTTGAGCGCTTCCTCGTGCTGGCCTAATTTGGAATAGACATAACCGAGGTCGTTGTAAGCCAAGGCGTAATCAGGGCGGAGTACAGTGGCCCGCTTGAGATTTTTGACGGCCTCGTCGTATCTGCCCGCGTCGGCATGGGCCAAGCCGAGTTTGTGATAATCCTCCGCATCATCAGGCGCATGATTGACAACTCGGCTTGTGGATTGCGCTTGAACTAAAGACGGCATCAAGCTCGACCACGCGGCTCCGGTAACGACAAAAAGGACGGCTAACTTGAGTATGTCTCTCCGAGTCATAACACGCTCCTGATATGCGTTGTACTATATCTGAGGTTAAAATTACGACAAACGTAGTAGAAGTGTCAAGAGTAATTTTTGCAGCGCGGGAAGTTGCTGGCCTTTGCCGCCGCTCGTTTTGTCCGGGCGAACTTCAGGTTGTAAAGTATTTCATCCCTGTTTTCCGTATCGGGTTCGATTTTTAAGAACCGGAGTAGTCTTTTCGTGAGGAGATGGTAGATGAGAACTAGGCGTTTAGTTGTGAAGCTCAAATCTTGCCTGCTGTGGTCGCTGTGTCTTTTGAGCCTGGCTTCGCTTGCGCACGCGCAGGAAGCGTTTGACGTTAAGGCTCACTATACGAAGATGGAGCAGATGATTCCGATGCGCGATGGCGTGCGGCTCTTCACAGTCATTTACGTGCCCAAAGACACGTCGCGAAAATATCCGCTGATGTTCACGCGCACGCCTTACAGTGTTGGCCCATACGGCCCTGACAAATATAAAGAGCGGCTTGGCCCATCCGTCGGTTTTGCGCGCGAGGGCTTCATCTTCGCTTATCAGGACGTGCGCGGGAAATTTATGTCCGAAGGCGAGTTCGTCAACGTCAGGCCGCAGCTAGTGCGCAAGAGCGATTCGCGGCAGATAGACGAAAGCACCGATGCTTATGATTCGATTGAATGGCTGGTGAGGAACGTGCCCAACAACAACGGGCGCGCCGGCATGTGGGGCATCTCCTATCCCGGATTCTACACGGCTGCCGGAAGCATCGATTCGCACGCGGCTTTGAAGGCCGTTTCACCGCAAGCTCCCATCTCAGATTGGTTCACGTCGGATGACTTTCATCACAACGGCGCGTTCTTTCTCATTGACGCCTTCAGCTTTTTTGCCGGGTTCGGACAGCCCAGACCGCAGCCGACAACCGAATGGCCGACGCCCCTTGATTTTGGCACGCCAGACGCCTACAAATTCTTTCTGGACCTCGGCCCACTGTCGAACGCCAACACGCGCTACTTCCATAACAACGTCGCCTTCTGGAACGAGATGATGGACCACCCGAATTACGACCAATACTGGAAGGCGCGCGACCTGCGCCCACATTTGAAGAACATACGCGCGGCTGTGATGACCGTCGGCGGTTGGTTCGACGCCGAAGACCTGGCGGGCACAGTCAACGTCTATCATGCCATCGAGAAGCAGAATCCGGGTCTCTTCAACGTGTTGGTGATGGGGCCTTGGTTTCATGGCGGCTGGGCGCGCGCCGACGGCGATGCGCTCGGCAACGTGCGGTTCGGCTCCCCGACCTCGCTCTTCTATCGCGAGAAGATAGAACTGCCGTTCTTCAACCACTATCTGAAAGACGGCCCTCAACCGAATTTGCCCGAAGCTTATATTTTCGAGACCGGCTCAAACCAGTGGCGGACTTACGCGGAGTGGCCGCCGCGCAACACGCAGGCCAAATCGCTCTACTTTCATCCGGGCGGCAAACTCTCTTTCACCGCTCCGCCGAGCACATCCGCTCAAAGTTATGACGAATACATCAGCGACCCTTCGAAGCCCGTGCCCTACATCAACCTGACGACGATTAATCGCACGCGAGAGTATATGACGGACGACCAGCGCTTTGCCGCGACGCGGCCCGATGTGCTCGTCTATGAATCGGACGTGCTGACGGAAGACGTGACGATAGTTGGGCCAATCAATGCTGACCTTCTGGTCTCAACAAGCGGCACGGATTCGGATTTCGTGGTCAAGCTCATTGACGTTTATCCGAACGACGCGCCGGACAACAACCCGAATCCCGCGGGCGTGAAGATGGGAGGCTACCAAATGCTCGTGCGCGCGGAGGTGATGCGCGCCAGATTCCGCAACAGCTTCGAGCGGCCCGAAGCGATGGAGCCTAATAAGCCCACCCGCGTCGCATTTGAACTGCCCGATGCCAGCCACACTTTCAAGAAAGGCCATCGCATCATGGTGCAAATCCAAAGCAGTTGGTTTCCGCTGGTGGACCGCAATCCGCAGAAGTTTGTGGACATCTACAAGGCGACGGCAAACGATTTTCAGAAGGCCACCCAGCGCGTCTATCGCTCGGGGCCAAATGGCTCGCGCCTCAAATTGAGCGTCATCGGCAGATAATTTGTTTGTGAAACTTGGCTGATGACGGAGCAAACATCACCAATCAAGGTCGGATGCTGCGGCTTTCGCTCGGCGATGGCGGAATATACGCTGCGCTTTCCGGTCGTCGAAGTGCAGCAGACGTTTTACCAGCCGCCGCAAATCCAGACGCTCGAACGCTGGCGCGCACAAGCGCCGCCCGCTTTCGAGTTTATGCTGAAAGCCTGGCAACTCATCACACATGAGGCGCGCAGCCCCACCTACAAACGACTCAAAAGGGAACTCAGCGAAACGGAACGCGCAGAGTGTGGCTCGTTTCGTGCGACAAGGATTGTCAAGGAAGCATGGGAGACAACGCTCGCGTGCGCGCGTGCGCTGGCGGCTCGCCGCATCCTGTTTCAGTGTCCGGCGAGCTTCACGCCGGCACCCGCGAACGTAGAGAATATGCGCAGATTCTTCGCTGCGATTGAGCGCCCGGATGGCTTGCAGTTTTTCTGGGAGCCGCGCGGCGATTGGCCCGGCGAGTTGGTGCGCACGCTCTGCCGCGAGCTTGGGTTGGCCCACGTCGTTGACCCATTCACAGCGCGAACGCAGACGCCCGAACAATGTTACTTCCGGCTGCACGGGCGTAAAGGATGGCGTTATGTTTATGAGGATGACGAATTGGAAGAGTTGTTGGCAATGCTGCCGGATGAGAGGGAGTCTTATGTGTTGTTCAATAACGTGCGGATGATTGAAGACGCCAGCCGCTTTCAAGAGTTGATTGTACAGAAGTGTACGGACTGAAGGCGGGCGCAATCAAGCGAAGATTGATGAGCAAGAATAAGCAGCAAAAGCGGAGACGCAGTTTGCTATAAATACCTGCTCGTCGTTTGAATTGAGAAAAACTTGCGTTACTTTTGACAAACTGGCGTGGCTAACTTTCCGTGTTATAATCAGCGCAGTTCAAAGGCATGAATCAAACGCCGCGCGCACAAGCGCCGGAGACTAAGGGAAGGTTGCATAAGGGGCAGCGCTTTTCAATAGTTGTCCCCAGCGACCTCTACAGCCGGTCCGTAACTTGAATGCCGGACGGCTAACAACGAGCAAGGGGTGGAATGATTTTGAAGGCGATTACACGCGCCGTCTCACGCAATATCTCAGGGTGCGAGCTAACCTTTAAGCAGCGCGAGCCGGTGGACTACGAACAGGCAGTCCGCCAGCACGAAGCTTACTGCAACTTTCTCATCAATCGCGGCGCGGATGTCATCCGCATTGAAGCTGCCGACTCATTTCCCGATTGCTGCTTCGTCGCCGATACGGCTGTGGTCTTGGATGAACTGGCCGTCGTCGCTCACATGGGCGCGCCAGCGCGTCGCGGCGAGATAAACGCGGTCGAAAAAATCCTTTCCCAACATAGGCAAATCGCGCGCATCCCGCCGCCCGCCACGCTCGACGGCGGCGACATCGTCATGCTCGGCAAAGAAATTTTCGTCGGGCGTTCTAGCCGGACAAACCGTGCCGGAATTGAAGCTTTCAGTCGTCTCGCCAGTCCGTTTGGCTACAAGGTAACGCCCGTCGAAGTTCGCGGCAGCTTGCATCTGACGACCGCCTGTAGCGCGCTCGACGATGAGACGGTGCTGCTCAACGCGCGATGGATTGACCAGAGCGCGTTTGCACGCTGCTGGGTTTTGCACACGCCGGAGGATGAGCCTTGGGCGGCCAGCACCGTGCGCGTTGGCGATGCGCTCTGCGTGGAGGCCGGCGCGCCGCGCACGCTCGAACTCGTCGCCAAACATTGTGCTCAGGTTGAAGCCTTGGACATCTCGGAGTTTCGCAAAGCCGAAGGCAGCCTCTCATGCCTAAGCATCATGTTTAGCGCGACAAATTTTCAGCCGACCGACCACAGCATTAAACAGAACAAGGAGTTAAGGAATGCAGAGTGAGCACGCCGCATACACGGCCCGTTTGAGCGCGACGCACATTGCGTTCGAAACGCCCGCAGCAGACTACGAGAGGGCGGAAGAGAGTTTGGCCCAACTGATAAAGATGGATGGTCTGGACGAACGCGTGCGCTCTCATCCGTCGTCTGTTTATCTCTTCGAGCGAGCGCTCAAAGCTGCTCTCGCCG
>CAZEZJ010000084.1:10594-15445 GCA_964516695.1 uncultured Blastocatellaceae bacterium
TTACAAGAGCGAGGCGACAGAGAGCGCAGATGAGCAAGCGGCCTCGGCCCATCTCTTTTTGCAGCGCGTGCTCTATCGCATCAATCGCCTGAAACTTTTTTGGTACGACGACCTCGGCAATTACGACAACGAGCGCTCTTCTTATCTGCGCTCGGTGCGCGAACGCGTTGAGGCCGCGTGGCAGCAGTGGGAGCGGGCGCAATTAAACGTTGAAGCTCTGCGGCGTGAAAATGTTGATGAAGCTCTGCGCCGCCGTGCCGCCGCAGACGTAGCGCCGGAGCCTTCCGCGTGCGGTCTTTATTTCCGCGATGAGATTGGTGAAGCGGGCTATCGTCGCCTGCTGGCAATCGCTTCGCTCGATGGTCTTGTAGAGGCGAGCCAATTATCGCGCACGCTCGGCGGAGTCTCCAACGAAGTTCACGCGATGATGACGCGCTTGCTGGTCGAAGAATACGGCGGCGGGCGTTTGCAGCGTAAGCACTCTACGTTTTTCACTGCGATGTTGACCGAACTCGGAATGCGCACGGAGCCTGAAGCCTACTTTGACCTCGTGCCGTGGGAAGTGCTCGCAGCCATCAACCACAGCTTTCTGCTCTCGGAACGCAAGCGTTTTTACCTGCGTTATGTCGGCGGATTGCTGTACACGGAAGTCTCCGTGCCCGCCGCGTTTGATAATTACCGCGCGGCAGCCGAACGGCTCGGAATGTCTGAGGCTGCGCGCGGCTATTGGGAACTACACATCCGTGAAGACGAGCGCCACGGGCGCTGGATGCTGCACGACGTGGCGCTGCCGCTCGCGGAAAAATACCCGCGTGAAGCCTGGGAGATAGTGCTCGGCTACGACCAGCAGCGGCATATGAGCGAGAGGGCCGGGGCAAGCGTAGAGCGTGCGGCGCGCGCCGCCGAGCGCGAAGCTGCCGGTGCAAGTGCAAACTCAAACAGGGAGGTGCGGTGTGCCGCGCGATAGCGCCGTAGAATCTTGTTGCACGTACATCCTGCCGATTCGTCGCGTGCGTGCGAGCAGCGATGAAGCGGAAGCTTTTGCGCGCTACTTTCGGAGCCTCGCGCGTGCGGGTTGCGAAGTGCTGGTGGTTGACGGTTCTCCGCCGGAAGTCTTCGCCGCGCACGGGCGCGCTTGGGATGATGTGTGTCGTCATGTCCAGGTGAATCCGAAGTACACGTATCTCAACGGCAAGGTCAACGGCGTTCATACGGGTGTTGATTTGGCGAATTGTGAGCGCATCGTGTTGGCTGACGATGACATTCGCTATACGGCTGAAGATATAGCGCGTGCGTGCAGGCTGCTGGAGCAGCACGAGATGTTGAGGCCGCAGAATTACCTGCGACCGCTGCCGTGGTGGGCGCGGCTGGAAGGCGCGCGAATGCTCATCAACCGCGGCGTGCTACGAACGGGCGATTATCCGGGCACGTGCGCTTTTCGTCGCTCGACGTGCCTCAGCGTCGGCCACTACGACGGCGACGTGCTGTTTGATAACGAAGAAATCGTCCGCCATTTTGTGCTGAGCGGTGCAGACGTTTGTTACGCGCGCGATTTTTTCATCCTCAAGCGCCCGCCGACCTGGCGCAAGTGGATGGAGCAGCGCCCGCGTCAGGCTTACGAGGATTTCGTGATGCGCGCGAAGACAACGCTCTTTATGTCGCTGTTGCCTGTGGCGGTCGCGCTCTGGCTATTGGTTGGCGCAGGCGCGATGCTCGGCTTCGTGGCGTTCGTTTCAGTCTGTGCAATGCTCTTGGCGCTACGTGGGCTTTGGCGCGATGGCGCGTATAAATTCTTTCCCGCCTACTTAATCCTCTGCGCGCCGCTCTGGGTGTTGGAGCGAGCCTTGAGCAGCTATTGGGCGCTTTATTGGCGCGTCACGCGCGGCGGGTATCCGTTTGGCGACCGCTTGCTGTCGAAGGGCACAGGGCGAGCGTGGAGCGCGGGCGGGCGCTTGCAGCGCCGAGCGCTACAAGAGCGCACGCGCTAGCCGTAAACGAAAAGAAAGCTTAGAGGAAGATGCCAGACGACGAAGACGTGCGCGGTTGGCCCGAGCTTGGCGACATGCCCACTGAGGACTTCCGCGCCGCCCTGCATCGCGTGGCCGACTGGATAGCTGACTATCGCGCCAATCTTGAAGACTTCAAAATCTCACCGGATGTTCGGCCCGGCGAACTCATTTCTCGATTGCCAGCCTCACCGCCCGAAGAACCTGCGCCGATTGAGGAAATTTTCCAAGACTTTCAAAAACAAATTGTGCCCGGTCTGGTCCACTGGGGCCATCCGGCGTTTTTGGGTTACTTCGGCTCGACGACCACAGCGCCCGGCATCTTGGGAGAAATGCTGGCGGCGGCCCTTAACGTCAGCGCGATGACCTGGCGCACTTCGCCCGCCGCGACCGAGTTGGAAACATTGGTTCTCGATTGGCTGCGACAGATGCTTGGTCTTCCGGCAGATTTTACGGGAGTGGTCTACGACACGGCTTCGGTCGCCGTGTTGCACGCGCTGGCGGCGGCGCGTGAGGGGCTTGGTCTTGACGCACGCGCGCGTGGCTTATGCGGGCGGCCCGAAGTGCCCGTCTTGCGTGTTTACGCTTCCGACCAAGCTCATAGCTCCATCGAGAAAGCTGCCATCACGCTCGGCATGGGAGAGCTTAACGTGCGGCGCGTGGCGAGCGATGAGCATTTTCGCATGGACACGTCTGCGCTCAAACACGCCATCGAGGAAGACTTACGCTCGCGGTTTCTTCCGCTGGCGGTCGTTGCCACCGTCGGGACAACTTCGACGGCGAGCGTTGACGCGGTTGAGGAGATAGCGGCGCTGTGCCGTGAGCACAAAGTATGGCTGCATGTTGACGCGGCTTATGGCGGCGCGATGGCGCTCTTGCCCGAAGGTCGTCAACTCATGCGGGGCGTCGCGGCTGCGGATTCCGTCGTCGTCAATCCGCACAAATGGCTGTTTGTCCCGCTCGACTTCAGCGCGCTCTACGTCAAACGTCCAGAGCTATTGCGCGCCGCCTTCTCGCTCGTGCCCGAATACCTGCGCGGCGATGCCGAACAAGCAGAGCGCAACTACATGGACTATGGCATACAGCTTGGCCGTCGCTTCCGCGCGCTCAAAGCCTGGATGGTCTTTCGCAGCTTTGGCCGACGGGGCTTGGCCGCGCGCATCCGTGAGCACATCCGTTTGGCCCAACTGTTCGCCTCATGGCTTGAAGCAGGCGGGCAGTTTGAGTTGCTGGCCCCGTTGATGATGGGCGTCGTCTGTTTTCGCGCGCTGCCGCGTGCGAGCGATGGCGGCGCTCGGTTGTCCGCTGAGGCGTTAGACGCATTCAACCGCCGGCTCGTCGAAGCTATAAACGCGACGGGGCAGACGTACCTGACGCACACAACTTTACGCGGGCGCGTCGCAATGCGACTGGCTGTCGGTAATGTCTTGACGACTGAGCAGCACCTGGCGCGCGTTTACCGTCTCATCAAGCGCGAGGCTGAACGCCTCAAGCTTTAGAGACTAGATTTGCGCTCAGGCCGAACTGCTACATGCTGCCTTCATCAGCCGAAGGGCCGTAGATTGAAGGCACCGGAATGTCGTTGAGCCGCAGGTAGACGCCGAGTTGAGCGCGGTGGTGAATGTTGTGGTTCATCACGAGGCTTCTGAGCACGGCGATGCGGGGCAATGTGAAAACGGTCTTCCCGCCGCTCAAGAGCGACCACGGCTGAAGAAGATGCTCGTTGCTCGCTTCCGCGATGGCCGCACGCGCTGCCGCGATGTTTTTGTCAAACGTCTCGACGGCCTCCGGCACCGAATTGATTGGCGTCGCTCGCAGTGGCGGAGCGTCCGGCGGTGCCACATCTAACGAATCTTGATTGATTGTGTAGCTGGCCCAACTCGGCAAAGTGGCGAGGTGGGTTGCCAAGTCTCTCATCGTCATAGACTTTTCGTGCGGCTGCCAATCGAGCTTGTCGTCGGGGACGCGTTCGAGAGTTTTGCGCGTATTAGCCATCTCGTGGTCAAACTCGGGCAGTATTGTGTCGCTTAGTTTCATAGTCTCCTCTAAAACTGTTTATTGGTCCTCGCTGATGCTGGCTCGGCCAGCGCCGTGCGAGTCTAAATCACCTAACAGGTGTTTAAGAAACCGCGGCTTGATTTCGGGGGTCGCTCCGGCTTGCGTGGCAATCCACGCTCCCATTCGATTGGCGGCTTCGTTGATAATTTGCAGTGGCGCGCGGCGCAGGTGGTAATGCGCGAGCGTGGCTGTAAACGCATCGCCCGCGCCGATGGTGTCTTTCACTTTCACCGTGAGGCCCGGATGATTAACCGTCTCTTCGTTTGTCACGAGCAGGCTTCCCTGCGCGCCGCGCGTGATGGCGACTAATTCAAGTTCAAAGAGCGCGAGCAGGCGACGCGCCAAAGCCTGTTCCTCTGTTTCGTTAAGCTTTAGCATTGCGGCGACCATAGACAACTCTTCGCTGTTGAGCTTCACGATGGTCGCCAGACGTAGAGACTCAGTTAGCATTTCGGCTGTGAAGAAAGAATGCCTGAGGTTGACATCGAAGATGCGCAGCGCCTGGGCGCGAGTGTGCTTGAGAAAACGCATCATGGTTTCCCGCGCCTGAGGTTGGCGCTGGCCGAGCGTGCCAAAGCAGACCGCATCGACACGCGGGGCCAACTCTTCCCAGCCTGTAGTCCATTCCAGATAATCCCAAGCCGAATTTTCGTTCACGGTAAAGTGAGGTTCTCCGCGCTCGTCTATGCGCACGCCGACGGTGCCCGTCGGGTGATGAGAGTCAAGCTGTAGATAAGCGGTCGAGATTCCCATTCCGTTGAGACGCGAGAGCGCTGCTTGGCCTAGT
>CAZEZJ010000085.1:0-15385 GCA_964516695.1 uncultured Blastocatellaceae bacterium
GGTTAGCGGCAAAGTGGCGGGAATGTAACATGCAGTCGGAAGCGTGTAAAGACATTTCTTTACAACGACTTCGGGAGCTAAGTTCAACATTTACATGAGGTAAGCAGCGTTAAGTGCTTGCTTTGGCGAACACGTGGCGAACGGAAATCCGCTAAATGGGCAGGCACCCTTGATGGCTATGAAAGGAAAGAGGATAAGGGGCGAAAAAGATAATCACAATGTGGAAAAAAACCTGCCTTGGCGGGAGATGAAACGGGGATTTTCAATTGCCGAGCAGAAAGTGTTTAATTATGTTGACACTGCGGACGCTTGTGCATAGACTGTCAATCATCCAGTTGAGCCGCCGCAAGCGGCTCAGCTTCTGGCGGTGAACCTCCACTGGCACATCGTTAGACCTTGCCCCATCGTTAATCGGTAGATTTCAAGCCCTATGTTTAGCCGCATACGAGCTTGGAAGCGCCATTCTTGAATTTCCCTGAGAAGCAAGGTCTATGTCCAATCCGCCGCAGTCATTGTCAGCCATCGCATCCGAGAGCAAGCCTTCCACGTCGTTCCAATTGCCGCTGGCATCAATGGTTCGAGCGCTCTGCCAAGCGGCCACGATAGGCCCTGAATTGCTGTATGAAGTAATGCTCAAACTGACTTTGATGATTGATGCGACGGCGCAAACATATGGTCTTGCCACTTGGTCGCAGAAATTTACGGAGCACCCGCGTCTGAAATGGGCTGAGGGACTAAACCCGGACGAAATTGTAGAGGCGGAGAGCGCAGTCGCAGCGGCTTTGAGCCGGATTAACGCGGGCGCGGAAATCAAAGCGGGAGACCGGATGCTGTGTCTGGTGTTGACCGCGCCGACCGTTCACCATGAAGGCGCAGCTATTTACGGGCGCTACGTTCGTCCGTTGACGGAGGAGCAGGCGCGGCAGTTAAGAATTCTGACGGACGTTGCGCGCCTGGCGCACGCTCATTTGGCGCTGCGTGGTGATCGTCAAAAAGTGAAGATAGAGCAGCCGGTGGTGGCTAAGGCATTATTGCCGGGGATGGTTTTCACCAGTCAGGCGATGACGCTGGTGGCGCGCGCTGTCGAACGCATTAAGGATTCCGATTCGACAGTTCTCATTACAGGCGAATCGGGCACGGGAAAAGAACTCATCGCGCGCGCCGTGCATCATTTGAGCCGCCGCTCGCCGGGCGAGTTTATTCCATTCAATTGCACAGCCGCTCCGGCAGACTTGATTGAAAGCTTGCTCTTCGGGCACCGGAAAGGTGCTTTTACGGGCGCACATGCTGACCACGAAGGAATGATTCGCGCTGCCGAAGGCGGCACGCTTTTTCTTGATGAGATAGGCGACCTCCCGTTGGCGTTGCAGCCAAAACTGTTGCGCTTTCTACAGGAGGGTGAAGTGCATACGCTCGGTGAGCGGACGCCGCGCAAAGTTAATGTGCGCGTGGTGGCGGCGACGCACAAGAATCTGGAACGTGAAGCGAGCGAAGGCCGTTTTCGTCAAGACTTGTATTATCGCATCGCGGCGTTGACGCTGCACGTGCCGCCGCTCAGAGAGAGACCCGAAGACACAGCCGCGCTGATTTCACATTTTCTGACGCACTATGCGCGGCGCAACGACCGCGCCGTGGCAGGCATCACGTCCGAGGCGATTCGCGCGTTGCAAAGTTATTCGTGGCCGGGAAACGTGCGCGAGCTGGCGGCTGAGATTGAGCGCTTGGTGTTGTATGCCGATGAGGACGACTACATCCGCGCCGAACATTTGAGCCGGCGCATCCTGCCGGAGAAAGATCGCGCGCTGTTGCAGGCTGACAAGTCACACGCGAATTTGGAGAACTTACTGGAAGACTACGAGCGTCGTGTGATTACGGAAACTCTCAAGCGCCATGATTGTAATGTGGCGCGAGCGGCAGATGCTCTGGGCCTCGGCTCGCGACAGACCTTGTATAAAAAATTGAAGCGGCTGGCGATAGATGTCAGCGACTTTCTACAGGAAGATACGGAGCCGGGTCTACAGTTGCGCGTCGAAAGATAAGCTTGGCGATGAGGCGCAAGGCAGTTGTTGGCCGGTTGTCGGATTCCATCAAAACCTTCTCTAGTCAATCCCCTTAAAAATCTTCATGCTCCTCTCTTACGGTCTCTCTTTCATCGTCGCTCTGTTTATACATGAGCTTGGTCATCTGGCGGCGGCGCGTGCCTGCGGTGTGCCGGTCTCGGAATTCGGTTTGGGCTGGGGGCGGAAGGTGTGGAGTTTTCGCTGCGCGGCCATCGAGTATAAGTTGCACGCGCTGCCCATCGGCGCATACGTGCGAATGAACATGACGGAGTTGCAGCGCAAGCCTTTGAGCCATCAAGTACTGGTGTTGCTGGCGGGCATTATCATCAACGCGGTGGCGGCTGCGCTGACAGCCGGAACGCCGTTTAGCATGATGAACCTGCTGCTGGCGGCGACCAACCTGTTACCGCTCTACCAGCAAGACGGATGGAAATGCGGGATGGTGATGCTGCGCGCGCTGCTGCGTCGCAAGAGCGCGGTCGTCGAGTGGACATTTACCATCGCGGGCAGTGCCGTGAGCCTCGGGCTTTTTGTGTTCCAAGCCTTGCGCCGCTTCTAAAGAGCCTCCCTTTTATCTCAAGCGCAAACCGCCGCGCTCCTTTTCTCAACCCTAGACATTACGATTAACTTTCGCCGCCGGCTTGAAAGAGTTGGTGCGTTCGTGTGTTTGCAGCCGTTGAGTCGCCAGCGGGTGAAAGGCGGCGCGCGGGTTGTCAACCGGCGGCGACAATTCAAAAAAACTAAGCAGAACTGCGCTCTCAGGCGAGATGTGCGGCGCGCGGGAGAATCAATCGGCCCGCAGCTTGTCAACGCCGGGCGACAGGGCCGCGAGCTTGTCTTGCAGCGAAAGCCTTTATTCATCGCATGTTCTCATCTTCGCGGGTTGCGGCACGCGCCTTGTAAGAGAGCTTGGTGTCCGCGAAGCATGAAAGGCGTCGCAATCAGAAAGACGGGGAGGCGAGAAATAAAGATTATGAAAGCAGTCACTACACGGATGCTCTTATCGCTCGTCGGCATCGTTTTGGTCGCGCCGTTTTTCGCTGTCGCATTGATTGTTGGCGCGCGCGCCGTCGCGCTCTCGCAGAGCACGCAGGACGATTTGCTGATGATGGTTCTCGCCTTTGGCGGAGCGGTCGCCAGCATCGTCAACGGCTTGGGCCGTCGCAGTAACAAGGCCGCGCGCAGTCAGCAAATGCAGGCCGGAGCGAACGCACAGAGGGAAGCAGTCGATGCTTCCGTCATCGGTCTCGGCTATTGAGTTTTTTTTAACTGTCCATCCGGCGCGCCGGGGCAAGCGCACGCCGGACACGGGCTTGACCCTCAACCCTTCAATCCAAAACTTAAAGGAGCAAACCACAATGATTAAGAGATTCTTCCGCGATGAAACAGGTCTTGAGCTTTCGGAATACGCCGTCGCCGCAGCGCTCGTCGCTTTGGCCGCCGTCGCCGCCTTCCAACTGCTGGGCACCAACATCGGCACCAAGATCAACTCGCTGGCTAACACCATCAAATAGCAGTTCGCTGCGATAAGGAGAACGAAGTGTTAAAAAACTTCCTTCGTGATGAGTCAGGTCTTGAGTTGTCTGAGTATGCGGTTGCCGCTGCGCTGGTCGCACTCGCTGCCGTCGCCGCCTTCCAACTGCTCGGAACCAACATTGGGTCCAAGATTACCGAACTAGCCACCAAGATTGTCTAAACGGCAATCACTTTCGAAAACGGAGGGCGCGCTCGAAGCCGCCGCACAAGCTAGCCAGAGCGCGCCTCCCATTTTCCAAACAGAGCAAGCGGGCCGCCTTCACAACACAGTCAGTCTTTCATCAACAGCATCCGAAAATTCTTCGGATTAAGGTTACAAACCGATGTCCAGCCCTCTCGTCATTGTCAGTTGCGCTTTACTGATACCGCTGGCAATCATTATCACTTATTACGACGTGCGCTACCGGCGCATCCCTAATGCCTTTGTGCTCGCCACTCTTTTGAGCGGGCTTCTCATCAACATCATCTTCGGCGGTCTTCAGGGCGCGATGGCTTCCCTTGGAGGCTGCATCTTGGCTTTCACATTGATGTTCATGCTGCACGTCTTCGGCGCGATGGGCGCGGGCGACGTGAAGTTGTTTGCGGCCATCGGCTCTGTCATGGGCACGCAGCTTGTGCTGCCGACCTTTATCGTCGTCATCCTGACGGGCGGCTTGCTGGCCGTTTGCCTGACGCTGCGCAGGGGTGCCATCCGCGACACACTACAGCGCGTCATGCAAATTCTGGTGGGCCTGCTGCCGGGCTGGCAGATGCCGCGCTTCGCCGTGCCCGCAGACCGCCGGCTGACGATTCCCTACGGCGTCGCCATCACCTTTGGCAGTCTCATTTCGCTGGCTATCTTCCGCGCCTGAATTGGCACGGAAACAGAACTCTTCTTTTGAAACGGAGAACACCACGATGCGTAACAAACGTTTTTTGATTGTCTTGACCGGCGCGCTCATCTTCGGATTGCTCGCCGCCGTTTCCGTCAGCCGCTATCTTTCGAGCGCGCAGGCTTACGGAAAAAACATGAGCACCGTCGTGGTCGCCAAAGTGGCAATTCCGCTCGGCACGCGCATCATCGCAGAGCAGGTTGATACCGTGCAGGTTCCGCAAGGGACGACGCCCGACGGCACTTTCGAAGCAATCGACAAATTGGTCGGGCGCGTAGCGGTCGTCAACATCGCGCCGCGCGAAACCATCACCGATACCAAGCTCGCGCCCGAGGGCACAGCCGCCGGATTGTCCGCCGTGATACCGGAAGGCTACCGCGCGATGACCGTCAAGGTTGACGACGCGGCGGGCATCTCAGGCTTCATCCAGCCGGGCACGCTCGTTGATGTCGTCGTCGTCATCAATCCTGCCGATAGGGCTATGAATCAAGACCCGATTTCCAAAATCGTCCTGCAAAACATCAAGGTGCTCGCCAACGGCCAAAACATAGACCAGCCGAAGGATGAGCGCGAGGCCAACACTGTGAAGGCCGTGACCTTGCAGGTGACGCCGGAGCAGGCCGAGAAGCTCGCGCTGGCTTCCAACGAAGGCAAGCTGCAACTCGTCATGCGCAATCAGATTGACCAGGGCGACACGCAGACAACGGGCATGGACAAGCGCCGCCTGCTTTCAGGCGAGAGCGCCGCACCCGTGCCGGACCCCGGCGCGCTCAAAAGCGAACAACCGAAAACCGAAACCAAGCCCTCCCCCGCGCGCCGCTCGCGTACACGGATGGAATCATACGTCGAGCCGGTTCAATCAATCGCGCCGGTGACAACCGCGCCCGCGCCGCCCGCGCCGCCGCGTTCGTCCGTCGAGATGATTGAAGCCGGAAAAAAGCGGAGCGTGGATTTTCCGTAACAACAGTAAACAGTTTTCAGCTCTCAGTTTTCAGTTAACAGCTAATGGCTCGCTGCTGAAGGCTCTTTGCTGATGACTGAAAACTGAAAACCGAAAACTGAAACTGTTTTGCTACCCAAAGGAGCCTTTATTATGCCGACCCGTTACCCAATCGCACGCCTCTTGATTATCTTTTGCGCGGGCGTCATGTTCGCCGCCGCAACGCTTACGGCACGCGCGCAAGCGACTTCCTACAGCGCTTCGTTCGAGAACAACAAGGAAGCCGTCCCCGTCAACGTCCTCGTGGGCCAATCGCGCGTTATCAACTTTGACCGTCCCATCGGGCGTTTCTCCGTCTCGAATCCTGAGATTGCGGAAGCCGTGCTGGTTGCGCCGGATCAGGTGTTGGTCAACGGCAAGGCTTTCGGCCAGGTCAACTTCATCGCGTGGGAACAGGTGGGCGGGCAGTTCATCGTCTTCGATGTTTTCGTGCGCGCCAATCTCTCTCTGATTGACTCGCAGATTCGCGCGCTCTTTCCGAAAGACGACATTCGCTTGAGCCAGGCCAACGGCTCGGTGGTGATTTCGGGCAGCGTCGCTGACCCCGCGACCGCCTCGCGCGTGCAGGCTGTGGTCGAGGCAGCGGGCTTTAAGTCAGTCAACATGCTTTCTTCACCGACGAAGGGCACGATGCAGGTGCAGTTGCAGGTGCGCGTCGCCGAAGTCAGCAAGAACCGCATGAAAGATTTCGGCACGTCCTATGGGGTTCAGGGCGCGCCCGGTCGCGGCGGCTACATCAACGGCGGCACTGGCCCAAGCGCGCTTTCCAGTCCGGTCAATCCGAGCGGCTCGGTCGGCGGCGGCGTTCTCGGCGGCGTGCTCTCGGGCAGCGCGCTCAACGTCCTTGTGATGGGCGGCAACATGCTCGCGATGCTGCGGATGCTGCAAACGCAGGGCGCTGTGCGTTCCTTGGCCGAGCCAAACGTCATCGCGATGGACGGACAACAGGCGAGCTTTCTCGCGGGCGGCGAATTTCCGGTGCCCATCGTGCAATCGGACGGCACGCGCACCATCGTCACCATCGTCTGGAAGGAATACGGCGTGAAGCTGAATTTCAAGCCGACGATTATTGACGAAGACCACATTCGCCTGGAGCTTGAGCCTGAAGTCTCGACGATTGATTTCAGTAACGGCGTCAAGTTTGACGGCTTCGTTATCCCCGGCCTCAAGACGCGCAAGGCGAAGACGGGCATCGAGCTGCGCGACGGCCAGAGCTTCGCGCTCGCGGGCCTGCTCGACAACACGGAATCGCGCTCGCTGTCGAAAGTGCCCGTTATCGGAGACATTCCGATTCTCGGAAATTTGTTCAAGTCGAAGCAGTATCAGAAGAACGAGACGGAGTTGATGTTCATCGTGACGGCGCAGTTGGTTAAGCCTATGAACCGCGACGACATTCCGCAGATGCGCGGCATTGACGGCATCCGCTCGACACAGCTCGGCGTCGAGCCGAAGGGCGAAGGAATTCAAGGCAAGAGCGGCTATTCGACCGGCGCAGGCGGAGCCACGCAGCACGCGCCCGAAGTTAAGCCTGAAGCGCCGTCGAAGCACGCGCAGCCCGTTGTCGCGCCCGTCGCGCCGTCAACCACAATCAGTTTTCTGCCCGCCGGGATGCGTGAGTTGCTGACGCTCGTTCCGCCTGCGGCGCGAGCCGGAGCAGCACCTCTCCCCGTGCCGCAAAGATGAAACGCTTGTCGTGGTAATTGAAGCTTAAAAAAGAGGAGGGCGAAAATGAATCATCAACATCAAACACGCGATAGACATGGCGAACGCGGAACGGTCTTAGCTATCGCCGCACTCGGAATGCTGGCCTTCCTCTTCGCCGCTGGGCTGGCCGTTGACATCAGCCACTTTTACACCGTCAAGGCCGAGCTACAGAACGCGGCTGACGCGGCGGCGATGGCGGCGGCCTCTCAACTTAACTCGTCGAGCGGCGGCATTCGCCTGGCGGTTGCGGAAGCCACGAAGACGATGAACAAGTTTGACTTCAAAAACGACGTGACGCTTTCGAGCGCCAACGTCACCTTCGCCACCAACTTAAACGGAAGCTACATGTCGGCTGCCGCTGCCGAGGCGAGTCCGCAAACCATTCGTTTCGTCAAAGTCGAGATACCGCCGAAGACCGTCAACGTCTTCTTCGCTTCGCTCGTCATCGGCAACACGAAGAGTCTGACGGCCAAAGCGACCGCCGGAATGTCTGTCGGCCTGACGATGAATAAATTTAACGCGGCGATACTCTTCGTCGAGGCGGACGCCAGACCGCTCTTAAAGAATCAAGCGCACACGCTCAGCGCCAAAACTTGGAACGTAAACACGCCGGACAGCTATCGCATTCTCGACGGGCCGAACGTTGACAACGTGCTGACCGGCACTATCCACACCTACAACTATCCTGTCTCCGGCTATAACATCGAAAGGCTTGCGGATGTCAACGCCTGCCAGCGCGCGCGCATCGGTTTTAACTCGCGCTTCGGCGACTACAGCGCGCATCCCGGCTCGAACACGACAAACGCGCCGCCCGACACCATCACGCAGGAAAATATTACTTACAATCAATATCGCGACCTGCAAAGCGACAATACGCCCGACCGCGCCGACGGCGTGCTCAATCGTCGCATCCTCTTTCTGCCTATCGCCAAAAGCAGCAAATACAACACGACGAGCGGCAGCGCTACCTCCGACCGTCTCGGCGCTTTTTTCATCAAGCGCAAGGTTGCTGCCAATTGCACCATCGAGGTTGAGTATATCGGTGAGCGTCAGGTGATGCCCGTCGGCGAGTACAGGCCCGGCAGCACGCAAGCGAGCGAGTATTCAATCGCAGTCATTTACAAGTGAGGTGAGGCGATGAGAAGCCATAAAAGCTTAATCAGGAGAGCGCGCAAATTCTTTCGTTGCGAGAATGGATTGCAGACTATCGAACTGGCGATTGTGATACCAGCGATGCTGTTGTTGCTCGGCGTGGCGGTCGAGTTCGGGCGCTTCTACTACACTTATACGACGCTGACCAACGCCGTTAGGGCCGGAGCGCGACATGCCAGCAAGTGGGAGAAAGACGCTTCGTGGACAATTCCCGAGACGAGCCGCATGGTCGTTTACGGCGATTTCTCCGATACCTCGAAAGGCCCCATCCTACCAGGGCTGACAATCGGCAACGTCGTCGTGCAATCCAACGGTGGCGGTGTTAATGACGTGGATTCCGTGACGGTTAAAATCGTCAACTACAGATACCAGCCGCTCTTCGACCTCGGAAAAATGACTGGAATTTCCGGCCTCTCGTTAAACGTCAACATGAACGCCAACGTCACCATGAAGCAGCTATTCAACGGGCCTGTCATTCACTGAGGAGGAGAGTCATGGCTTGCAAATCTTCCAAACGAAAAGAGCGCGGCGCAAGTATGCTGGAATTCGCCATCGCGGCCAGCATCTTTTTCACGGTAGTCTTTGGCGTCATAGAGTTTGGCCGTCTCTTCTGGACGCACAGCGCGCTGCGAGACGCCGCCCGGCGCGGCGCACGCTACGCCATCACGCGCAAAGAAGACAGTGGCTCCGTTCAGGCCATTAAGAACATGGTCGTTTATGGCGACCCCAACGCCAACCCCGCCACGGCCACGCCGCTCGTCAACGGCTTGACGACCGGCAACGTCGCCGTCGAGTACAAAAATTTCAACGGTATCCTGCTCAGCTCGCAGGCCACCGTTAGCATCACGAATTTCAAGTTTAACTTCATCGTCCCGCTGGTCGGAACGACTATTAACATGCCCGCTTACCGGACTGCGTTGCCAGGCGAAAGCGCGGGCTTCATCCCTTGCGACATTCCCAGCGCATCGCCGCACGCGCCATGCAGCATCATTCCGAACTAACAAGCCAATTAGCAGCCCGCAGTAATCAACTCAAGGCTTTTACAGGCTGCTGGCGAACTGGCTATCGATTATTGAGGAACATCAATGACCCAACCACTCACATTCGTTATCCTGAGCACAGGGCTGGAAAGCTTCAAGGAGATTCGCGGCGCGCTGGCGACCGAAGGGCGCGCTCGCCTGCTGGCGGGCGGCGACGACGTTGAACAAGTGTATGCGGAAATCCTTAACCTCAAACCCAACGCTGCCATCGTCACGCTCGGCGTCAACTCCGAACCGGCGTTGAAGTTGATAGAGAAGCTATCAAACGAATGTCCGGCAACGGCTGTTATCTCGGCGGCGCGCGATTCATCGCCGGAGCTTATCCTGCGCAGTATGCGTGCTGGTGCGCGCGAGTTTTTGCGCTTGCCGGTCAGTCGCGATGAATTGAAAACCGTGCTCGACCGGACGGCGGAATTCTGCTCCGTGCAAGTTGACGTGCCGCAGAAGAAGGGACGCATGATAGCGGTCTTTTCCAGCAAGGGCGGCTGCGGCACATCCTTTATCGCGACCAATCTGGCGGCAGCGACGCGCGCCTCGACCGTCCTCGTTGACCTCAACTTGCAGGCCGGAGACCTTCCGCTTTTTCTCGGCGTCGAACCGAAATATTCAATCGCGGATTTGGCTGAGAATCGCGCCCGCCTCGATGATGAATTGCTGGCTCGCTATATCACGCCGCATTCCTCGAACATGTCATTGCTGGCCGCGCCGAAAGAGGCGGATTCGGCGGACGACATCAAACCGGAACACGTCTTCGAAGCGTTGGAAAAACTGCGCGAGCGTTACGACTACGTCGTGCTCGACCCGCAGCATACGTTTGACGCGATTACGCTCGCCGCTCTCGACCAGGCCGACGACATCGTGCTCGTCCTGACCCTCGATATTCCCGCTATTCGCAGCGCGCAGCGGGCGCTCGAAATCTTCGACCGCCTCGGCTACGCGCGCAGCAAAGTGCGCATCATCGTCAATCGTTGGAGCAAGCAGATTGACCTCGACTTGCAACAGGTCGAGCGCTTCCTGCATGAAAAGGTCGCGGGCTTCGTGACGAGCGACTACCAAACCGCCGTCAACTCCATCAACCTCGGCCAGCCGCTCGTACAGTTTGAGCCAAACTCGAAAATCGCCGTCGAGATAAGAAAGATTGCTGCCGCTCTAACGGGAAACTCCGGCTTAGGGATAGAGCAGCCTGCGCCGCGCAGGAAACTCTTCGGCTCGCTCCTGCGGCGCGAGCGCGCGCAGCCGTCGCTTGAGCTAAAGACGACGCTCGGCAAAGTCTAAACGAAGCTTTCAGTCTTCAGTCTTCAGTCAACAGAAAAGAGTAAGCAATGGCACTAAGGGAAAGATTAATCAGAGAAGGCAATCCGGCTGGCGCGCCCTTTATGGCGGGCGAAGACGGCGCGAGCGGGCAGCATACTTTTCAAGAGTTGAAATCGAGGCTCCACCGCGCGCTGATTAACCGTATGGACTTGAGCAAGCTCAGCCAGCTTGCGCCGGACCAGCTTCATGCCGAAGTCGCGCGCCTCGCGGAAGGCGTGCTCGCGACGGAAGCGATGCCGCTCTCGGCTGTCGAGCGCGAGCGAATTATCGGGGAAGTGCGCCACGAGCTTTTCGGCCTGGGGCCACTCGAACCGCTGCTGGCAGACCCGACCATCTCCGACATTCTCGTCAATTCGCACAGCCGTATTTACATCGAACGCGGCGGCAAACTAGAAGCCACCGCAGTCGCTTTCAAAGACGACGAACATCTGATGCGCGTCATCGAGCGCATCGTCTCTTCCGTCGGGCGCAGGATAGACGAATCCTCCCCGATGGTGGACGCGCGCCTTTCCGATGGCTCGCGTGTCAACGCGATTATTCCGCCGCTCTCGATTGATGGCCCGGTCCTTTCCATTCGCCGCTTCGGAACAGAGCCGCTCAGGATGACGAGCCTCATCGAAAAGCAGGCGTTGACGAAAGAGATTGCGGAGATGCTTGAGATGTGCGTTCGCGCGCGGCTCAACATACTCATCTCCGGCGGCACCGGCGCGGGCAAGACAACTCTTCTTAACGCGCTCTCGGCCTACATCCCCGAAGACGAACGCATCGTGACCATTGAAGACTCGGCCGAGCTACAGTTGCAGCAGCCGCACGTCGTTCGTCTTGAAACGCGGCCGCCCAATATCGAAGGACGCGGCGAAGTCGCGCAGCGCGATTTGGTCAAGAACGCGCTGCGTATGCGTCCTGACCGCATCGTCATCGGTGAGGTGCGCGGCGGCGAGGCCATAGACATGCTGCAAGCCATGAACACGGGCCACGACGGAAGCTTAACGACGATTCACGCCAACACGCCGCGCGACGCGCTGGCCCGTCTCGAAACGATGATTCAGATGACGGGGATGCGTCTTTCCGACCGCGCGATGCGGCAGCAGATTGCCGCCGCCATCAACATCGTCTTGCAGGGCGCGCGCCTTTCCGACGGCTCGCGCCGCATCACGTCTATCTCCGAAGTCACGGGCATGGAAGGCGAGACCGTGACGATGCAGGAAATCTACCAGTATGAGCGCACCGGGATTGACCGCGACGGGCGCGTCATTGGCCGCTTCCGCTCGACAGGCATTCGCCCGCGCTTCGCAGAGAAACTAAAAGCCTGCGGCCTGCAATTGCCGCGCATCACGTTTGACGACTGAAGGAAATTTAATCATGTAGTCATTGATTCAGTGACTCATTTAGTTTTTTCCTACTGACAAAATGACTACATGAATCAATGAGTAAATAACCCAGTGGATAAATCAAGATGATAGCTTTTACAGTTTTCTTATTCTGCATGTTTCTGGTCTTAGGCGCTTACCTGCTGGCGACGCGCGGGTCGGATGCCAGACGCGCTCGCCTTCAGCAGCGGCTTTCCGAAGCTCTGCTTCACTCCGCGCGAACGGAAGACGTAGAAGTGGTTTTAGCGCGCCAAGAGTTGATGAGCGAGATTCCGTGGATGAATCGCACGCTCGTCCAATTGCAGGCGGCCACCAGACTCAAACGCACGCTCGACCAAGCAGACTTACAGATTACTGTGACGCGCCTGCTGATGTTCTCCGTGATGGCCGGAATCCTCGCGGCGCTCGCCGTCTCGATGGTCACCATCAATCTCATCCTCATCGTGCTTAGCGGCCTCGTCGGCGCGAGCTTTCCGTTCATGCACGTTCTCTGGAAACGCAAGAAGCGTTTCAATGCGTTTCTTGAGAATCTACCGGAGGCGCTGGAATTGATGAGCCGCGCGCTGTCGGCGGGCCATGCTTTCTCCGAGGCGTTGCACATGGTTTCGGTCGAGATGCCGGAGCCGATTGCGACCGAATTTCGCAAGACGTACGAGGAACAAAACCTCGGCCTCTCTTTGAAGCTCGCGCTGGAAAATTTAACAGACAGAATGCCGCTCCTTGATTTGCGACTCTGCGTAACAGCCGTGCTGATTCAACGCGAAACGGGCGGCAATCTCGCGGAGATTTTGGAAAAGGTAGCGCACACCATCCGCGAGCGCTTCCGCATCATGGGCGACTTGAAAACCTTAACGACCAGCTCGCGCCTTTCAGCCTGGGTGCTCTGCGCCGTCCCCATCTTCATCGCCTCGGTGGTGACGATTATGAATCCCGAATACATGAGCATCATGTGGAAAGACCCGCGCGGCCACAAGCTCGTCGCGCTTGGCATCGCCCTGCAACTCACCGGGATGCTCATCGTGCGCAAGATTCTGCGGATTAAAATTTAGTGATGAGTGATAGGTGATAAGTAATAAGAAAAAGCTTTTCTCCTATCACCCAGCACTCATCACCTATCACTGATTGAAACAGCCATGTTACTGATAATTACTATTTCCACTTTCGTTTGCATCTCGTTTGGCGTGCTGGGCCTGTACTGGTTGGTGCATCGCCCGCAGAGCGCGGCGACCGAGCGGCTCAAAAAGATGAACGAGCGGGAGGGGACAATCACCCCCACGTCGCTGGCTCTCGAAGAGCGTCCGTCTTCAGACCTCGCGGAGAGAATTGCTGCGCCGCTTAATAAACTCGTGCCGCCTTCGGCAGCCGAGGCGCGCAAGCTGCAAAAGCAGTTGATGCACGCCGGCTTTCGCGGGCAGAACGCGCCCTTGATTTATCGAGGGATTCAGGTGGCCGCTCTCATCGCCTTTCCCGGCGCGGTGGCTTTCGGTTGCGCCGTTCTGGGTCGTTCTTTGAACAGCGCGATTCTCTTCATTTTGTTCGCGTTCATCATGGGCTTTTTCCTGCCGCGCATGATTTTGACGCGCATGATTCGTCGTCGCCAGTTGTTCATTCGCTGGGGCTTGGCGGATGCGCTCGACCTGATGGTCGTTTCCATCGAAGCGGGGCTGGGATTAAACGCCGCGATGTTGAAGGTCAGCGATGAATTAAGAGACGTGCATCCTGACATCAGCGAAGAGTTTGAGCTGGCGAATCTGGAAATCCGCGTCGGGCGCGACCGCGAGGAGGCGCTCAGGAATCTGGCAGACCGGACGGGCGTTGACGACCTCTGTAGCCTCGTCGCGATGCTGATTCAGGCCGACCGCTTCGGCACTTCGATTGCGCGTGCCGTCCGCGTCTTCTCAGATTCTTTACGCGTCAAGCGCCGCCAGCGCGCCGAGCAGGCCGCGCAGAAGGCTGCCGTCAAGTTGCTCTTCCCGCTCGCCTGTTTTCTGTTCCCGACGCTCTTTATCGCCCTTCTTGGCCCGGCCATCCTCTCTCTGATTGATGTCTTCAGCAGAATGAACTAGGAGGAAAGCTCGTCATGCGTAAACGCACTATCATCGCCATCGTCATCGCCGTCGCCTTGACCTTCAGCGTCACAGCTATGTGGGAAGCACAAACCGACGGGAGAGACGGAGACACCAGCGCCAACGTCATCGAAGCCAACGGCTCGCCCACGGGCAAGGAAGAGAAGAAGGGCGGCAACAAGGTCGCGCGCGTGCTCTCGGCCCCTTTCCGCGCCATCGGTCGCCTCTTCAAACGCGGCAAGGATGACAGCAAACCTCAGCCCTTGACAGAGAAGGATGTCGAAAAATTTGAAACGGTCGGCACCACTCGCGTCGCGGACGCGAAGACCATCACGCATCACCGGCCCTCGACGAGCGGCACGGCCCGCGACCATCTGGCGCAAGGCCGCGCCCTCTTGAATACGGGCCAACTCAACGAAGCTATCTCCGAACTCTCGCAAGCTCTCTCGCTCGACCCGAAGCTGATGGAGGCCAACAGCCTGCTCGGACTCGCCTATGACCGCAAGGGGATGCACGACCGCGCCAAAGATTTCTACGAACGCGCCATCAAGGCCGACAAAGAAGACGCGCAGACGCTCAACAACCTAGGCTTCTCGCTCTATCTCAACGGCAACTACCGCGCCGCCGTTGACAAACTAAAGAAGGCCGCGAAGCTCGCGCCATCTGACCAGCGTATCCTTAATAATCTGGCGCTCGCGCAATGTCGCGTCGGCAAATATGAAGACGCTTACAAGAGTTTCGCCCGCGCCGGAGGCGAAGTGACCGGACGGCTCAACACCGCGACGATGCTCGAACGCGCCGGACGCAATGAAGAAGCCATCAGTTACTACGAAGCCGTCCGCCGCCTGCAACCCACACACAGCGTCGCGCTGCGCCGCCTCGCAGACCTCTACGCACGCGTCGGTCGCTACGACGATGCAAAGGCCGCGCAGCACGCCCTCTCCCCCACCGCCGGTGAGGTAGCGATGTTTTGGGGAAACTAACATTCAGTGATGGGTGATAGGTGATAGGTAATAAGAGAAAACGTCTTTCTTTTACTTATCACCTATCACCCATCACTTAAAAAAGACCGAAGGGGAAATTCCATGTCACAGACGAGCATTCTGACGCGAGCAGAAATCGAGAGTATGGGGCCGCCGATGCCCGAAGAGATTGCGGACACGGGTGTGGACGAGGGCTTTCTCTGCGGGCTGGCCTTGAAGCACGTCGCGCTGCTGGCAGACCAGTCGACCGCTGCCGTCGCGGAGCGTATTCACCTGCCGCGCACGCTG
>CAZEZJ010000086.1:0-6140 GCA_964516695.1 uncultured Blastocatellaceae bacterium
AAACGGATGAATCGTAAATGGCGGCGTTGTAGGCCGCCAGTATGCTTTGCTGGTCAGCGCCGCCGCTTGGCTGCGCCACGGCAGCAGCACTTGGCAATGCCAGCCACGACAGCAGCAGGAAGACCCACCCTATAGCCTTCAGCTTTCGCCTCTCCCGCTGGTTCGCAATCTCTGAATGCTTGTTGACGAGTAAGTGGCTCATCTCGCTCTCCTTTGCTTTTGAATAATTGAAGCCGCTCTGTGACGCGCGTTGTGGTTGGAATTAATTGATAGCGCTTGACACCGGAAATCAGCAGCATTAAGCCGTTGACGGCTTAAACACACGCCGCAAGAAAGCAAGCCCGAGGGGTCAGCCTCCGGCGCATACAGGTTGAACGATTAGTTAGACGGCGCGCCGGGCGTTCGGCTACATAATAGAGTCTGGGCCGACGCGCTCGCGCCGCGCCACGCCCGTGCGATAAGCAGCCTCTTCAACTTCGCGCGAGACGGCCTCCGCCACGCGCTTATCGAAGACCGACGGCACGACGTATTCCGCGTGCAGTTCGCTTTCGCTGATGATGGCGGCGATAGCGTGCGCGGCGGCGACCTTCATCTCTTCGTTAATGCGCGAGGCGCGACACCCAAGCGCGCCGCGAAAGATGCCCGGAAAGCAGAGCACGTTGTTAATCTGGTTTGGATAATCGGAGCGGCCCGTCGCCATCACGGCGACGTAAGGCGCTGCCTCTTCCGGCATAATCTCCGGCGTCGGGTTCGCCATCGCAAAGACGATGGGCTTGTCGGCCATCTTCTGCAAGTCGTCCACGGTGATAACGCCCGGCGCGGAGAGGCCGAAGAAAACGTCAGCGCCCTTCATCGCGTCGTGGACTGTGCCCTGCTCGTTATTCGGGTTGGTGTTTTGCGCGTACCAATCCTTGACCCAATTCATGTGCTCGCGCCGCCCGCGATAGAGCACGCCGTTTTGGTCGCAGCCGACGATATTCTTCACGCCCGCTTCCATAATAATCTTCGAGCAGGCCACGCCCGCCGCGCCCACACCGTTAACCACCACCTTAATCTTGCTCATCTCCTTGCCGACTATCTTGAGCGCGTTAATCAGCGCCGCCAGCACGACGACCGCCGTTCCATGCTGGTCGTCGTGAAAGACCGGGATGTTTAACTCTTCCTTCAAACGGTCTTCAATCTCGAAGCAACGCGGAGCAGAGATGTCTTCGAGGTTAATGCCGCCAAAAGCGGTCGAGATGTTTTTGATGGTCTGCACAATCTCGTCTGGGTCTTTCGTCGAAAGGCAGATGGGAAAGGCGTCAACGCCAGCGAATTCCTTGAACAGCATCGCCTTGCCTTCCATCACGGGCATCGCCGCCGCCGGGCCAATGTCGCCAAGGCCAAGCACGGCCGTGCCGTCCGTGACGACCGCGACCGTGTTCTTCTTGATGGTCAGCGTGAAGGCTTTTTCGGGGTCGCGCGCGATGGCCTCGCAGACGCGGGCCACGCCCGGCGTGTAGGCCATTGAAAGGTCATCGCGCGTCTTCAAGGGCGACTTCGAGACGACTTCTATCTTGCCGCCGATGTGCATCAGGAAGGTGCGGTCTGAGACGTTGACGAGTTCGACGCCGTCTATATCGCGCACCGCGCCGATAATCTGTGCGCCGTGTTCGGCGGAAGCGGCGTTGACAGAGATGTCGCGGATAACGGAGTCCGGCCCGACGCTGACGATGTCAATCGCGCCGATGTCGCCTCCGGCGAGACCGATGGCAGTCGTCAATTCACCGAGCGTTCCCGTTCGGCTCGATAGTTTTACGCGTAAAGTCAAACTATTGCTGGCGCTGGGTGTGTTGGGCATCGTCTGTGTGATTCGGTCGAATCCTTATTCAGGGTGAAAATCATTGGGGCTGATGAAGCGCACTCTAACGCTAATGAGCGTGTCGCGCAAGCAGTCTTAAGAACAGAGCGGGGCCGGCCTCGCAGAGACGATTAAAAATCTCTCCGCAACTTTAAATCAAGACTCAAGGCTTTAGTTCTTTGAGGAGGCGCGCCATCTCTTTGACAGCCGCTTTATTCGCCTTACTCTTCGCAGCCAGTTTGAGCGAACGCTGGCCCAGCAAAGCGTAGGCGCAAAGCGCTTCTTCGTCAGCCCGAGCGCGAATCGCGGCGAGATGGCGGCGCATCGTCTGCACATCGGCGCGAGCGAAGGTTCCGGTCAAAGCGCTGGCTGGCGTGAGAGTAGCTAGATTTTCAATTGTGCTGCGGACGAGCGGCAGCAAGACGGCGCGCGCGCGCTGCTCTGAGAGGCCGCACAACCGTAGCATCTCGGTCGCGATGTCGAAGAGCGCGGTCATGTGGCCCGAAGCCATGACGGCTGCCGCGTGGTAGAGCGCTTTGTCGCCGGCGTTGACGGAAAAGCTCTGCGCGCCGAGGCGGCGCACGAGCGAGCGCGCGAGACGGACGGCTTGACGGTCGCCTTCGATGCAGTAGAAGGCTGTTCTTAAGCTCTCTGCGCCGTGGAGAGGCTCGCTGACAGAGACGAGCGGGTGGAGCGAGCCTGTGGCAAAGCCAACGTCGCTTAAATCACTCAAGGCTTCGGAAGAGAGAGCGCCGCTCGCGTGCAGAATAGTGCGCCCGCGTTGTGGTTGGCGAAAACTCGCGGCCAGTTGCGAGGCGGTGGCGGTAATCCGGTCGTCGGGCGTGGTGATGAAGAAGAGACGGCTGGCGGGGAGTTGGCCCAGTTGTGTTGAGTCGAGAGCGCGTGGCTGTGCGCCTGAGAGACGGGCAGCGCGGCGGGCGCTGGAGGTGCTCTGCGCGACAACGGCTTCAATCGTGTAGCCGCAAAGGGAGAGAGCGCGTGCCAGCGCCGTGCCGAGCCGTCCGGCTCCGATGATTGAGACGGTGAGGCTGCGTTGCGAATCATGCATCTTGCGGCTCGGGCGCGTCGCGCTGCTCGCGCGTTTAGCCGTCATGGCCGTCTGTTTCATTGACGACATCAACCAGCGCCGGATAGCCGGGCAAATCATCGAGCCATTGTTTGAGGCGCGCGCCAAGCTCATCGCGCGTCATCAATCCGTAGCCGGTCGCCGGAATGTGGACGCGCAAAGGCGGCAAGGCTATGTGCTGCAAGGCGCGCTCGATGAGTTGGATTTCGAAGGGAGAGAGAGGCGAGGGCGTGCGGCCTTCCATGAGTGCGGCTGCCAGAGAGCGTGCGCGACCGCCGCCGCCATTATTGTCTGCCGCCGCTTCCTCCGCAGCCAGAGCAGAGAGCGCTTGCGCCAGCGGTTTGCTCCAGAACGAGAGCGCGCTGCGATGAGCCGCCAGCCCACGCTGCACGACATCTTCCAACGCCTGCGGCAAATGCCGGAGCGCGTCGGCGTGAGCCAAACGAAATGAACAACCGCAGAAGGGCTGCGTCATCAATAACTGCCTGACGGGCAGCGTGCAGCGCCCAGCGCGCGAACGCTGCAAGAGGCGCGAAGCTTCCTCCCAGTATGCTTTGTTAACGATGCCCAGTTGCGAGAGCGCTTCGAATTCCCGAAAGTCGTCGCGGCGCAGGAGTGCGGCGACAGCGTCAGCCCGCGCGCTGCCGTTCATCGCTTCGTCATGCAGGCTATCGTAGTGCTCCCTGTAACGCTGGTGAAATTCGCGCCAGAGCAGGTCGAAACGACGGTTCGATTCTTGGTCGAAAAGATTGTGCACGTCGTCGGCAATGACGAGCAGTTCGCGCCGCGCGCTCTCTATCTCACCGAGCGCGGTCGGCTCGGCCAGCGAGAGAAAGGCGCGGGCGGAGGCGCGCGCCGCGATTCCGTCAATCAAGAGCGTGAGTTTTTCGAGTTGGTCTTGATGGCGATTAAACTGTTCCAACGAATCGCCGAAGGCATCCGCGACGCGCTGCAAGCCTTCTTCAAGCGAGATGGTGTCGGTGAGCAGCGTCTCGATTGACTCGGCGGCAGAACCGAAACTTCTACGCATCGCCTGGGCCAATCCCCAGACGCGCGTCGTCAATCCGTCATCCGGCAACGCGTCATACTTTTCTAGCACGGCACCGGCGCGCCACGCCTCAAGCCATTCGGAGAGAGCGGCGCGCACAGCCTCGCGCGCTTCCGGCTCAGCGATGGAAGCAAGCTCAGTTTGGCCCGTCAGCAGGCGCGCCCAGGCGGTTAGTTCTTCAGCGCTGTGAAGCAGCGTGGCGACGCGCGCGACACCTGCAATCTCATCCCAACGCAGCTTGAGGTCGAGCGTGCGGCGGCTGATGCGGTCGCCCGTTAAGGTGACGAGTTCGATGCGTCTTTGCGCGACCAGCGCGGCGAGAATCAAGTATTGAGATTCACGCTCCAACCCGTAAGGCTCATTTTTCAGTTTGCGCGCGACGGCTTCGAGCGGCACAACTTCGCCATTGGCTGCGTCCGTCATCGCCAAGACTTCTCTCACCCAAGGCTTCTTCAAAGCCTGGTCACCGACTTCGAGCGTGTAGCTGCCGCCGCGTAATGAGGCTAGGCCGAGAGGCTCGGCAAAGACGCGCGCCAGTTCTTGCACGCTCGCTTCCTGCTGATTCGCGCCGCCGAAAAGACCGTTCACCAGGCGCGCGACCTCCGTTTCTCCAAGAGTCTCGACGAATTCAGGATGAGAGGGGTAACGCGCCGCGAAGAGAGGATTGAACATTTCAGCCAGCGCGCCTCTGAGCGTCGCGGCGGCACGCGCTTCGTTCGTGAAAGAATGTGCGGCCTCATTAATCAAAAGCTGCCCGCGGTCAAGATAGGCATTTGACCACAGGCGTTCGGCGAGCGCGGCGTGTGTGCGCTCGGCGGCGCGCACGGTTTCGCCAAACTGCGCGAAGAGCGAGTTATCTTTTCGTAAAGCGAGCAGGCAATGAAGAGTCTCTTGCTCTTCGTCGGAGAGCGCCGCAGGTTGCCAGACGGCGCGAGCTTGGCGCGCGGACGCGCCGGAGGTTTCTGAGACGGCGTGCTCCGCGCCGTTGCTATCGGTTGCCGCATTCTCGGCAAGTGCAGGCGAAAGGATGGTTAACTCCCAATCATACTCCGCTTTGCCGTTCATTACAGAAGAAGGAGAAGCAAGCGGCGCGTTGTCAGCGGGAGACTGACGCCAGTTGATGCGACCACGGCGCACGGTGCCGCGCCAGATGATGTTGAAATCAACTGCGCTGGCTTGTGAATCGGCCTGCGCGGCGGGTGTCGATTCACTTGCGCCGCGCTCCGGCTCGCTGGTCTCGGTCTGAAAAGGCCAATCCTCAAAACGTGCGCGGGCGATTGTACGCAGCAGCGCGCCGAGGGCAACATGGTCGGCCTTCGTGTGCTCGACCGCTTCGGCCAGCGCCGTGCTGAATCCGCTCGACGCGTTAATCTGGAAGCGATAGCGCATCTCGCCGCCTTCTTCGCTGGCGCGCAAAGCATTCTTTGAGGCGGCGGCAAAACGGGCGAGCATTTCGTCTATGCGCGCGACGGCGACGGCAGGCTGCTTTTCGTCGTAAATCAGAAGCGCCGCGCCAAGCTCGCGCGCCGTCGCGCCGCGCCCGTCGAGCGAAAGGATGAAGAGACCTTTGAGAATCAACTTGGCCTGAAGGCGCTGCATCATCGGAAACTGCGCGACCGCCTGCGTCGCCAAATCATCGTAGGCGGTGAAAGCTTCCTTCAGGTCTTCGGCTTTGCGCAGGTCGTATTCCGTGCGGTCGAAGACTTCATCAAGCACGACGAGCGAGAGCGCCGGACGATTGGTGGCGCGAGCGCCCGCTGCCGCCGCGAAAGGCAGAAAGCCAAACGTAGGGACGTAGAGCCTGACGGCCGGCGCGACATCGGCCACCAAGGGGTGCATCGGATAAATGGACGTAAAACGCGGCTCGCTCCAATTGAAGCCCGGCACGGCTGCGCGCAAGGTCAAGTAGAGGTCGTGCAGGGCGGCGCGGGCCTGCGCGTTTTTATGGAAGAGATGCGTGTCAACGATTCTGTAAAGATGCTCGGGGTCTAGGTAGTCAATCTGGAAAGTTCCGCTCAGGGCGACGTTCGCGCCGTCCGCGCCCGCGATGTCGTCGTCGAGCGCGAGCGCGATAAAGGCGCTGACGTGCTGTGTGGCCCGCGCCAGTTCGCTAAGCAGCGGGCCATCGTCGCGCTCGACGCGGCCCTCTCGTCCGAATGCCGTAT
>CAZEZJ010000086.1:6186-15223 GCA_964516695.1 uncultured Blastocatellaceae bacterium
CTCCGTCTCGTCGCCGCCAAAGACCTTCGCCAGCGCCACACCAATCTCCTCCAATAAGGATGGGCGCGTGCCGCGCTCGACGCGGGCGACCGTGTAGCGGCGGCTCAAGAGGCGGCGGGCGCTCGTGCCGACGTGCGTGTCCGTGATGGTGTGGCGGAGTTCGGGGTAGGCGGCCAGAGCGCCGAAAACGGCTAAGGTGTGGCTTTTGCCGACGCCGCGCAGGCCAGCCAGAGCGCGGGCCGCGCCGCGCGTGCGCGGCAAATCGGCCAGCGGGTCGAGCCAGCGGGCCAGCAAATCCGAGGTCGCGTCCGTGAAATGATACGCGGCTAGAGCGCGCGGCGGGTCGCTGGCGTAATTTTGTACTTCGTCGAAAACCTGTGGTTCAACGAAATCCTTAATCTTATCCTGGGCACGTTTCACCGCTTGTTTGCTCTCCGGGGATGAGGCAATCAGGGGCCATAACTCTAACAGTTTCGACTGTAGCACGCGCCAGCCAGCGCACGCAATCCTTATACTTTTCCGGCCCGCTGCTGCTATAATGTACGGGCGAAGCGCAATCGAACAATGGATGGCTCGGACGCGCCCGCCCCAATTTTAGAGGCCCGCGCAGCCAGCGCTGCACGCAACCCTCGCGCGGGGACGAAGCATCATAGCTTGGCGCGTTCAACAGACAGTCAGAGCAGTCGTTTGCAGACTCCTTCGCCTATCAGACGCGCCCCCTTTGTGGAAACTTAAGAATTTACGCCGCGCACGTTCTAAGCCGCAAAGCTTGCGGCGCGGAAACACAAAAGAAGCGACGCACGCTCCCTGCTGCTTCTTTCAAACGGCCATTTAAGCTTTTGGAGGCTTTTCGACCATGAATAGTCGCTCACCCCGCGTGTTGACGGCTCTTTTGTTGGCTCTGTCTCTCTGGACAAGCGCCATCGCAGCCGTCGCCGCTCAGCCGCAGCAAACGCAAGAGCAGCAGCAGTCTCAAGAGAAGAGCGCGAAAGAGCAGAAAGACCAGAAGGCATCTGCTCAGAAGGCCACGAAAAACGCTGGCAAACCGCTCTCGAAGAACGAAGACCCGAACATGATCGGGAAGCGCAACATCAACGGCGGCATCATCTCCAAGATGAGCGGTTCGCTGGAAAAGGAAGTCGCGCTTGGTCGTCAGATTGCCGCACAACTCGATAAAGAGAACAAGTTTATCGAAGACCCTGTGATTACGGAGTATGTCAACCGTGTGGGCCAGAATCTAGTCATCCATTCGGATGCCAAAGTGCCTTTCACGATTAGGGTCGTGGATTCCGACGAAGTCAACGCTTTCGCCTTACCGGGCGGCTTTTTCTACGTCAACAAGGGATTGATTCTGGCTGCCGATAACGAAGCGGAACTGGCGGGCGTGATGGCGCATGAAATCGCGCACGTCGCCGCGCGCCACGCCGTCGAGAATCAGACCAAGGCCAATTTGTTGCAGTACGGCGCTATCGCTGGTTCAATTTTCCTCGGCGGCATTCCGGGCCTGATTTTCCAGAACACAGCGGGACTCGGCCTCCTAGCCTCGTTTATGAAGTTTAACCGCAACGCGGAGGCCGAAGCCGATAAGCTCGGCGTGCAGTATCTCTACGCTGCCGGTTACGACCCGAGCGGGCTGGCGACCATGTTCGAGAAGCTTTCGGCCAAGAACAAGAAGAAGCCGGGCTTTATCGCCAAAGCGTTTGCCACGCACCCGCAGCCGCCGGACCGCCGCGAGGCGACGCTGGCGCTCGTCGCGCGTTTTCCAGAACGCGAGGAGTACATCGTCAGCACTTCCGAGTTTCAGCGCGTGAAGGCGCGGCTGATGCGCCTGTCCAATGCGCGTGCGACGACCGCAGGCGACCTCTCCGGCAGGGAAGACGGCGCGCCGGGCCGCCCGACGCTCAAGCGCCGCCAACCGCAAGGCGAAGATTCGACCGGCACTTCAGACAGCACGACGAAGCCGTCCGATTCGAAGCCAGCCGACGCGCCGAAGTTAAAGCGCAATACGGATGACGGCACGACCGACGGGACGAAGAACCCTTAAGCGTAGTCGTTCTTTCGGCAGCGCAACGCGCTTTGAGCCGCAAGCTCTAAGTTTGCGGCAACTGACAAACAATCGAGAGGCCCGACAGTTTGTAAGGCTGTCGGGCCTCTTCGGCGTGTGGCAGACGAATGGCGCGTGTGCGTTCAGCCTTGACATTTTTCGGAGCAATTCTGTATTCTACCCGTTCGCGTTTTAGACGCTTTAATCAGAGAGAGTTATCCATGTCAACATACTTTCCGAGCGGGACTGGTCTCGCTGAAAATCGCAAGTGGCACGTCGTTGATGCGGCGGGCCAAACCGTCGGTCGGCTGGCGACCGAAGTCGCAAGTCTGCTGTCCGGCAAGCGCAATCCGCAATGGACGCCCTTTATGGACATGGGCGACCACGTCATTGTCATTAACGCTAGCCAAGCGGTCTTCAAGGGGTCGAAGGCGGAGCAGAAGGTTTATCGCCACCACACGCTCTATCCGGGCGGCTTGCGCGAGATTTCCGTTAAAGAGCAGTTTGCCAAGCACCCCGAGCGCATCATCGAGTCGGCGGTCAGAGGAATGCTGCCGAAGAATAAGCTGGGCAAAGCGATGGGCAAGAAGTTGAAGGTTTACAGGGATGCCAATCACCCGCACGCAGCCCAACAACCCCAGCCCCTCGACATCACCCCGCGCGAACGCAAATCGGAATAACCAAGCAAAAGCGATTAGATTTAAGAAGGAAGACGAAAAGCTGTGGCTGATATTCAATACTACGGAACGGGACGGCGCAAGACTTCAACGGCGCGCGTCTACTTGCGTCCCGGTGCGGGCGAAGTCAAGGTTAACAAGAAACCTTTTGAACAGTATTTCCCGAACGAAACGCTGCGCATGATTATTCGCCAGCCCTTGCAGTTGACCGAGACGGCGAACAAGTTTGACATTCTCGTTAACGTCATCGGCGGCGGCCCGGCGGGCCAAGCCGGAGCGATTCGCCACGGCATCACGCGCGCCCTGATGGAATTCAACGCCGACCTGCGCCCGGCCTTAAAACACGCCGGACTTGTCACGCGCGACCCCCGCATCAAGGAACGCAAGAAGTACGGACAGAAGGGTGCGCGCAAGCGCTTCCAGTTCTCGAAACGTTAAGAGCAGTGACGAGTGATAAGTGACGAGTGACAAGCAAAATGCTTCTAGCTCGTCACTTGTCACTCTTAACTCGTCACTGTATTTCCATTGTCGCCGCTTTGATTGGTTGCTTCCTCTGTGGAAGTTGACGCGAAGGCGGCGGCGAGTACATTAAACCAACACTTAAGAAGGAGATTCTCTTTTGGCTTCGGTTACGATGAAAGAATTGCTGGAGGCCGGCGTGCATTTCGGCCACCAAGTTAGGCGCTGGAATCCGAAAATGAAAGAATACATTTTCGGCGAGCGCAATGGCATCTACATTATTGATTTACAGAAGACGCAGCGCATGTTTCGCGACGCCATCCAGTTTGTGACTAATCTGGTGGCGGAAGATCGCGGCAAAACCGTGCTCTTCGTCGGCACAAAGCGGCAGGCCCAGGACGCCATCCGCGAAGAGGCAGCGCGCTCCGGCCAGTACTACATTAATCAACGCTGGTTGGGCGGCCTCCTGACAAACTTCCAGACCGTTCAGAAATCCATCAAGCGTCTCAAAGACCTCGAAGCGATGCACACCGATGGCCGCTACGAGAAGATGACCAAGAAAGAGCGCATCAAGCTCGACCGCGAACGCGAAAGCCTAGACAAAAATCTCTCCGGCATCAAGACGATGACGCGGCTGCCCGATGCAGTCTTTATCATTGACGTGAAGAAGGAAGAGATTGCCGTCGCTGAAGCCAATCGCCTCGGCATTCCGGTTGTCGCGGTAGTTGATACCAACTGCTCGCCCGAAGGCATTGATTACATCATCCCGGGCAATGACGACGCCTTGCGCGCCGTCCGCCTGTTTGCTTCACGCATCGCTGATGCCGTGCTTGAAGGACAGCAGATGATTACCGAAGGCGGCGAAGCGGCGGAAGCGGAAGGCACAACGGGCGGCGAAGATGTTGCGGAGGGAGACGGCAGACCGCGCCGGCGCCCGGCGAGCGCCAGCGGCGATAATACGAGCAGTGTGACCACCAGCCGCGACCCCGGACGCGAAGCCGAAAATGTCACGGACATGGGCGCAGCAGCGCCTTCGACGGAGACGCAAACGTCTGTTCCCGGCAATCAAGGTTTTGGAAAGACGGGCCAGCAGCCTGACAGCGTTGGCGACCACCCGCAGGCGGGCACGGGCGCTCCGGTTCGCGGAGCCGATGGCGGCGGCTCGGATGAAGCCAGCCTCCCGCGCCCGGATAACGCCGAACAGGAAAAGGGCGCGGAGTCGGTCGGCGCAGCGAAGTAGCTTCGGAACAAAACAGTATTTTTACTTTTCGGCGAGCGCAGCCTCTGATGCGGGACCAGACCGCCGGGCTGCGCAATTTTTTATAAGAGCAGATTTGAGGAGAAATTATGGCAGAGATTACGGCGGCGGCAGTCAAGGCGCTGCGTGAGAAGACGGGCGCGGGCATGATGGAATGCAAGAAGGCGCTCACTGAAGCTGAGGGAAACGAAGAGAAAGCGATTGAGGTCTTGCGCAAACGCGGCCTCGCAGCCGCCGGCAAGGCGGCCAGTCGCATCGCCGCCGAAGGCGCGGTCGGCTCCTATATTCACATGGGCGGAAAGGTCGGCGTGCTGGTCGAGGTCAACTGCGAGACGGATTTCGTCGCGCGCGGCGACGAGTTTCAGCAATTGGTCAAGGATGTCGCGATGCACATCGCGGCAGCCGAGCCGCGCTATGCGACGCGCGAGGAAGTGCCCACCGACGTGACCAGCAAAGAGCGCGAGATAGCGCTGGCCCAGGCGAAGAACGACCCGAAGAACGCTAACAAGCCCGAGCAGGTACTTGAAAAAATCGTCGAGGGCCGCTTGAACAAGTTTTACGAAGAGACTGTGTTGACGGACCAACCCTTCGTTAAAGACCCGGCCAAAACGGTCGGTGAGTTGGTCACAGAGAAAATCGCCAAGACGGGCGAGAAGATTACGATTCGCCGCTTCACGCGCTACAAAATGGGCGAGGGTCTTGCCAAGCGCGACGATGATTTCGGCGGCGAGGTGGCCGCGCTAGCGGGCGGAAATCAATAACGCAGTTTCAAGCTTAAGGTTTCAAGCTCTCAGGTTAAAGCGAACTTGAAACCTTAAACTTGAAACCGGAAAAACAATGGCAGCAGAACTCAAACCGAGCGACGACGAACGACCGGCCTTTCGCCGTATTCTCCTGAAGATTTCGGGCGAGGCATTGATGGGCGCGCAGAACTACGGCATCGATGTTGACGTCGCGCGCACGGTCGCCGAAGAAATCAAGGCGGTGCGCGAGCGGGGCGTGGAAGTCGCGGTGGTGGTTGGCGGCGGCAATATTTTTCGCGGCGTCTCGAAGAGCGCGGGCAACATGAATCGTTCCAGCGCCGATTACATCGGAATGCTGGCGACCATTATGAACGCCGTGGTGCTGCAAGACGCGCTGGAAAAAATTGACGTTTACACGCGCGTCATGTCGGCCATCGAGATTCCCCAACTGGCAGAGCCTTTCATCCGCCGGCGCGCCATTCGCCATCTCGAAAAGGCGCGCGTCGTGATTTTCGCGGCGGGCACGGGTAATCCCTATTTCACGACCGATTCGGCTGCCGCCCTGCGCGCCCTCGAAATCAAGGCCAACGTGATTCTCAAGGCGACGAAGGTGGACGGCATCTACACAGCCGACCCGGTCAAGGATGAAACGGCGACGCGCTACGACTGCATCACGTATCAGGAAGTTTTGGAGCAGCAGTTGAAAGTGATGGACGCTTCGGCCATCTCTCTTTGTATGGACAACAATCTGCCAATCATCGTCTTCAACATGCGCAAGCCCGGCAACATCATGCGCGTCGTGATGGGCGAAGAAGGCGTAGGCACACGCGTCTGCGTGGAAAAACAGTAATGGGTGATAGGTAATAGGTGATAAGAGAAAACATCTTGCTGTTTCTTATCACCTATTACCTATCACCTATCACTTAAAATTTTTCGGAGAAAAATTTTATGAGTGAGAAAGATGTCATCAAAGAAGCGCGCCCGCGGATGGAGGCGGCGATTGACGATGTGCGGCGCAAGCTATCGACCGTGAGAACCGGACGTGCGGCGGTGAGCCTGCTTGATTCCGTGATGGTCGAATACTACGGCACGCCGACGCCGCTCAGCCAGATGGCTTCCGTACACGTGCCCGAACCGCAGATGCTGACCGTACAGCCTTGGGACCAGACGCAGTTGGGCGCGATTGAAAAAGCGATTCGCGCCGCCGACCTCGGCCTCAATCCTTCAAACGACGGCAAGCTCGTGCGCATCCCGATTCCGGCGCTGACAGAAGAGCGCCGCAAGCAACTCGCCAAGCAAGTGCATGAAATCGCTGAAGACCATCGCACGGCGGTGCGCAACATCCGCCGCGACGCCAACGACCGCCTGAAGAAGATGCTCAAAGACAAATCAATCTCCGAAGACGCCGAACGCGACGGGCTGGATGAAGTGCAGAAGATGACCAACACCTACATCGGCAAGATTGACGAACTCGCGAAGACGAAAGAACAAGAAATCCTAAGCGTCTAAATAAGAGAAAAAGGTAAAAGGCAAAAGGGAAGACGAAGCGAGAGCCGCTTGCTGTCTTCCCTTTTGCCTTTTACCTTTTACCTTTTACCTTATTGAGTTGGGATGGCAAACACGTCGCTGTCGAGCGGTTGATTCACTTTCGCTTCCTTGACTTTGTATTCGATGAAGAAAGTGCCGCGCGGCGTGTCGAGCGCCTCCGTGTAATTATGGGCGACCAGCACGCCGTCCACCATCTGCAATTTCTTACGCTCAGTGCCAAACGTCAGCCCGTCGAAACTAAAGCTGAAGTTGACGACGCGGCCCGTGGCCGTTTCGATATGAAAATCCGTGGCGTTGCCCTCCGCATCCGTAATGCGAAAAGCACGCTGCTTCTTCTTGTCCGGCAGAGCCGAGACGGTGTAACCGGGCTGGTCGAACTTCGACAGCATGTACATGCCGAACTTGTTGACCGGCGGCGGGCTAAAGCCAGGCATGTTGCTGTAGGAATTTTGGCCGTCGTAAATCAGACGAATCAGCGGAGGGGCGGGAGGCTCGGCGCGTATTTCACGACGGGAACGTTCGCCTGACGTGATGACGTAAAACTTGGCGGGCAACGCAAACGAAGAGTTTGGCCCGTAGAGATCGGCCGAGCCGCTGATGACGAGGCTTTTCATGCCGCGAAACTTCTCGCCGCCCTCGGCGTTGAAAGCGGCGCGCGCCAAATCAAGGGGCACGGTGGCGGACGTAATGGTCGTGACCGTGACGCTGCCCGGTCCCGCAGGAGTCGCAACCGTAATGCTTCCCTGCGCGCCCGCCGTCGTCTTCTCTTTCTCCTGCGCAGAGGCGCAGACCGAAACGAAGAGCAGGAGCGAGAGCAGCGCCGCAGCGCTGGCTATTATCTTTTTCATACGAATCAATCCTTTCGCCGAAAGAGGACGCTTCTCTGTTTAGAAGTTGAAGCGAAGCTGCGCGATGATGCGGCGATTGCCGGCGGCTTGGCTGCCGAAATTGCCGCCGCCGCCGCCAAAACCACCGAAGCCGCCGTTAGTTGAAATAGATTCACCGAAGAGGTCGGAACTCAAGTTGCCGACGGGCGTTCCCTCGTTTGTCCGATTAAAAATATTCTGAAATTGGACGGAAAACGTCAAGCTGTAAGGCTTCTCCCCGGAGCCGCCGCCGAATCCGGCCAAGCCGCTGCTGCTGCTGCTCTGTGCGCCGCGGCTGCTGCGTCCACTGCCGCCGCTGCGGCTGCCGCCCGGAACAGACGGCACGCCGCTGCTGCCGCGCCTGCCGGTGGTGCTCGGAGCGGCGCTTCCCGCAGGCTGCTCTCCTCCAGCGGCTGCGGCGCGGTTAGATTGCGGCAGGCTGCCAAAGGTCCACGTACGGCTGACGCGCAAATTAACCGTGAAGAAGGCCGGGCCTTCGCCGTAGTTGCGCGGAATCAACTCTTCTCCGGGCAGCGGAGCGAGGTTGAAGTTGCCGAAGGGCGTGCAACGGATGTTCGGGTCATTGCAATTCGCGCCCTGCGGAGCAAACGAGGGACGCTCGCTAAACACGTTATCGCCGTTGGTGTCGCGCCCCGTCGTGATATTGAACGGGCGGCCCGTGGTCGCGACGATAAACGGCGCGAGGCTCAATTTGCCCCACGGTAAATTGAGATTACCCGCGAAGGTGAAACGATGACGAACATCGAACGAACTGCGTCCGAATTCGCCCGTCAGGTCGTAAGAGTTAGCAGGGAAAAGATTGGTGCTGCCCTGCCCGTCAGTGTCGTTCTCGCCCTTGGCGAGCACGTAGCTCGTGAAGAACGAGACGTTGCGGCTCAGGCGATTCTGGAAGCCGACGAACAACTGCTTCATCAAGAAATTGCCGCTTGATTCAAACTGGTAAACCTCACCGATGTCGCCAAGCGGGCGCACGCCGGAATCAGGGTCGCCGGGGATGAAAGTTCCCGGCAGGGGCGCGTTGATGTCGCGCGCTCTGATAACGTGACGAATGCGCATAGCGAAGAGGCCGACGAACATCGTCGTCCGTAAGGGGAGTTGCCGCTCCATCTGAAACCCTGCGGTGTAGACGGTCGGGGCTTGCACGTCGTCGGCCACGCGCCACGTAATCCGCTGCACTTGCTCAAGCTGGTTGAGCGGCGGGATGTTGGGGAACGCAACCGCGTCGAGCGCGTCCGTGTCGGTGATGATGAACTGTTGCTGGTTGATACCGTTGGCGCGATTGGCTAAGAGCGTCGAGTTTTCGTTGAAGCGGTTGTAGAAAATGCCGAAGCCGCCGCGAATGACGGTCTTGGGCGGGCGGCCCGTCGTCCCGCCGCTGCCCGGCGACCAAGCGAAGGCGAGGCGCGGCGCGAACTTAAAAC
>CAZEZJ010000087.1:0-15105 GCA_964516695.1 uncultured Blastocatellaceae bacterium
TGACGGTGACGGATAGGGTGAGCAATCAAGTGGCTATCCAGCGCTCTTTCTTTGATGTCGAGTGAGATAAAGCGAGATGAAGATTGTCGGGCAGACGGGTAGCCGGTTCGATTTGGAGGGAGAGCAGTCGCGAGTATTGCTTGACGACATGCTGGCGCGTCCTCTTTTTGCTCATTTCGCGACAGGCTCGGAGATGGGGCCGCGAGAGTCGCCCGTCTGGTTTTTGTGGGAAGATGAAGCCGTCTGGATTATCGGTAATTACAAAACAGACACTTTCCCTGCGCGTCTCGAACGCGAGCCGCGTTGCGCTCTCGGTATTGTAGACTTTAATCGCGCGACAGGGCTGGTCCAGCACGTCGGTTTTCGCGGGCGGGCGCGTCTTGTGCCGCATGACCGCGAGCGTTTGCAGCGGCTCTTGAGTCGTTACCTCGGCCCGCGTTTGGAAGACTGGGACGAGCGTTTCGTTAAAATTCTGGGTGATGCCGATTACGTGTTCGTCCGCTTCGAGCCGGAAACGGCGGTCGTCCGCGACCAATCTTTTATCGTTAAAAAGTAAAAAAAAATTCTGCTGAAAGGTGTTCTGATAATGCTGCAGCGTTCGTTGCGTTTGGGTTTTCTGTTCTTACTGCTGTTCATTGCTCCGCTCTCGTTGTTTGCGCAAGCGGACACGGCGGCGCGGCTGAAGGAGATTGACGAGTATGCCCAAAAGGCGATGCAGGATTGGCGCGTGCCCGGCTTTGCGATAGCGATTGTGAAGGACGACGCGGTGATTTTCGCCAAAGGTTACGGCGTGCGCAAACTCGGAGAGACCACACCCGTTGACGAGCGCACGCTCTTTGCCATCGCTTCGAACACGAAGGCTTTTACAGCCGCCGCGCTGGCGACGCTCGTGGACGAAGGAAAACTGAAGTGGGACGACCCCGTCACTCAGTATCTACCGGGCTTTCAGCTTTACGACCCATACGTGACGCGCGAGTTGACCATCCGCGACCTCATCAGCCATCGCAGCGGGCTGGCGACGTTCGGCGGCGACCTCTTGTGGTATGACACCACATACAATCGCGACGAAATCCTGCGCCGCATTCGTCATCTCAAGCCGACTTCAAGCTTTCGCAGCAAGTATGGTTATCAAAACGTCATGTTTCTCGCCGCGGGGCAAATCGTCGCCGCCGTCACAGGCAAGAGTTGGGACGACTACCTGCGCGAGCGTTTTCTCGTTCCGCTCGGGATGACGACGACCAACACCACCGTCACAGCCTTCAAGGCGACGGACAACGTTGCCGCTCCGCATAATGAGATGGATGGAAAGCTGCGCGTCGTGCGTTATAGCAATGTCGATGGCGTCGGCCCGGCGGCGAGCATTAATTCCAACGTCGCTGAGATTGCGCAGTGGATAAGGCTGCAACTCGGTCGCGGAAAGTATAACGGCAAGCAGATTTTCAGCGCCGCCTCGTCGCGAGAAATGTGGTCGCCGCAGACTATCGTTCCGATTAGCGAAGCGGGCGAGCGCTTCAACCCGACGCGCCACTTCAACACCTACGGCCTCGGCTGGTTTATCAGCGACTATCAAGGGCGCAAGCTCGTCAGCCACGGCGGCGGCCTCGACGGGATGATTTCGCAGACCGCCATGATGCCGGAAGAAAACTTGGGCGTCGTCGTCTTAAGCAATAGCGAGACTTCGCTGCCTTCTATCTTAGTAAACAAGACCTTTGACGTTTTCCTAGGCGTCGCGAAGCGCGATTGGAGCGCGGAGCTGCTGGCGCGCGTCAATCAAGCGAAGCTGGCCGGACAGGCTGAGGAAAAGAAACTGGAAGACGAGCGCGCGAAAAATACGAAGCCGTCGCTCGCGCTCGCGCAATATGCCGGACGCTACACGGGCACGATGTACGGCGACGCGCGGATTACGGAAGAGAACGGCAAGCTTGTCATTCGTCTGGCGCCCGCGCCAAACTTCGTCGGTGACCTCGAACACTGGCAGTACGATACTTTCCGCGTCAAGTGGCGCGACACGGTCAGCTACCCTTTCCCCAAAGGCTTCATCACCTTTAACCTCAATGCGCAGGGCAAAATTGACGAGATGAAGATTGATGTGCCCAATCCTGATTTCGACTTTAAGGAATTGGAATTCAAACGCGCAGAGCAGCAAAGATAAGGAAGAGAAAGACTGTAATGAAACGCTTTTCTGTGGTCTCGTTAATGCTCTCGTTGGTGTTCGCGTCGAGCTTGAGAGCGCCGGCCCAGCAGCGGCAAGTTGATTTCAGCGAACTGGAAAAGGTAGCCCTCGAAGAATTGAAGGAGACGCAGACGCCCGGCGCAGCCATCGCTATCGTCAGCGGCGACCGTATCGTCTTCGTGAAGGGCTTCGGCGTCGGAAACGTCGAGACGAATGCTCCCGTCACGACCGACATGCTCTTTCGCATCGCTTCGGTCACGAAGATGTTTACAGCCACAGCGCTCGTCCACCTGGCGGAACAGGGCAAGTTGAAACTAGGCGAACCCATCGGCACATACGTCAAAACTTTAAGCCCAAGATTGTCTGAGTTGACAATTCATCAATTGTTGACGCACACGTCCGGCATCGTCAACGACGCCGCGCGCGGCGGTCGTCGCGGCGAATCCGCATTGGGCGATGCGGTGCGTTCATGGACCGACGGCGCTATGTTCTTCGAGCAGCCGGGAAAGATTTATTCCTACTCTAACCCGGGCCTCACGCTCGCCGGTCTGCTTCTACAGGAGACGGGCCAAAAGCCTTACGCGGAGATGATGAGCGCGTTGCTCTTCAAGCCGCTCGGGATGCAGCGAACCACCTTTCGCACGACGCTGGCGATGACCTATCCGCTGGCGATGGGCCATAATATGGGCGAAGGGAAGAAGCCTGTGCTCGTGCGCCCCTTTCCTGATGACCAGGAGTACCAGCCGGCGGGCGGAATGATAAGTAATGTCACAGACCTCGCGCGCTTCGCCATCGCGTTTATGAATGAAGGCCGCGTGGATGGACAACAAGTGCTCTCGCCCTCCGTCATTGCCAAACTCACAACGCCTTACGTTGATTCTCATAATGCCACGGGCGAGTGGCGGCAAGGCTACGGGATGCGCATGACGAACTACAGGGGCGTCGGCGTTGTTGAACATTTGGGCGGGACGACGGGCTTCGGCTCGCAACTCCGAATGATTCCGGCGCATCGCTTCGCCGTTATCATCCTCGCCAATTCGTCTCTCGCGCAAATGAAAAAGACGACGGAGAAGGCGATGGAGTTGATGCTGCCGCTCGAACCTCAAACGGAGAACAAGCGAGAAGCTTCTTTGCCGCTCAGCGCTGCCGAGATGTCTAACTATACGGGGACGTATCTGAACGGCCCTTTAAGATTTCAGGTGTTCGTTAGAGAGAACAAATTGCGGCTGAAAGTCGGTGAGGATGAAGTGCCTCTGAAGAAGGTCGGCGCACGCCTGCTGTCGATTGACGAAAGAGAGGAAGACGCGACCGCCGACTCCGCGCTCTTCAAAAATATGCTGATGCTGCCCGGCGCAAACGGCAAAACCGAATATCTCTATTTCATCGGGCGCGCTTTGAAGAGAGTGCCGGACGCGAAGTAAGTTCTAAGCCCCGGTTCGAGTGTCAAAGACAAAGGCCGCTGACGATAATTGTCAGCGGCCTTTGTCCTGGTTTGCTGCCGGGTTTTATTGCGGCTGGATGCGCAGCGTATAGCTGCAAATCTCTATCTTCTCGTCAACGCCGACTGGCGTGCGCTCTTCTCTGGGCGCTTCTCGCCCGCTGATGAGTGTGGAGTTTCTGCCTTTCGGCGTGAGCCAGAATTGGCCCTGTTCGTCGCGCGTGAGATGCGCATGGATGCGGCTGATTTCGGGGTCGCCTTTAAGCGGTATGTCAACGGTGACGGACCTTGAGCCGCGACCGACGGTCACCTCCGGCTTGGCGACGGGGACGACCGCCTGCCTGACGCCCTGATGCCAAACTTCGACGGAAAAGAGCGTGGCGGGCCGTGCACGAACGACCGTCGGGTCGTCTGCCGCGGGTTCTTGGGCCAGGGCGGCCGCGCCGTCCGTTCCCAGACCGGGCATTGATGTTTTCATCATCTGCGGGCTGGGGCGGGCCGTGACCATCGTGTGCCCGCTCTCGGTTTCGTCCCAGACGGGCTGCACGCGAAACTCGCCCTTGTTGAGCGTGCCGTCAACGCGTAGCTCGACGGCAAACGATGTCGTCGCGAGTTGCGTCGAGCCGGAAAGCTCGCGTGCGCGTTCCGAAAGCACGTGAAAGAGTCCTTGTTCGAGGCCGCGTCGCTTGTCGCCCTGCCAGTCTTTGTCGTCGTCGTTGCTTAAGTAAACGATGTACTCGCGCGGAATGTAGGTCGGGCCGCCGGGCGGCGTAAACATCTCGCGCTGCATGACGGCTTCGACTTCGCGCGCCACCTTGACCAAAAACTCTTCCCAGACGCGGCGAGGCCGCGCCTGCTCGTCAGCCGCCTCAAGCGGGTCGTCCGCTCCCTCGCCGTCAATCCATCGTCTAATGGATTCAATCAACCCCACTTTGTTATGCCACTCCTCTCGCCTTGAAAACCGCTCGCTTAATTAAAATTCAAGAATCTTCTGTGAACCCAGCCACGATCTCGCGAATCCGGGTCTATCTTATCACGCCCGTGTTCCAGAACCTGCACTTCATACCAATTATTGCTGATGCTCAAGACGCGCACGCGCGAACCCTGCTCGGCCAAACCGACCGGAGTATTATTGGTGCTCGGCTCCGGGCGCAAGTTTACATCAGTTATGGCCCGGCCTTCACGCCCGACCATCGAAGGCGTGTTGCCCTGTTGTTGCTGTTGCTGCTGGTTGTTCTGCGCGCGGCGTTTGCTGACGAAGTAGTGCGTTGCCAACAGCATTCCGGCAAACGCTAGAATAATCACCGCCGCCACCAGCGCACGCACGCCCCGCCCGGCCAAAGCTGGCTTGTTGGTGTTGTTGTTCGCACGATTGCGGTCCTTCAACGGCGCGTCCGGCATCGCCGTCAGAATGTCCTGCGCGTTGGGTCTGGTTTTGTATTGGTCTGGGCGGAGGGTTTCGGGCTTCGCTTGAGCCATTGAGACGACGATGCGAGGCCGCGCCGCGCCGTTGTTGTTATGCAGCCGCGACATGTCTAGCGACTGGCTGGAATTGAAAACGGGGCGCGGGGGCGGCGCTTTCGTCGCCGTCTCGCCACGGCTGGCGCTCGGACGCCGGCGAGGTGGTTCGGCATCGCCGCGCGGCGGCAGAGGTTGTGTTGGCGGCAGCGCCGCGTCAGACAAGTCTTCCCAAAATTCCGGCACGGTTTGATAACGGTCTTTGGGCGCAGGCTCGGTGGCTTTTCTGAGAACGCGCAGGACGGATGAGGCCCAACTGTGTCCGGCGATGGAAGCCGGAAGCTCTGTCAACTGGTGATGAGAGAAGCGGCGCGGCGCTTCGCCCGCCAGCAGCGTGTAGGTTGTTTTGGCGAGCGAATAGATGTCGGCGGCGGGCGTTAGTTGCTGCCTGGTCTCTGTCAGCTTTGAAATGTCGAGCGGGCCGGTTTGCACCAGCGGGTTATGTTCCGGCGCGGCATAGATGTTGGTCCCGACGCGCGTGATGGCGCCTTCGGTCGCTTCGAGCTTGGCGACGCCGAAGTCCGCGATTTTCACAATCTCACGGTCTGAAGTCAGCAGAAGATTCTGCGGTTTGATGTCGCGATGGATGACGCCGCATTCGTGCGCGTGGGCGAGGCCGGCGCAGACCTGTTCGAGATAAAAGAGCGCGCGATTAAGCGAGAGCGGCTGTTGGCGACAGAGCGCCGCCATGTCGCCGCCGGAAAGATACTCAAGCACTAGGTAGTGAAAGGTGATTCCGGCGAGGTCGATGGCGGTTCCGTGGCCGAGGCGGCTGATGATGTTCGGATGGCGCACGCGGTCGAGCGCGACCGCTTCGTTCTGAAAATTCTCGATGAGCGTGCGCTCAAGCTCCTCATCGGGCACGCCCTGAAGCAATAGATTGAGCGATTTGATGACGACGGTTTGCGGCTCACCGATGGCGGCGGCTGTGTCGCGGGCGACGTAAATCTCCGCGTAGCTGCCGCGTCCGAGGCATTCCAGAATGTCATACCGACCATCGAGCCTGCACTGCTGTAGTTTAAGTTCCGTCATCCGCTCCGAGCTTTCATTGCCATCAGCCGAATCAGCGCCTAACTTAAGATGCGCGCGGGGTGATTATTGTTGCGGGGGCGTCGGCGTGGACATCTCGCCCGGACTGGAAACGTTCGCGGGGGCATTAAGGTTCGAGAGCGGCGGCGTCACGGTTTTATTGACCATCTCGAAAATCTCTTCCAAGTCTTTAGAGGCCGCCTGCGTGGCCGCCGGATTATTGGAACGCAGCGCGGCGATGGCAGACGCCATCTTCGTTTCCACCTTCAACGTGTCGCGGCTCGGGCGGTCTTTCATTTTGTCGAGTGCCGTCCTGAAAGTGCGGCTCGCTTCCTCGTGGCGATTGGTGAGCAGGAGCGCGCGACCGTAGAGGTAGAGAAATTCCGGCTCGAAACTATCGAGCGATTTGCCGCTCACTTCTTTATCCATGCTTGCCACGCTGCCCAGAGGGTCGCGGTCAATCTCACGCCGGCGTTTATCGAAATCACTTTCGGCGGTGTTAACCGGAGTCGGGGCCACGGCGGCCACGTTGGTGTTCGTGTTTGTATTGGCGGACGCCTCGCGGTTGGCTTGATAGCGTCCGGCGAAAAACGCCCCGACGCCGACGCCGGCCAGCAGCAGGAGCATGAGCAAGGCGCGGCCAAACGAACTGGCCCCGCTGCGGCGCGGCGCGACCTGCTGTTGCGGTGGCGGCAGCGGCATTGAGTCGTTCGAAGACTGAAAATGCGCGGGCGCTGGCGGCGGCACGGGTTCGGTTGCGCCGGAAGCGGGAAAGGCGATTCTGGAAGCGGGTGTGAGATGCGCGCCGGAATTGAGCGTCGGCGCTGCCTGAGCAGCGGCGGCGGCAGCGGCCTGCTGGTCGTGGGCCAATCCCGGCAGAGTATCGTGGAGGTGTGAATCGTCCGCGATGAGCGTCTGTTCATCATCTAGGCCGCCCGCTGGCGGCTCACCGACGCGAATCAGCACCGCCGTCAAATTGTCTTCCGCGCCGCGCTCGTAGCAGCGACGTTTCATCTCCGTGCAGGCTTCTTCGAGGTCTCTGTAGCGGGAAAGAATCTCGCGCAGTTCGTTGTCTGAGATATGACGCGTGATGCCGTCGGAGCAGAGCAGGAATGCCGTGCCTTCCTCGACTTCGAGGATTTTCATGTCCACTTCGACGCTCGACTCGGCTCCGAGCGCGCGACTGATGACGTTGCGGCTCGGATGATGAGCAGCCTGCTCGGGCGTCATCCTTCCGGCCCTGACTTCCTCTTCGACGACGGAATGGTCCGCCGTATCACGATGCAGTTTGCCGTCGGGCGTTAAGCGGTAGAGTCTGGAATCCCCGACATGGCCGATGGTGGCGATGCGTCCGTCCAAATGGAGCGCGACAACGGTTGTCGCCATCGCGGAGAGCTTCGGATGCTCGCGCGCCATCTGGTGAATAGAAGCGTTGGCGCGCTGGATTGCCAGTTCCATCAGGTCTTCTATATCAGCCCCGACTTCCTGATTACGAAAAGCATCGTCCAAGACTTCCATCGCGGTTTGCGATGCCACTTCGCCCGCGTTAGCGCCGCCCACACCGTCGGCCACGGCGAAGATACGACGAGACGGGTCAGACAAGTAAGAGTCTTCGTTGAGCGGGCGCTTTTCGCTCAAGCCACGGTCGCTGATGACTGCCGAGCGAATCTGTAGAGTGCTGGTTTGCTCTTTCATTGAACGGCCTCCGGAATCGAGGGATCGCTGTAGCTTTGATTCGTGCGCCGTGTGCGCGCAGTTGCCGGATGAGCATCGCGCGCGTTTCGGTGCGAGAAAGCCATCAGCATTCCGAGCATCGCAAAGCTGGTAATCAAACTAAAGCCGCCGTGGCTGACGAAGGGCAGCGTAATACCCGTCATCGGCAGCGCGCCTGTGACGCCGCCGATGTTGACAAGAGCCTGAAAACCGATAAACGCCGTCAGTCCGGCAGAGCAAAGCTTCGTAAACATATCACGCGCATCAATCGAAGTGCGAACACCAGCCGCGACGAAAACGATGAGCGCGAGGATAACGATGGCTCCGCCTGCCAGCCCCATCTCTTCACCGATGGCCGCATAGATGTAGTCAGAATCAGCGACGGGGATGACTTCGGCAAACCCTAGACCGAGGCCGCGTCCGGTGATTCTTCCAGAAGCCAGCCCGAAGGTCGCCTGCGCGGGTTGAAACGCCGCGCGGTCAAACCACACGTCTACGTTAACAGTCCGCTGCATCGCTGGACTTTCCTGCGCCAATTCTCGCATCTTCGCGTCTTTCGCCAGCGCCTCGTCATACTCCTTCTTCCACCAAGACGTTTCCGAAGAGGGTGGGTTAAAGCCGTCGAGCCAGAGATGAAAGCGTTGTTGAATACGGTCGGGCAGCGCCGCCTGCACGGGTCGCGCCAATGTTGGCAGGAAGGGAACTTTCTCCTGGATGTCGCGCGGCAGAGCGCCCACTACCAGGACGCTCACGACAAGCACGAGCGAGCCGACGAAGATGAGCAGTTGCGGCCAGCGACGCACGGCGACGAGGTAGAGCGTGGCGTATGCGCCGCTGAAGACGAGCAGTTGTCCGAAATCTTTGAGCGCGAAGAAGGGGATAAACGGCATCAAGGCCATCGCGACGAGCGGCACGATGTCGCGTGCGCGCGGAATGCCCCAGTAGGTGCGCGCCAGTTCGCGATAGCGGGCCGTCAGGATTCCGGCGAAGCCGAGCAAAAAGGGAATCTTCGAAGGCTCCCAGGGCGTCATGTTGCCGCCCGCTTTACCGAACCGAGAGGTCGCCACCGCCACCGTCAACGGCACGAGCGTTACCAAAACGATGACGAAACTATGGCGCTGCACCCAGAGCAGAAAGCTATCGCGGGTGCAGAAGACGAAGGCGACGGCGAAGGCGAAGAATGAGAAGAGCGGAATCCACGTCGAGCCGGAAGTTAAAGCGTTGCCGACTGTATAAGAGGCTTGTTTAGCTTGTTCGTTATCAAGGTCCGTGGGCTGCGCGGGCGTGGCGGGCATCCCCATGCGCTCTTTCTTCTCCGCGTCATACGTCTCGTTGATGAAGCGGCGGCGCAAGGTGTCGGTCTTCTCGGTGCGCGCGGCGGCTTTGTTCTTGGCGTTATATTCGGGGTCGCTGTAGAGACGGTATTGCACCAACATGCCGACGGAAAAGAGCAGGATGGCCGTCGTGTAGAGCGTCCAGTTGCCCGCAAACTTCATCATGCGCGTCAGCCAGAAGACGAGAATGACGACGGGGACGTACATCAGCAAATCGCGAATGGCGCTAATCCATGACGTTTCGTAGCCGCGAATCAAAGCGGCGCGATGCACGGCGTAATAGCCGACCACCTCGAAACCGATGATGAGCAGCAAGACCAGTAGATGTGACGATGCGCGGTTCTTCATAAATACCGTGTTTCAGAAAAATGAAATGACGCAAACCTTTTAAAGCTACTGCCGCAACTTGAAAAAAGAACTACTGCCTCGGCGCGGAGGCTTGCGGCCTCGCTGACGGTTGCGTTCTTGGCGACGGTTGCTGCTGCAATCGCCGCTGGTTGTTCGGCGGCTGATTGCTCGGCGGCTGTGCGCTCTGATTACGTGATGGCGGTCCGCCGAGCAGCCCCAATTCTTTCGCTTTCAAGACGAGCGCCGCGGCGACGGGCGCTGCGGAGCGCGAGCCATAGCCGCCGCCTTCGATAATGACGGCCATCGCGAGTTGCGGATTTTCGAGCGGCGCGATGCAGAGAAACCAGCCGTCAATGCGCGGCTCGGGCGCAATCACCAATTGCTCATACTCGCGGATGACATTTCCCCTCGGGTCTTTCTCAACCTTCTTGACCTTCTTCGGCTCGCCCGTCTTCGGGTCATAAACAGGCACGTCCTTCTGCGCCGTTCCCGTTTTGCCGCCCGACGTGATGCCCGCCGCTTTGACGGGCGCGAAGACGCCGCGCGCCGTGCCGCTCGCGCCGCCCGTCACGAGTCCCATAATCTCGCGCATCCGGGCTGCCATCTGCGCCGTGATGACTTGATTGAAAACTTCGGGCGGGCGGTCAAACTCAATCTTCGTTTTCATCAGGTTGCCGTTCATGTTGCCGATTGCTGCGGCCATCAGCGCCATTTGAAACGGCGTCATCTGCCCGGCGTAGCCCTGCCCGTAGCCTTCGAGCGCGAGGTCGAAGCGGTTAAACTTACTGCCCAATGGCCCGGCCACCATTGTCGCCTCGCTCGGCGCGAGCGCGCGTTTGATGTTCTCGGTGCTGGCGTTCCAGATGTCCGGCCGCCTGCGCCCGCGCGTCGTTTCAGCGGGTAAATCGTAAGCGCCGATGCCGAGCAGCTTCGCGGCCTCTTTGACGCGTTCCGGCCCGAGCTTCAAAGCCATCTGCGCGAAATACTGGTTGCAGGAGACTTCGTAAGCTCTATCAATCCCGATGCGCCCGTGGACTTCGCCCGCGCCGCCGTCGTCGAAAATCGGTTTCGCCCCCGGCATCGCGTAGAAGCCGCCGCCGCTGCACACGAATTCCGTGTTCTGTTCCTGAAACTTGTGCGCGGCAATCATCATCATCGTCTTGAAGGTCGAGCCGGGAATGTAGTAGGAGTGAAGGGAACGACTGACGAGCGGCTTGTCGCGCTGGTTGGCTTCGAGGCGCGTCCACGTCGCTTCGTCCTGCACTTCCTTGAGACTGTAGGACGGGTTGCTGTACATCGCCAGCACTTCGCCCGTCTGCGGATTGAGAATGACGACAGCGCCGTGTTTATCCTTCAACTGGTCCACGACCGCCTGCTGCAAATCGCGGTCAATCGTCAGCCGCACGTCTTGGTTGGCCTTCTGCTGCACGTCTTCGCCCATCAAGACCTGCCAAGCTTCGGGCACTTCCGCGCTCTGCACGCCGAAGAGCGCGCGCTCCAGGCCCGCGTCGCCGCGGTCTGAGCCGAACATGTGGGCCATCGCCCTATCGAGCGGATACTCCCTGATAATCTGATTGTTCTGATAGCGATAGAAGGCGAGGGCTTTTTCGAGTTGGCCGGAGCGGTCGAGAATCCAGCCGCGCAAGGTCGAATCGGCAAGGCTGCGATTGCGCACGTCCTTGCGATTGAGTTGCTGAAATTGCGTGTGGCTCTCCTGGGCGTAGCGCGCCCAGTAGACGTGAAAACCGAAGGCGGCGAGCGCCAGCACGACGTAGAGCCAGCGCAAAACTTTCAAGCCCCGATTGGTCGAAGTCGAGCCTAGGCGCTGGCGCACCTCTTCGGGCAAGTCCGCAGACGCGACCGCGCCCAGAGCCGAGCGGCGGCGACGATTGCGAAACACGGAGATTAAGAGCAGCAGCACCATCAGCGCCAGCCCGCCCATGTAGATGATGCTCAAGAGCGCGGGTTGTTTTTCCAGCGGCTCTCTGGCGGGAGATGGCGAGGCGGCCGCTGCCTGTAGGAATAGAAATAGGAAATTCATATCGGGATTAATGTTTCTGGAAACGAACCTCAACGTCGCCGAAGCCGACGACATCACCTTCCTCGATTTGCCGCGCTTCGCCATAGCCGATGCGCCGCCCGTTGATATACGTGCCGTTGGTCGAGCCTGTGTCGGAGACCAGCAGCGTCCCCTCTCGATTCATCACCAGCGCCGCGTGAATCTTCGACACGCTGCCGTCGTTGACGCACAACTCGTTGTCACGACCACGACCGACGCTCAAGCGCTTGCCGCCCGGGCGAAAGACGAGAGCCAAATCACGCGACCCTTCGGCGGTTGTGATGCGCGCCGTCACTTTAACATCATGCGCGGTCGGCACCCCCTTAGGGATGTGCGGGTCGCCAAACTCCGCTGCACGACGGCGCTCTTCGTCCTGCTGCTTGAGTTCGTCTTCAAACTCACCGAAGGTCGGGTCAACGGAAACGCCCGTCGTGAAAATGTCAACCTCGGTCTCGATTTTGACGGGGCCAAACGTGCGATAGCGACAATCATTGATGTGGTCAATCGCCGCCGCCAGCACTTCATGTTCCAACTCTTTGATGATTTCCGGCGGCGCTTCCGAATGCGTGCCCCATTCGACTTTGAGCTTCATCAGGTGCGGAGCAAAACGACCTTTGCGTCCTTCGTCGCGGATGCGCTCGTCAATCAGGCGTTTCATCCGTTCGATAAGCTGCGTGGTCGTCAGCCCGCTCTGATTAATCGTCACGCGGCCCAGCTTGCGGTCAACGACTTCGCCCATGCCTTCCAGCACGCGGCGCAAAAGTCTTTCCGGCAGCGCCTCTTTCTGTAGACTCTCGGGTTTCTTGTCCGGCGGCTTCTTCATAATTTTTTATACGATTAGGATGCCCAAAGGGGCCGCATCTTTTCGCGCGGCGCGAAGCTCTCAATCCGGCGCGCCGCGTGGGGGAGGTCTTTCAGATTTATTTTGAACGCGCCGTCATTCTAGCCGAAATCGGCGGAAAATAGTAAACAGTAGGCGGAAGGCTGCCGGCGGTAAGCAGCGGGCAGTTGAGCGGGCGTCAAATAACTTCGCCAATCCACAACTTTTTAAACGCACTTGACCCTCTACTGCCGGCTGCCCGCCGTTCTTTGCCTCTCCGCTTCATAGAGCACGATGGCGCTGGCGACGGCGACGTTAAGGCTCTCGACGGGAGCGCGCATCGGGATTCTCACTTTTTCATCCAGCGCCGCCGCTTCCGCAGGCTGTAAGCCTTCTGCTTCCGCTCCGACGACGAGAGCGCTCGGCTTCGTCCAATCCGTCGCCGTGTGCGGCTGTGTGGCGCGAATGTCGGAGCCGATGGTGCGTATGGCGTGCCGCCTGCACCAGCTTAGTACATCATTAAAGCTCGCGCCTATCCATAAAGGCAGGCGAAAGGTTGAACCCATCGCGCCGCGCAGCGCTTTGGGTGAAAAGAGGTCGGTCGTGCCCTCGGTCGCGATGGCTCCGGTTGCGCCCGCTGCTTCGCCCGCACGCAGGATTGCGCCCGCGTTTGACGGATTGTTGAGTTGGTGCAGGACGACGAGGAGCGGCGCGTCTGTCGTCTTCCGTTCCAGCGCGGCGCGTCCGGTGTGCGGGCGTGCAGCCAGCATGATGATGCCCTGCGGTGTTTTCGTGTCCGAAAGAGAGCGGAAGACGTTTTCGCTGACGAGAGCCACGCGTTCGCGCCCCTTACCGAGCAGCGAGAACAGTTGTGCGCCGCGCTCATCTTGGGCGAAGGCCGCGGTGCAAATTACGTTGTCGATAACGAGCGCGGCGCGCGCCGCCTCCTGCGAGAGGCGCAGGCCCTCGATAAAGATTTGGCCTTGAATCTTGCCTTCGCGCACGGAGCGGGCGCGACGCGCAAGCTGATTATCACGACTCGTAATAATCGTCTCTTTCATCATCACGCGGCCACCGTTTCCAGATTAAGCTCGACCCAGACGGGCCAATGGTCCGAGACTCCAAGGGGGCGCGCCACGCCTGAGCGCGTGACCTCCACGCCGCGCGCGAAAATCCAATCGGTGTGCAGACGAATCAACCCGGCGCGCCACGTCGCCTCGGATGTCGCAAACGGCGTGATGAATCCATGCGACTCAAGCAGGCCGCGCATCTCGATGCAGGAGCGCTTGGAGAGAGTATTAAAATCACCGAGCAGGATGAGGGGGCCTGGCAGTTGGTTAGCGCGAGCGAGCACGGCTTTGTGTTGCTCTAGTTGCTCGGGGATGGACGCGTGCGGGTCTATGTGCGAGTTAAAAATGTGAAGCTGTTTTTGGGGAGTTGCTTGAATAGTGGCGGCCATCGCCAGCCGTGGACGCCAGGCGCATTCCGTCCACGGCAGGTCAACACGCTCCGTCTTTATCAAAGGCAGGCGGCTGAGGAGCGCGATGCCTGTATCGCCTTCGTCGCCGGGCGCGATGTGCTCTTCAAAATCGAGATACCATTGCTTTGATTGCGGCTCTTCATCGCGCGGAAGAAAGGAGAGCGCGCTCGCATAATGCATCTTGAGCGCCATTGCCAGCTCGCGCGCGATGTCGTGCCGTCCGGCGCGCACGGTCTCTTTGTCCGCTTCCTGCAAGGCCACTATGTCCACGGGCGGCAAGCGCTGGCCGTCTGTGAAAAAGTCTGCCGCACGCTGTAGATGACGAGCTATCAGGCGCGGACGACGGCGCGGAAGCGAGAGCCTAACGCGCCTGAGCAGGCTGCCGGAAATCAAAAACGAGCCGGCACCGTAGCGTATGTTATAGGAAGCGATGACGAGTTTGGAGCGCGCTGCGGGAGCGTCGGCAAGCGCAAAGCTTCCGGTCTCTATGTTAGGCTGGTCAGCAAATGTGCGAGGTTCTGTGACGACTGTTTGAGTCTGTACCATGCGCCGCCTATCTTGACCCAAAGTGCGGCCTTCTGGCAAAACTTTTTTGCATCCGGCGGATGAAAAAAGAGAGAGTGGGATTTTATCAGTGATGAAACAAATCGTCGCCGCGCTTGACGACCTCTTCTTTATCGCGAAGATACGCGCCACCGCCGATTATCTTGGCACGCGCATCCGTTTTAGTCGCAACCTGCCGGCGACAATCGAAGCCGCGCGTGAGTTAAGCCCGGCGCTGATTATCGTTGACTTGCACGCGAAGCAATTCGACCCGTTGGCGCTCGCACGGGAATTGAAGGCAGACGCAAGCCTCCGCTCCATCCGTCTTCTAGGCTTCTTCTCACACGTGCAAACGGCCTTGATGCAGCAGGCAAAAGAAGCGGGCTTTGATGATGTCATGCCACGCTCGGCCTTCACCAACAAATTAGCGGAAATACTCGAAGGAAAATCGGCAGAGAAGTGAATTTGAGGATTGATTCATGTAATCATGTATTCATTTAATCAATGAACAAATGACTACATGAATCAATCACTAAATTTTTCAGGCTTTCTGTGCGACGGCTGTGTCCTGTTCAGTCAGCAGGCTTCTCAGCATCCAAGCTGTCTTTTCGTGAACCTGCATTCGCTGCGTGAGTAGGTCGGCGGTCGGC
>CAZEZJ010000088.1:0-14888 GCA_964516695.1 uncultured Blastocatellaceae bacterium
AAGTCGTCCATGAAGGAGAGCCTTGGTGCCAATTCGAAGGAGGACTCGGGATGCACGCTCCCGGCGTGACGGCTGAACTGGCAGGACTCATCAACGAATATGGTCGCAGCCAACTCGGCCGCACGTGGGCCTGAGAGAGAGCTATGGCAGATTGTCATCAACATTTTTTGCGATTCGAAGCAATCATCACCCCTTCGTCGCATGACCGCCACATGGCGCTCGCCGTCCGCAGAAGTGTTCGTCATGCGCTGGCCGCCGATTGTGAACGCCGCGGGTTGTCCATCCGTTTTCATCCGCAAGGCTCTTTTCGCTTGTTGACATCGGTTTTGCGACGAAGTCTAGATATTGATGACGGGGTTATGTTTCGCGCCGAGAGCTTTAGTCGCGAGCCGGAAATCGAGGAACTGCACGAGATTACCTACAGCGCCTTGCGACGTGCGGAATTTGCCGCCTTCTGCAAAGCGCCGTGCGTCAGAGTTCTTCATCCGAACGGAGTTCGATTGGACGTTGTCATCTATCTCGACACCGGACACATGGTTCAGTACGCACATCGCACGGACGGCTGGGTGCAGATTCACCCGGCTGACCTGATTTCCTGGTTCGAGCAGGCTGCCGAGGCTTCTCCTCAACTGCGGCGGCTGGTCAAGTACTACAAGATTTGGGCCGCCCGGCATCCTTACGACAGGATGCCGAGCGGGGTTATCGCGATGATTCTGATGACCACCCTCTACCATGCGCATCCGCGTGATGACATAGCTTTCGTCGAAACGATGAATAGAGTCAGAGAACATCTTGAAGCGGGCCGGGGGTGCTATCGGCCGACGCCACCCGTCGGTGAAGAGTTGCTCTCGCGTGAAGCTAACGCGGCCCAAATCGAGCGCTTCATCACAATCCTGCTCCATCTCATCAAAAAGGGACGGTCTGCCATAGCAACCTCCGACATTGAGAGTTCGATTGCTCAGTGGAAGAAACTGCTGGGACCGAAGTTTGGGCCAACAGGTCTGGGTGTCTCTCCCGAAATGCGAGCGGTCGAACTCCGCTCCGTACTCGAAGACCTTTGGGATACGACCGATGTGGCTCACGCTCAACTCGGAGGTGGCGGGTGAATATATTGAGGCTCGCAGCTACTTCCGACACGCACGGCGGACTCGCTCTGTCCGAAAATTCGGAGTGCCAACTCGCTAAACTTGCGACGGCCCTCAGGGGTGCGGCGCAAGAGTATCCGACGATTAACCTCGACAACGGCGATACTTTTTACGGCGGCCTGCTGGCCGACCATGTGGCCGAACTCCCCCCTGAAGATAATCCAATCGGCAAATGCTTCCGCCGGATGAGCTACGCCGCCATCAACGTCGGGAACGAAGATTTAGTGCCCGGCTTAGAATGGTATCGGCAACTCGCCGCAGCGCATAGCCTGCCGGTGCTCTCGTCGAATCTGCGAACCGCTGAGAGCGCGCCATTGCCTTCGCAACGAATCGTCTCAATCCGAGTCAGCCCCTTCGGGATGGTTCAGGTTGGTATTGTCGGAGTTGTTCCAGACTGTGTGCCCCGAAACAGGGATGAACTTCGGGCGCTGGATTTGCTGCAAACTGTGGCCCGGGAAACGGCGCGACTGCGAGAAAATGGTTGCGACCTCGTAGTCGTTCTGGCGCACACTGGGTTGGCGGGCGGACGCGGATTTCCAGCCGGCGAAGCCTGTGCCTTAGCCATCGCTTCGATAGAGGGGGTTGACGCTGTCGTCGCCGGCCATCTGCACGAACGGCAAGCCACACAATCGCTGAGGGGGATTCCGGTCATTGCACCGGGCAGCCACGGACGCCACCTCGGGCTGATTGACCTTATACTCGCGAACAGGCGGGGGCGCATCGTGGTTTCCGGCCATCGCATTGCGCTCCATGACGTTCGTTGTGAGGCACCTGATAAAACAATCGCTCGCGTGCTGGCGCCGCATCTGCGCTCGCTGAAGCGACGCGCAGGCCGAGTGATTGGTGAGCTGGAGCAAGAGATTTCGTCTGACTTCGCTCCGTTTCGCAGGCCGAGCTTTATACGATGGGCAGAACGTGGGATTCATGCCTTTGCCCGTGAAGCTGTGGGTCAAGAAGAACGAACCATTGTCGCCACGACGTGTGCCGGCGGGCGCGGCGACCTTTTCTGGCAGACCATCCACAGAGGGCCGCTGACCGAAAGCCGTTTGCGGGCGCTTTATCCGTATCATAATCAACTGCTCCTCGCAGTGGTGACGGGCGAAACGCTGAAGCAATGGTTAGAGGAATCGACAACGCTCTTTCGAGTCGTCAATCCGAAAGAGACAAACTGGCAACCGATTCTGGACGACACGGTCCCGCTTTTCGACCACGACTTCTTCTCCGAACTCGATTACGAAGTTGACCTGACGCGAGCTGTCGGGAGGCGCATCCGCAAACTCTGCTTTCGCGGCGTGGCCGTCGCTCGTGCTGAGAAGTATCAAGTAGTGCTCAACAGTTATCGCTACTCTCGGCTGAGCGCGCGCGCACCTGGCGCGTGTGCGGTTCGCAGCCTGGCCCCTTGTTTCCGCACGGTTCTGGCCTTATGGGCAACGCGCCCCAATCTGCCAACGGTCTTTGCCGGAGAGCGAAAATTCTCTCCCTTGGGCGCGAGCGTCCGTCTGTTTTTTCGAGCAGCACAGGCGGCTCGCACGCCCCTGCCTCCCGAGTTTCGAATGCTCAACTCGGAGACCGCTGGAGCCAGCTATAGATTTATACCGGAGAGCGCATCAACCACGATGGGAGAATAGACCGTGAGTTTTTATCACACCGGACTGAATCTCATTCACCTTGAACTCACAACGCGCTGCAACGCGCTGTGCCCGATGTGCCCGCGCACAGCCGATGGCAACGTTAACCCTCGCCTGCTAATGCAGGAGCTTAGTCTCGATGACATTCAGCACATTTTCCCTGCGCCCTTCCTGCGCAGCCTCAAACAAATAGATTTATGTGGGGTTTTCGGGGAACCGCTGGTGGCTACCCAGTTCGATGAAGTGCTCGCCTATTTCAGGGACTCAAACCCGAATCTGATTGTGGATATTTACACTAATGGAAGTCTGCGAGCGGAGGAGTGGTGGAGTCTGCTTCCGCAACGACTTGGTAACGGGCGTGTAGTCTTCGGCCTCGACGGGCTGGAAGATACACATGCCATTTATCGCCAGGGAACAGATTTCTCCAGAATCTTAGCAAACGCTCGCGCCTTCATTGCTGCCGGAGGCAGGGCGCAGTGGGATTATCTGGTATTCCGGCACAACCAGCATCAGGTCGAGCAGGCTCGGATGCGCGCTCGTGAGTTGGGCTTCGAAGGCTTTTCCGTAAAAGTCTCCGGGCGCTTCTACAAGCAGTTGTACGAGGAGACGCCGCGATTGGAGCCTCAGCATGGGCTTGACACTTTTCCGGTCCATAATCGCGAGGGAGAGTATTTGCTCAATCTCGAACTGCCAACTGACCCCCGCTATCAAAACGCCGCTTACGATTTTATGAAGGATGAAATCGCCAGGCGTGGAAGCCTCAATCCATATTTCGAGTCAACATGCATTTCATGTCGCGCGCAGAGCGCGAGCAGTTGCTTCATTAGCTCGGAAGGCACGGTTTTTCCTTGCTGCTGGACTTACAGCGCGTCAAAACATGGGAGCGTGTTCGGAATGAAGCTGAATGAGAACCGGCAGCTAGACTCACTTCTTGAGCACACAGGGGGGCTTGATGCCATCAATGCGAAGAAGCGGCCCGTTACGGAGATTATCAAAGGAGCATTCTTTCAAGCCATAGCGGGCAGTTGGCAAAAGCCTACCCTCGGTGAGGGGAAGCTCAAAACCTGCGCTCGCATGTGCGGCCAGAGCGTCTCGCAATTCAATGACCAATTTCTTGACCCTAAGCTCGCGCCCGGGCGCAATCACGGGCAGGAAATTCACAAGGGCTGAACAGATGGCAACTGACATTCCTTTCACGGCTCTGACCGGCGAGGCGCGGCAGCAGTTTGAGCGCGACGGGTTTCTCATCGTCCGGCAGGCGATTGATGCGCCCGTTATCGAAAAACTGGTCGAGATAGGCGACCGTTTAATTTACTCAGATAGACAGATGGACCGCGAAGTACAGCCTGGCTTCGGTCGCCAGGGCGATGACACTTGGCACAGCTTTCGCAATTGTTTCTCAATCGACCCCATCTTTCGGTTGGTGCTGACCTGCCCTGCAACCTTCCCGCTGGTGGTCCAGTTGCTCAGCCCGAACCTTCACGTCGTCTCATCACAACTCATCTATAGACATTCCGGTCCACGAGACGCGCCGCGAATCTACCGGACACCGGAACGACCCGGATGGCACCGCGACCTGTATGGGCCGGTTGACGATTTGGGCCACGGAAATCTGAGCCGGTACGCCATCAAGGTCAGCTTCGCTCTCACCGACACGCTTGACGTAGCTACGGGTGGAACGATATTCGCTCCCGGCAGCCATCGCTACCGTGGGCCGCTGGAGATACCTTCTGGCGAGATTGACCCGCCCAATATTGTTCGACCTCATCTGCGTCGCGGTGATGCGCTATTATTTGAAAATCGCGTGTACCATGCCGGCGAATGGAATTATTCCGGGTCGGTGCGGAAGTTTTTTATCGTTCAGTACGGATTTCGCTGGATTGCTCCGGTAGATTATAGAAGCCATCCGCCCGCGGCCCTAGAAGGTTGCCATCCCATTGAGTTGCAGTTGCTTGATGCCATTGAAGACCGCGACGAAGATGGACGGCTACAACAGGGAAAGGGGGCCGAACCGATTCGCCAATGGTGCAGAGCCAATGGCTACATTCACGAGGCAGGAAAGCTTGATGGTCACAGAAGCTAATATTGTCGAACATCTTTACTTAGACATTCCGAAGTTTCACTGGGGCGGAAACCACACATTCCACATCGCTCTCGCTGTCGCGAAATTTCTGGAGAGGTCGCTCTCTCCCGGGATGAGGACGCTGGAGACGGGAGCCGGGTTGAGTACGATTCTGTTTGCGATGAAGCGCTGCCAGCACATCTGCGTTACTCCATCCGAGGATGAAGTAGCGAGAATTCACGAGTATCTAAAGAGCAACGGCATACCCTCCGAACAGCTCACGTTTGTGGTCGGAAAGTCGCAGGATATTTTGCCGACATTGAAATTGGAGGCGTTAGATGTGGTGTTGGTTGATGGTCAGCACGCGTTCCCTGTGCCGTTCATCGATTGGTATTTTACGCAGCGGTGGCTTCGAGTCGGGGGAACGCTGGTGGTTGATGACACGCAACTGTGGACGGGTCGGGTGCTGCGGGATTTCCTGCTAGAGGAGAGTGAATGGGAACTCTTGCAGGATTTTTTTGGGCGCGCGGCCTGTTTTCGCAAGGTGAAGGAGACGGCCGATCCTCGCTGGTGGGGGATGCAGTCATACGTTGTGCGGAAGTCTCGGTTTGGACAGTATGCCGAAAGAATACGCCGTTCTTTATGTCTGCTGTGTGGGCGAATAGAAAAGAAGCACAACGCCAAGGCACCGATGAGCAAAGAGGCGTTGCGATATAAAGAGTAGGAATCGCAGCGCGAAGTTAAGGGTTCTTGATAGAGACGGTCGCAAGGGAGAGCCAGGCCGTCAACCCGCGGGCTTCGTAGCTTAAACTTCTGTTTAAGTAACACGCTTAGCTGTGACGAGAAATGTGAGTCAGCGTTGATTCGTGAGGAGACTACAACAATGATTAAGCAAGGATTCAAAGAAGACGGACAAGAAGGGGACCTCTTCGAGGGCGCGGCTGCGTATTACGCACAGTATCGACGTCTCTACCCGCCCGAAGTGGTCTCATACATTGTGCAAGAGTTTGGGTTGGATGGGCGCGGCAGGCTGTTGGACGGCGGCTGCGGGACGGGCCAAGTGTTCCTAGCGCTTGGAAAATACTTTGAGGAAATAGTCGCCTTCGATGCGGATGAAGCGATGATTCAGGAGGCGCGGCGGCTCATTCAAGAGCATCATCTCTCGCACATTACCTTGTTGAAGATGAAGGGCGAAGACATCAGCCCGGAACTCGGAACTTTCCGCATGGCAATTTTCGGTGCCTCTTTTCATTGGATGGACCGGATGCAGGTGGCCGCCCGCGTGTATGACCGCTTGGAGCCTGGCGGGAATATTGTCTTACTGGCTCCGAGCGGGGTGCATTCGGGCGCGGCCGAGTGGGAAGTCAGAGTGCGTGACGTGATTGCCAAGTGGCTCGGCCCGCAGCGCCGGGCCGGGGGAGGAGTTTACAACGAGGGCGAAAGGCACGAGCAAATTCTGAAGAAGACTCAATTTGGCCCAGTCAAGACGCTTGACATCTACGTGGATGAGACATGGACAATCGACGAGATACTCGGATGGCTTTATTCGACCTCTTATGCCTCAAAAGCAATTCTCAAGGACAAAGCCCCTGGATTCGAGCAAGACATTCGAGAGTCTTTGGGAGAGTTGGCTCCAGAGGGAAGCTTTATCAGGAAGGTTGAATATACAGTTATCTCGGCATCTCGGCAGGCCGAATAATGTGATGCTCGTTGTGCATCAAGCACGACGGTCAGACAGGAGTGAGCAACAAGCTTCAGACCTCTTAAAGATTAAGAGCCGCAACAAACCTGGGCGAGCGTTTCAGCTTTCGTAAAGCGACAAATAGGCTATCTCTAACGTCTCCTTGAATTGGTGAAAGCCGTGGACAGTTCCCATAAAGAGAAATCACCAGGCCGCCAAACGTTAAGAGAAGTTTGGGCCTCGCTTGAGAGACACGAGCCGCTCGCATTAGTCATGGGTTCGGGCAGCGATGAGTTTCTATTCTGGGAGTGGATGCAGGCGAAAATCACTCGGCTTTGCCCGCATGTCGAAATCTTCAGCGAGACGAAAGGGCCGACCCGGCAAACCGCTTCCGCCGGTCGCCTTCAGAGAATTGTGACCTTGCGTTCGAGCCGCGCGAACCGTGCGCCGGTGGCTCGCTCTATTGAGCTTCCGCCTTTAGTCTTCAATGATCTTCTCCATGTGCTTTATGCGCGCAGAAGAGAGCAAGTGCTGCACCATGGAATACTGATTCCGCGCTTGATTCAAAAGTATGCCCTCGAACTATGTTATCAACAGCACAACGACGATTCCCTCGTCCAAGCATTCGATGTCATAGACGCCGCCGCGATTGTGCTGCAACAATCAACGCTCGCCCTGGCGACGACCGAAGAAGATGTTCGGTCAATTGAAGGAAAAATGATTGCCCTGGCCGGAGCGCTGCGAGCGGCGAGCGGCCTTAATCTGGATTCGTCTTACAACCATGCTGGGCCAAGAGGATGCAAACGCATTTTGACTGCCGTGCGCGAATTTGAACGCCAGGTGCTAAGCCTGGGCGGAAGGGCGGGTGCTGCTTCGTTGTCAGCCGTCGAGGTCGAAGTGGTTTTTCGAAATCTCTGCCTGGGCGATTGAAACGAGTTGCGAGAGATTTATGATTGGCCCGGAAGAGAAGAGTCCTGCGCTCCGTAGGCTTCGTCTACCGCACGGACGAAAACCACACGGCGCGCCTCATACAATCTCGATACTATGACCCTCGCGCCCCAGCGGACAATTGGCCGCACAATACCGGATGTCCATACTCCACCGGACACAGCCCGACTGATTTATTCGCGAACGATGAATCGTCTTATCGAGCATGAGGAGCGCATCGCCCGGCTCAAGTTCAATCGTCACGACCGGACCGCCGGGAAAATGTTCCGGCGCAACTTCGGTCAGCGGCACACGGTCTTCTCGCGGCGGCTGTCTTCGATGCGGCAGAGGCCCCGCCAGATGTGAACCTCTAATAACCTCGATACAACCGCCTTTGCGTTTAACCGGCATGAGAGGAATCCAAAAATTCAGGATTCTCGCCTCTTCCGGTGCGGGCAGGTCGAGAAAGAAAACGTCCTGATGCCAAGGGAAACAATGGTCTTCACGCGACGGCAAATGCGCGCGCAGAGCAAACTGTGGATGCGCTACGATGTGAGAACCGAGGATTGATTTTGCAATCGTCGTAATCAGTGAATGCTGGCGCACGCTTGTCAGGGCCGCCGCGACCGGCTCCACCGGCTCAGGCCCTACGAAGAGCGCGTTGATGTGCCGAAGCGTAGGATGCAGTTTGCTCAGGAAAGAAAGGCCCGTCTCAATCGTGCATGAGCGCTTTACATCGCTTTCTTGCAAAATGCCCGCGCTCATCATCTCCGCCGCCACAGCCTTCAGCCCGAGCCGGATGGCTTCATGCATTCTTTCAATATCCGACTCCCGCAAGACACCGCGCACAATAGCGAAACTGTCTCGGTCAAGGCTCTCTCGATATTCTTCAGCGCGGCTTAATAATCCATCCGGCGAGGTTGGGGGAAGCATTCGCGAGCCTCGCGTTTGATTTACACTGCTCATCTGTTTAGTCCTGATGTCAACTTAAACGGGCGGCGTCGTTTTCCGCGGCACGAATGGGGCGGTTATCAAGTAGACGAGAATAGGCGTGCAGCCCCATGTCGCTTAACGAATAGAGCCAGAGCCATGAACGACCGGGAGGCAGTTGACTAAAATCGAAGGGTTCGTCCCAGAACCATGTCCGGCGATTCTCGCGCGCCGTCCGCAGATTCAGGGCTAATATCTGGTTCGGCATCTGGGGAATGGTGTGCTTCATTGATTGTGGCGACGTTAGTTCAAAGGACGCGTCAACGAGAGCGGAGCTTGCGGGCACATCTGCGTAGAAGCTGTTGCATTGCGTACAACAGGCAAGCCAGCGAGAGACGAGCGCTGACTTGAATTCAAAGAGTCGTCCTTTGGCCTGACAGCCGAAGCAGCGTGTCGGTCTATCTATGAAGTGAGGCAACTGGCTAGTGTCTTCAAACCATTGGCGGAAAAGCGAGGCTTCATGCGCCAGAACTAGCCTGAGCAATTCGCGGTATGCTGCTTCACGAGATTGCTCCGAGCCTTTCAGGTTGATAAGGGCCTGGCGAGCGCTTGAGATTAGCTCGTCAGACAACTTAAGGCTCTTATTGAGTTGCTCTATTCGGAATTCGAGCCACGCCGCGCATTGCGCTCCATCCGTGAGATTGGAGGGAGGCTGTTCGCTTGTCCGTTGGGACAACTCATCGAGCACTGGAAAAGTTAAGGCAGACTCCGTGTTGTCTGTCCTCGATGGCATCGCCCGGATGAGCGGGTCGCCAAATATCAAATAACGGCCACACCCTCTAATAGCACTCGGGGCGCTTAGCTCAAACGCTTTCCACGCGCTGCCAATCGTTTCACCTTGCAGCAACGGGTCAAGAAATAGCAACACCTCCCAGAAGTATGTTGTCGTGGCCTCCCATGAAGCTACAATCGTGCCGATGCCGGGATTTTCCATCAGCCGCTGCATCAAGCCGGCGCGCGGCTCGACGGAGCAATCCGCCCCCAGAGCGACATAACACGAACACATGAGAAGAATGCGAGTTGTAATCACGTCCGGGGAGATAAGACCCTCAGACTGCAAAGCCTCAGTTCGTGGCTGTCGCTTTCTGTGGCAGTAACCCGTCGAATCACAATTGGCCGCGCGGCCCCACGCATCGTTATCAGGTTGCCCGACTCTCGGACACAAGACTGCGCCTTTGGCAAGCTTCGCATCCACGCCATCACAATGGCCGGAAAAGCCTAAAACTGACGAAGGGCCTCGCAGCATTCGACAGACGGTTCGAGCATCAGCCTCCAAGCCCGCCATCTCGGTCTCGAAGCCGAAAGCGTCATCCGGTAGAGAGGCAATCGGGAGCAATGTCCGCGCGGTATAAATGGGAAGCTCTGTGTCCAGAGCGCAAAGCCTCGATGCTGCGGCTTGGAGCAGGACTCGACGGTATAAATCCTCCCCGTCTATTCCGGCGATGATTCCAAGCGGCGTGTTGGCTTGTGAGTACTCGTAAAGTCGTTCGAAATCATCGACCCGAAGCCTGTCCCAGGTGGTAATGATAACGGCGATATTAGGCAGGTCATCGATTTCGATAAGGTCGTCTATTATCTTATTCCGGCGACTGGTCAGATGAGCGTAAAGCTCGCCAAGGAATCCGGCGTCCCGGCCCAGAGCCACGACGACCTCATCGCGCACCGGCGTGAGTTGGCCCTGCTGAACGTTTCGCGAATCGACAAGCGTGACGCCGCCACCGAAAAGGGCCGCCCTCGCACGCAGAGCTTGCAAATGTTCACTCGTGGGACACGGCCAAACCGGCTCGCGACCGTACCGCAACACTCCGCTCATTTCACCTTGCGCGATGGCGAAGATGACAGGTTGCCTCATCCTCTTCGTTGTGTCGTCGAATTCCATGTCGATAGCAAGGTCAGCAGAACGACTGAATCAAACACCCTGGCAGTTGATAAACGCGACGGATTGTGTTGACTGCGTTCGCACGCCAGCACAATGACTGCGCCTTAGTCTGCGCAAAGGGTGCTGTCCTACTTGCCACTACGGGCGCAGCGTCGCCGCTTCATTAGTTTCGCTGCGCGGACTTTCTCCTTCGCTTGGTTAATCAATTGGGATGAAAATCAAGTCCGCAAAAGCAGGGCGGTTTTAAGAGTAAATGAGGAGCGGGTTCTTCTTTTCGAGCCTTCGACTTGTAGAAGGTGCCAGCGTGCACAAAGACGACTTCGATTGAGACGGCTCGACATCAAACAGGTGAAAGTGAAGTGGATTTGAATGGCTGCTAGGAAGTTAACTAACCGGCAAAGCTCAAGTTCCCTCAGCCACACTTAAACACAGCAACCAAGGTGGAGACCTAACGCCGCGTGGGTCTCCGAAGTCGGACGCCCTTCTCGTTACATCGTTTTGTACGCGCTTGCAAAAGTTACCAGCAGGCGACGCTGGCATCAGTAAAGCCGGCTTGTCGTATCTTAAGTAAATTTTCGGCCAACTTCTGACGTGCTTGCTGTTTTGCTACATCAGCCTTCTCGGATTCAACATGAAGTTGGGCACGTTCTTCCAAAAGTTCCTGAAGTTTCGTGTCATCGCTTCCAGCTTGTCCGCCACTAGACCGTTTAGTTGACATGACCGAGCCTCCTGTTTGGTTTGTTAGAGATATTGCAGAGTGGGCATAACATACTACAGGTCATAATCTCGGTCAATTATTGGAGGCCGTCGGATGGGGTTCTATTAATCTCAGGCTTCGACCGAATCATGGCTCTGTAGAATCTGCTCAAGCGCGGCTTCGTCCAGCCGATACGACTCGTTACAAAAATGGCAGGTCATCACTGCGCCGCCGTCTTCGCGCAGCATTGCTTCCAATTCGGCGCGCTCAATCGAGGAGATAATAGAGACGGCTCGCTCGTAAGAGCAGGGACAACTAAAGCTCACGCTTCGTTCGTCGAGCAACTCAAAATCCAAACTTCCCAAGGCTCTGCGCAGTAAGTCCGTGGGGCTTGCGCCCTCGCGTATCATCTGTGTGACCTGAGGTGTGCGGCTCACGGAAGCCTCAATGGCAGCGACCGTCTTCTCATCCGCGCCCGGCATAATCTGTATCATCAATCCACCGGCAGCCGTTACGTACGGCTGCTCTCTTTGCAGGTGAACGCCCAGCATCACGGCTGAAGGAATCTGCTCCGACTTCAAGAGATAGAAAGCGAAGTCTTCACCAATCTCGCCGGAGACGAGCGGGACCGAACCGCGATATGGGTCGCGATATAATCCTATGTCATAACCCGACTCGCGCATGACATAGAACATCCCTTCGCCAACAACCGCGCTCACGTTAAACTTACCCTGCTCGTTGTAGGGCGCATCGGCCTCCGGGTTTTTCACGTAGCCGCGCACCTGCCCGCGCGCATTCGCTTCAGCCGTGATGCCGCCGATAGGCCCATTACCAACTATCTGAACGGTCAGGCGGTCCAATTCCTTGAGGCTTGAGCCGAGAAGCAGCGTGCCCGTCAAGGTGCGTCCCAGAGCGGCCGCCACCGTGGGCCAAAGGTCGTGCCTCGTCGCAGCCTCCGCCACTAAATTGGTAGTCACCGCCGCCATACAGCGAACTGTTCCGTCTGCCGCCGTGCCATGCACTAGCCTGTCCGCCGGTCTTTCTTGTTGCTGATTCAATGCCCTCTGCTCAACTTTCCGGTCTCCGAAATTGAAGAAGGATTAGATGCCCGAAAGGCGGATTTTATTGCCCCATACCTGCCCGCCACAGGGCGTCTGCAAAGAGCCGCCTCCTCTCTTGCCTTTTACACCGCACCGGGCGAAACTAGCTCTGTGAAAATTACGAAAATCCGGCGCAGAGGGGCAGAAATCGCTGCAAATAGAAGCATTAGAATGTTGATGTAAATTCTTAGCTGACACACTCTATTGCACTGAAAAAAAAGATGACCACAATATATTGACATCGGCTGAGTAAAGATGTATATTGCGCTCCGCTTGAGGAAGGTAGACCAAAGTCGAGGATGCGAACTAGCCTGATAGTCGCACTCGGCGGGGGATTCCGTCGCTTCTAATACAGCCATCCGCAGTATCCGAAATACAAATGTCTGACGGCGGCGCGCGCGATTTAAGACGCGCCGAATCTTTTTGAATGTATTTACAAATGTCTCGCGCGACCCTGCACGCGAGAAAGGCAGAATGAGCATGAGCACAGTTATCGACCCGAACACTTCCACCCAAACGGCTGCCCTCCCGGCAACTTCAACGACGACGAGCCTCAAGCGCCCGCCGCTGGGCTTGAACGCGCAGCGCGTCGTTAGCAAGCGCTATAGCCTAAAGGATACGCAGGGACAGCCGATTGAAGAGTGGCCGGATATTGTGCGCCGTGTGGTCGGACACGTCTCGGTGGCAGAACAGGATGCGCAGGCGCGCGATGAATTCTTCAGCCAGATGTCGGAAGTGATGCTCAATCGCGAGTTCATCCCGAACACGCCGTGTCTCGTTAACGCGGGCAAGCAGAACGGCCAGCTCGCCGCCTGCTTCGTGCTCAAAGTGCCTGATTCGATTTCCGGCATTATGGACCACGCGAAGGCCGCGGCGACGATTCACCAGACGGGCGGCGGCACCGGCATGACCTACGAATTCTTGCGGCCGGCGGGAGCGATGGTCAGTTCGACGCGAGGTGTTGCTTCAGGCCCAGTCTCCTTTATGAACATCGTCAATCAAGTAACGGATGTAGTCAAACAGGGCGGAGTCCGTCGCGGTGCGAACATGGGCATGATGCGCGTCACGCATCCTGACGTGCTGCGCTTCATTCATGCGAAGAACGACCAGCATTCTCTGACCAACTTCAATATCTCCGTCAACGTCACGGACAAGTTTCTCGACGCGGTGGAAAACAACGAGTGGTTCCAGCTTGAGTTTGACGGCAAAGCCTGGACAGACCCGATTCACGACCCGGCGGCGGGCGGAGATTATGCCGTCTACCGCCGCGCGGATGGCTCGACCGTGACCTTCCGCGATAAGGAAGCTTTCGCGACCTCAGACCTTTCGGATTGCACGCGGGAAGAACCGCCGCGACCCGGCATGGTCTATGCGCCTGACGTGTGGAATCGAATTGTCGCTTCGGCCCACAAGTATGCCGAACCGGGCGTGGCCTTTATCGATCAGGTCAACCGTCACAACCACATGATGAAAAGCATGGGGCCAATCTATTCTTGCAACCCCTGCGGCGAGCAGTTTCTGCATTTCTCAAACTCATGCAATCTAGGCTCGATTGATCTGGCGAAGTTTTACGACCCGGTTAATCGTCTTGACTGGGAGCGCCTGCGCGAAGTGACGCACCTGAGCACTAGATTCTTGGATAACGTGATTGACACCTGCGCGTGGCCGCTGCCTGAGATTGAAGACACTGTGAAGCGCACGCGGCCCGTGGGCCTTGGCATCATGGGCTTCGCAGACCTTTGCCTCCAGTTGCAAGTGACGTACGGCTCGCCCGCTTCCATTGACTTGATGGATGAGGTGATGGGCTTTGTGCGCCGCGAAGCGTGGGTCGAGAGTTTGCGCCTCGGAGCCGAGCGCGGCGCGTTCCCAGAGCTTGAGCCAAACCGCGAAGCCTACGCCAACTTTATCTATAACGAGATGGGCATTTCGAAGGACATCGAACTCACACCGCGCAATTATGAGGTGACGACCATTGCTCCGACGGGCACCATCTCGCTTGTCGCAGAGACTTCATCCGGCGTTGAGCCAAACTTCTCTTGGGCCTATGTGCGCCAAGACACTCTCGGCACGCGCACCTACGTGCACACGCTGGCCGCTCAAGCTCTCGGCATGGATGTTGACCAGACCGATCAGGATTCGATTAATCGTGCGGCGGCCTACGTCGTCGAGCATGAGAAAGAGTTGCCGCCCTATTTCATTTCCGCGATGGCTATAGGCGCGCAGCAGCACGTGCACGTGCTGGCCGCCGCGCAGCGCAACGTTGATAACTCCGTTTCCAAGACCTGTAACGGTGCGTATGACGATACGGTGGAAGCGGTGGACGCGCTCTATCGCTTGGCCAGACAACTCGGCTGCAAAGCCGTCAGCTACTATCGCGACGGCTCGCGCGAGGGCCAAGTGCTGACCTCGATGAAGCCGGAGGAGAAGGGCGAGACGGCCTGCAATCCCGAGGCGAATGCGGAAGTTCTGGATGAGCCGCCGGCCAGTCATGCCGACGCGGCACACGTGATGCCGGTGGCGACGGCGACGACCGCGACGAAGGAAGTCAGCCAGCTACGCATCGAGCGGCCTCGCGAGTTGCGCGGCGCGACGTGGCAGATTCCCTTCGACGGGCAGAATTTGTACGTGACGGTTAATCACGACGGCAAGATGATTCAGGAAGTGTTTGCGACGGGGCCGATTTCAGGCGGCGTCGGCCTGCTGGCATCTAAGATGCTGCGCGGCGGGTTTGACGCGACCGAAGTGTCTCACAGTCTGAACAAGGTGACGGGCACACACT
>CAZEZJ010000089.1:0-14355 GCA_964516695.1 uncultured Blastocatellaceae bacterium
TTATCTGGGCTACAAGATTTTTGAAGACATCGAGCGGCGCTGGGATAGTCCCACCACGGAAGAGCGCGAGAGGTTTGGTCGCCTTCAGGGCGCGGGCCGCGAGAAGATTTTCGAGGTGCGCGAGCTTGATAATGACGTTTCTTTCCTGCGCAACTACCTGACCGAAGAACTCTGCGAAGAGCTTGACCTCTTCGTCTACGAGTTAGTCGAAGAAGAGGAATGGACCATTACGGAAAAGCGCTGGGAGCGCGTCCGCGACCAACTCGTCGCCAACATGACCAACTTCGGCTTCCCCTATCTGGAAGTTGCCGACGGCGACTACAACGGCAACCGCGAGCTTTACCTGCGCCACGCCTACGAAGGCGCGGAACTCGACAACCGCTACGCGCGCAAGGCGCTCGAACACGTCCACACACTCTGGGGCCGCCCCGTCCATCTCGAAACAGTCGTTGACGACGAGCGCCTGGTGATGCACTACGACGGGCAGGAACACGACGAAGATTAAGCTCGTGGAAACAGCCCGCGCTTCGCGCATCACTGCCGGCGAATACGCAGCTCTTTAGAGCCGGTCTGCTCGTCTTGCTCTCTGGTGAAGCGGATGCCCTTCAATTCTCCGATGATGATTTCAGCCGTCGTGTAAATAATGCTGCCTTCCACTAAGTGTCCGCCGGTGGTCTTGCCGCTGCCGTCCGAGATTGAGAGGTGCAGGTGTGGGCCATCGGGCGAGAGCGTGCCGACCAAGGAAACGATTTCAAACTTATCCTCAAACGAAGTCGAATGCTTCTGATTCGCTAGCCGGAGCACGCTCTTTTGCAGACTGCCGACGGCGCTGAGAATGAAACCGGCACGAATCCCTCTGAGCTTAGTAAATTTTTCCAACTCGACTCGTAAATCCTGCCCGGGTCTTAACCTGAGCGCGTATGTTTTTAGGCCCGTGGCTGCTGCTGCTTCGCTAGGTTTCGCTTGTTGCTGCTTCCGTATCAAGCGATGAGCGGGCTTTTTGCGTTGCATGTTGACCCACGCGACGCGCGGTGCTCCATTTATTGTTGGCGGCGAAAGCAGGATGATTAATAAAAGCAGTGTGGCGATGAAGGGCGTGCGCTGTGTGGTTGGAAGATGAAGGGTCATTGATTCAGCTCAAAGATTTGTCGTAGATGATGCTTCATGTGGCCGATGTAGTCGCGGATAAAATATTCGAGCGTCACGGGGTCGTCTTGGCTGACGGTTTGCCAAGCGACGCGGTCGAGGTTGAGTTCGCGGCGCGATTGCATGAGCTTTTGTTCCGGGATATGCGATGAGCAGCGCGGCAATCGAATCGAAGTTGACGAAAGAACTGCTCACGGCGCGGAAGCTGCGGGCGGTGGATTCCATTCTTTCGGGATAAACTCGACGGCGAGGACTTCACCGTCAACACGCGCGCGCACGCCTTTAGCTTCGCGGTAGGTGACGAGGACCGGCGTGGCTGGCGCGCGTTGGCCGCAGGTCATCTGGCCTTTGACCTCGGCGGTGTAGGTGACGAAGCGAATGCGATTGAGCGCGTCGCTGCGCAGCTTGAGGGTGCGACCGCCGCCCTCGACCGTGAGCAACACGTTTCCATCATCGCATTCCACACGCACGAGCAGCCCGCAAATTTGCTCTCCGTTGAAGCGCAACTGTTTCTTTTGCGGCCCGGGCTGCGGCGCATCGCAAGGCTGAATTTCGCGCTCGGGCTTCTCCGCCAGTTCGGCAAGCGCGGCGGCGGCTTTGAGTCGCAGCGCCAATTCTTCACGCGACCGGACGGTCTCAAGCAACGACTGCGCCTGCGCGTGCAGACGCGCGCCATCAGGCGCGTCAAGCAGCGACGAGAGAAGCTGCCGCGCAGACTGAAAATTGTCTTGCCGGAAATAGACTTGGGCCAGCAGGAAGGTCAATTCCAATCGTTGGGGCGCAAGCTTGATGGCTTCTTTGAGCGTCAAGGCTGCCTCGTCAAGCTGGTCGTTCATAATCAGGTTGACGAGGGCGAGCAGCCGATAGGATTCGATAAAGCCGGGGGCCAGCTCAATCGCTTTCTTCAATTCGGCGCGGAGCAGAGACAGTTGCTCCGGCGTGTAGTAGCCTTCGATTGGATTCTCCGAACCCATCCCTTCACGGCTGAGCGCATCGGCGTAAACGTAGTGTGCCAGATAATCTTGAGGGTCGAGCGCGACGGCGCGCGCTAACAACTTGATGGCTTCCGCATATTGATTCTGCCGCAAGCGCAGCGTGCCGAAAGCCGTCAGCGCCGGAGCGAGATTTTCATCTAGCTTGAGCGCTTCCGACAAATAAGCTTCGGCTTCTTCAAGCCGACTCGTATGCAGCAGCAGGTCGCCCAGAAAATATTTGGCCTCACTTTGCGCGAGCGGCGCTGCCTGCACGCTTGTCTCAAACTCCAAAGCCCCGGCGAAGGTCACGGACTGCTCAACGTAGCGGCCTGAATAAATGTACTGCTGCAATTCCGTTTCCAGAATCGACGCATCGGCCGCGAAAGCCTGACGGAAAGCATCCGCGTGAGATTGGCCCTCGGACGTGAGAGCCAGATAACGAAGAAGCTGCGGGCGGCGCTGGCCGCCGCGCCCGTTCAGCAGATAGTGAACCAGCGCCCAAGACTGGGCGTAGAAAATCTCACGCTTGCCCGGCTCGTGGTAAAAGGGAGAGCGGTCGTCAACGCTAAAGAGCGTCGAGAGCGGCAAGAGCGCTCGCTTGCGTAAGCTGAGAACGCGGCTCCTGATAGGTTTGCCGAGTCTCACCGTGCGATTGCCGTTCGCGAGTTCAAACGTGCTGTAGAACTCGGCCAATCCTTCGTTGAACCAGAGCGGAGCGCGCTGGTAACTGTTTCTGACCAGCAGGTGGACGTATTCGTGAAAGGCCAGAGCATCGGGGCCTGTGACGTGTCGCGGGTCGGCGGAGAGCGTGATGTAGTTCATGTCCGCGCTCGATTGAAAATAGCCCGCGACGCTGTTGGGCGCGCCCTCATAGAGGGGCGCAAATGGCCTGTAGGCGAAATCATCGCGAAAGACAACGATGGTCGTCGGCACAGAAGATTCAAAGCGGCCAACCGCGATAGGCAAGCGCTTGAAGACTTCGCGGAATTGTTCGAGGCGCGTGGCGACCAGGCGAATCTCGCGCTCGTCGGCGTTTCCGACCAGCAGGAAATTTTTTGAACGCACCTTGGTCCAAGCGTCGCCGCCGGCAGTTTGCGCGATTGCCGCAGACGACCATCCGGCCAAGAGCAAGAACAAGCTGGCTACGACGACAAAAGCAGGGGATTTCACAGGCTCTCTTGTCTCCGTCTTTGTTGATAGAAGTTAAGGAGCGTCGGGCGCTTGCGGAAAGTTCCGAGTCGAGCGGGATTATACAGCAAGCGGGCGACAGACTGCGACGTGTAAGGCGCTGGCGCGTGTCAGCGCGCGTAGACGCCCAAACACTACGTGCGGCCAGCCACGCTCGCCACAATCGCCACCAGTTCAGCCAACTCGACAGGCTTCGGCACGTGCATCTGGTAGCCCGCACGCTGTGCGCGCTGGCTGTCTTCGGCGCGCGCATAGGCGGTCAAAGCCACAGCCGGAATTGTGCCCCCGCGTTCGGGCGGCAACTCGCGCACTTTGCGCATAAACTCAAAGCCATCTTCCAAAGGCATCCCGATGTCGCTGATGATGGCGTCAGGCATAACGTGTTCAAGCTGCCGGAGCGCCTCGGATGATGAACTGGCCGTGGTGACTTTCGCCCCACACTGCGTGAGCGAAACGCTAATCAATTCCAGCGTATCAACCTCGTCATCCACCACCAGCACCTTCAAGCCGTCTAAATTGTCCGCGCCTTCGATGGGAACAAGCGCGGCGGCCCGCGCCGCAGGGTGTGCGCGCTCCGCGTCGGCCGCGCGACGGTAAACGGGCATCAGCGGCAGATTGACGGTGAAGACCGCACCCCGGCCTTCGCCGCCCGATTCGGCCCTGACCGTTCCGCCGTGTAGTTCGACGAGGTGGCGAACAATTGCCAGCCCTAAGCCGAGACCGCCATGCAGGCGCGAGGTCGAGCCGTCTGCCTGCCGGAAGCGGTCGAAGACAAAGGGCAGAAACTCTGGTTTGATGCCGTCGCCGCTATCGGTGATGGAGATTTCGACGTGGGCGTTGATGTGTTTGAGTTGGACGACGACGTTGCCGCCGTGCGGTGTAAACTTGATGGCGTTGGAGAGCAAATTCCAGACGACCTGTTGCAAGCGCGCGGGGTCTCCCGAAACAAAACTCGCGCCCGTGTCCATCGTCTTCCGAATACGAATCTCTTTGGCTTCGGCTGCCGGAAGCACGGCTTCGACGGCTGCCTCGATGAATGAAGCGGGGTCAATCGGCTTGATGTCGAGGCGGAGCTTGCCTGTGATGATGCGTGAGACATCCAGCAGGTCTTCGATGAGTTGCTGTTGGGAGCGCGCGTTGCGCTCAATCACAGTAATGGCATGTTTGCGTCCTTCTTCGTCGAGTTGGTTGACGCGCAAGAGATGTGCCCAGCCGAGCATCGCCGTCAGCGGCGTGCGTAGTTCGTGCGAGACGGTCGCTAAGAATTCATCTTTGAGCCGGCTCGCCGCCTCCGCCTCGGAGCGCGCCGCGCGCTCTCTCGTCAAAAGCTGTTCGCGTTCCTCTTCGGCGCGCTTGCGTTCCGTAATGTCTAGGGTGACGCCAACCATGCTGCGGGGCGCGCCGCTCTCATCATAGTGTGCGCGCCCGCTGGCAAGAATCCAATGCAGCGAACCGTCAGGCCAAAAGACACGATACTCAGCCCTGTACGCTTCGCGCTCGACGAGCGCGCGCTCGACCGCCGCCAGCATTGCGGCGCGGTCATCCGGGTGGATGGCCGCGAGCAGCGCGTCGTAGGAGAAAGCGGCGCCGGGCGGCAGGCCGAAGTTGGTTTTGCAGATGGAGGTGCAATCGAGCTGCCGCGTCGCAAGGTCGAGTTGCCACGCGCCGAGCCGGGCCGCATCGAGCGCGATGCGCAGGCGTTCTTCGCTCTGCCTCAAAGCCTCCTTCGCGTTTCTCTCGCCTTCGAGAGATTCCCGCACATCATACTGGCGACGGCGCGCTCTGAGCGCAGACCGAAACGTGCTGAGCAGCGTCATCACGCGCACCGGACGCTCGATGAGCGTGACGTTTCCCGCCTGGCCGAGCGCGGCGAGAGTATCTATGTTGGCGGGCGTCTCATCGCCGCCGCTCGTCAAAACGACGACGGGGATGTCAGACCACGTGGGCTGCCAGGCGAGGGCTTCGACGAGGCATTGCAGGGCTTCCGGCGTCAGCGCTTCGCCGGTGATAAAAACGAGACCAGCGCCGGCCAACATCCGGTGGCACAATTCTTCAATGCTTGGGCAAACTTCGGATGAGAGGCCAGCTTCCGTTAGAAAGCGAGCGGTGAGCGAGGCGTCCCGACCGACGGGCGCGAGGATGAGTATTCTTTCATCCCTGTTATCTTGAGATTCAAGCGCCGTCATCTGCAAGCTCTTCGGTCAATCTGTCTTTCGCTCCGACGTACATCGGAACGCCCGTCAGCACGCCTTGAAACATCGTCAACGGCCTGCCGACGCGAATCCCCGCTGGCGTAATATCCAATTCGCGAATCGTGTTTTCGTGTGGGCCTGTTCGCTTCTTGACCACCGACACCGCGCGATGCACAGCGCCCTCCGCCTCGAAATAGCGCAGGAGCACGACCGTGTCGGCCAGATAGCTCACGTCCACGGGCGTTCCCATCGAACTGCCCAGAAAACCGTGCTGCGCCATTATCAACAGCGTAACGACGCCTCTTTGATTCAGGTAGGTTAAAAGCTCGTGCATCTGAATGGTCAGAAATCGCTCTTCGGGCATCGAGTTTAGATAACCGTTCAGACTATCAATAATCACTAGACGCGCGCCGTCGCGGTCAACCGCGCGGGTGACGTTATGCGCAAACTCGCCTGGCGCAAGCTCCGCGGGGTCTACCTGCTGAATCCTGATGAGACTATCTTCCACATGCTGCTCTAAGTTGGTGCCGATTCCGGCGGCCCGCCCGATGTATGTGTCAAGAATCTCGTCGAAAACAAAAACGGCTGCCTTCTCGCCGCGCGCCGCTGACGAGGCGGCAAACTGCGCGCCCAAAGAGGATTTCCCCGAACCCGCCGGGCCCATAATCAGCGTGCTCGACCCGCGCGCCAGCCCGCCGCCCAGCAATGAATCCAACTCAGCGACATCGCTCGTGATAGACCCTTTGGTAAACTCCCGGCGATGTTCGGCGGCGATGAGACGCGGGAAAACCTTGACGCCGCCGGTCTCGATATTAAAGTCGTGATAGCCGCCGCGAAAGTGTGCGCCGCGCATCTTGATGACGCGCAGGCGACGCCGCGAAGGGCCATACTCAAGCGCCAGTTGTTCCAACATCACCACGCCGTGCGCGATGGATTGCACTTGCAAGTCTTGCCCGTCGGACGTTCTATCATCGAGCAGCAGCACGGTGCTTTGCCGCCCGGACATATACTGCTTGAGCGCGAGTATTTGCCTGCGGTAGCGCAGCGCATCGCGCGCCAGCAGCCGCATTTCGGAAAGCGAGTCGAAGACCACGCGCCGCGGCTTGATGCGCTCAAACTCTTTGAGCACCGCGCTCGTCGTCTCGCCCAGTTCGACCTCCGACGGGTGAAAGATGGTGTATTGAGATTCCGGCTTGAGGCTTTCTTCGGGTGAAATCAGTTCGTAGAGGGTAAAGCCGTCGAGCGACCAGCCATGCGAATTGGCGACGGCCTCTAGCTCTTCTTTCGTCTCCGAAAGCGTCACGTACAGACCGGCCTCTCCCAAGCGGACGCCTTCGAGCAGGAATTGCAGCGCGAGCGTTGTTTTACCCGTGCCCGGGTCTCCTTCAATCAGGTAGATGCGATTTTCGGGAAAGCCGCCTTCCAGAATGTCGTCGAGACCTTCGATGCCCGTCGCCATTCTGGCGGGAGCGGAATTCGCAACCGCTGCTTTTTTCGGTGGAAGGTTTTTGTTCATTGTATCGGGCTTAACAGACAGGCTTACTTTATGTAATGAGTTAAAGGGGGAGAAAATATTACTTCATGCTCACGGATAAGCAAAGCATTTTCGCTTTCCCGAGACAGAGAGCGCGGCCTGACAATGATGAGGCCGCCATAACCCTCGCGCGCATCTTCCGCGAAAACACGGGCCGTCATTTGTCTATCGCGGCTTTGACCGCGGGCCACATGGACTTGGCCCAGTATTCGTAGCCTTCGTCAGACGGGTGAAAGCCGTCGTCCGAGAAAAACTCTGGATGCGTCGGAATGACGGAGTGAGTTTCCGTGTAGGCATCAACGAGTGAGACACCGTAGCGCTTGACGATTTCCGCGATGTGCTTATTGAAGAGATTAATCTGCGCGCGAAGCTGCTCGCGCATAGCTACGGGCGCAACCGGCGCAAACGAAATATCAGGCAGATTGCTGACGACTATGCGTGCGCTCGTTTCCGTCTTCAATCGACGGACAATCTCTTCAAAGTTACGCGCAAACTTTTCGACAGCGACGTAGTGGCCCATGTCGTTGATGCCGATGGCGACGGTGATTAAGGTTGGGCGCGCGGCGATGGCTTGCTCAAGCTGCTCGCGCAGGAGGTCTTCGCTCGTCGCGCCGCTGACGCAGAGATTAACCAGCTTCGCTTTGGTGCGTTCCTGCTTGATGCGCTTCAACAAGCGTGCGGGATAACCGCCGTCTCGCCCGGCCCCGACGCCCACCCCCGTCGAGTCTCCGACGGCAACGTAGTTGACGGGAGCGTCGCTTTTATCATTCGTTATCATTGTCTTCTGGTCATCCCCCTGGCTGGAAGAAGTGTGAGGGCCGCAGGCGACGAGCATGAGGACGAAGGCGGCGAGCAGAAGGCCGAAACCTTGGGCGCGCGGCTGAAACACTTTCTCTTTCATCCTTGACTGCCTTCCTACTTCCACCTTGTTCTTTTACCTGACAGGCTCGCGTAAAACCACTTCGGCAGCGCGTGCCGCCGTGCGCGCCGCGGCAGGCTGAGCCGCTTTGAGTCCTGCGACTTGCAGGAGCGATTCGCCCGTGCGCGAGAGCATACGAACGAGGTCGCCCTCTTCGGCGCGCGTCTCACGTACCAGCTCGGCCCATTCCGCGCCGCCCGCCCAGCGCGCCGCCGCCGCCGCCGCCGAAAAGTTAATCTCCGGCCCTGGCTCAAGCCCCTGCTGCCATTCTTCGGTAGCAACTTTATAGGCGACTTCCTCAAATCGCGCAAGCGTGCTGACAATCGCATCATCAAGCGGAAGCTCGCCATAATCGCGTTCGGCGTCAGCCGCCAGCGCCGCCATCAAGGCCGCGGCTCGCACGTCGTCAAGCGCAGCGAACAATCCGTTTTCCAGCGCTTCACCGACCAGCAGCGGGCGGTCAACGTGTAAATCCGCGAGCCATGCTCCGCGCTCCGTCACACGCTCGGCTGCAAAATCCAGATAGCCGAAACGGTCGAGCACGCGCGCTCTGCGCTCAAAGGGTTGCCAGATTTCGGCGCGGAGCGCTTCGATGCGCCTGTCGGAACGCTCGACCGTCTCCGCATCCTCAATCACAGCCCACAACGCTTCGGCGCAGATAGATTTCTCCTCGGCGTTAAAATCACCCGGCGCGAGACGGTCAATCAGGTCGTTGATGATGTTGACGGCGTCGTCTTCTTCGGCGCGCGCATCGCGCAGGCGCGGCTCACTCAAAGCCAGTTCGCCGCCGCGCGCGCGCACCTCATCAAAGGCCGCCTCGATTTTGTCTTCCGTCAGCGGATAAATGTTTTCATAGACTCGCCCGACGCGTTCGAGCGAGAGATTCGCGCCGCGCCCGTCCTCGCGCATCCCAATCAGGTTGCCGCCGCGACGGCGCATCACGAGCAAGAGCCTTCGCCCATTGCGGCCCACTCCGACAATGCGGCCCGGCACAACCACTTCGTCCAACCAGCGATGCACGACTTCAGCGCGCGTCTGCGGCAGAGTTTCGAGCAAGCGCTGGCGCGCACTCGCCAGCCGTTCAAGCCCGAGCGCCACCGATGTCGGCAAATTGCATCCGGCCTCGTCCAATTTCTCACGAATGCGCCGCTCGCCTTCTTCGCGTTCGCGTTCCAGCCGCGTGATGCGCCGCGCCGTCTCGCGATAAGCGAAGCTGCGCTCGGCAATCTCGCGGACGCCCGCGAAGCTGCTGTAGGCATCGAGCAAATTGAGCAGGGTCGAGTAGGTGGCGCGAAACTGGCTTTGCAAGGGGTCGGGCGGTGATTCCAAGAGTTGACTGATGCGCTCGGGGTCTTGATGCAGGCCCGGCGCGGCGACGATGAAGCCGACGCGGTCGCGCCCGCGCCTTCCTGCGCGCCCCGTCATCTGCTGCAACTCGGAGGCCGAGAGCAGACGCCAACCGCCGCTCGTGCGCGCGTCAACATTAGTGATGACGACCGTGCGCGCCGGAAAATCAACGCCCGCGGCGACCGTTGCCGTCGCAAAGATGGCGTCGAGCAAGCCTCTCGTCATCAGTCGTTCGATGACGAGCTTCCAGGCCGGAATGTGTCCGGCGTGGTGTGCGGCGACGCCGCCCTTGATGATTGTGTCCCAGTGGCGATGATTGCGGACTTCTGGATGTTCCGTAACGAATTCCCTCAGAATGGCGCGGCGCGCGTCTCTGCGTTCGGCGCGGTCGTCGCGACGCGCCAGCGCGGCCTCGCTGGCAGCCTCATCGCAGCGCCGCCTCGTCGGTAAAAAGACAATCGCGGGCAGCAGGTCGTAAGACTTGAGCGCCGCCAGCAGTTGCGCGGGCGGCATCTCCGGCATACTCAGTTTCAACGCGTGCCGCCTCCCCTTGTTCTCCAAAAAGGTCTTGACGAGCGTTCGCGCCGTTCCTGCCGCTCGCGCTCGCCAAGGCGCGCAATCTCAGAGTTTAGCCCGCCCGATTCACCCAGCAATGGCAGCAATTGACCGTCAGGCAACAGAAAAGCGGCACGCAGGGGAACGGGGCGCGCGCCCGGTCGCGCGACGACGCCGCAAGGCACACCGCGCACTTCCGAAATCCAAGCGGCAAACTCCGCCGCGTTGCCGATGGTCGCTGAAAGCAGCAGCAGGCGCACGCGCGGCGGCGATAAAATAATCGCTTCCTCCCAGACGTGTCCGCGCTCCTCGTCGGCCAGATAATGGGCTTCGTCGAGCACAACGAGGTCTGCGCGCAACTGGCTGCCGCTGCGCAGAGAGTCGAACAATTGATTGCGATAGATTTCGGTCGTCCCGACAATGAGCGGCGCGTCGCCGTTTTCCTTGCGGTCTCCGGTCAGAATGCCGACGCGCTCAGCGCCAAACTCTTCCGTAAACTCTTGATACTTGGAATTGGTCAGCGCCTTGAGCGGGCTGGTGTACCACGCGCGCCGGTTCGTGTCGAGCAGGCGGCGGATTTCCTCACGCGCAATCCACGTCTTGCCGCTGCCCGTCGGCGCTGTCACCAGCACGTCTTCGTGTTCGAGCGCGGCTAAGGCTTCGAGTTGAAAAGGGTCGGGTTTGAAGGGAGCGGGTGCGGGCGTGCCGATGCCTTCGAGCAGGCGGCGCAACTCGTGTGGGCGGGCGGCGAGGCGCGGCGGTGGCTGCGGAGACGTTCGCTTCTCCTCAGACGCCGCAGAGGCGCGCTCCGTCTCTTTCCTGCGTCCTTCGGCCCGTCTCCTTTTGTTTTCGGCGGCATGTTTTCGGCGCTTCTTGTTAACATCTGTTCGCGGCATAGCGTCATTCTATAGAAGACGGATAACAGATGCCAGATGTGAGATGTCAGACGACAGTTTGCCAGCGAGAAACCGCTCTGCGGCAGACCGTCTTTGGCATCTCAAACTGCTGGAAAAAGCCCCGCAAACGGTGCTAACTTATTACGTGCCCGTCTCGCAACGCCGAGGGCGCGAAAAGCGTCTAAGCAAACTGGCGCATTAGGGCCTGCTGATTGGCCGCGCGCCGGGGTAAAGAAAGTGGCAGAACTGTTTACAAACTTTGAAATTAACCGCACGCCGCGCTGGCGGCGACTAACACGGCTCGCGGCCCTCTCGCTCGTGCTGCATGTGGCGGCAATCGCTGGAATGATTTACATTCCGGCCATTCGCGAAGTGCTGAGCATTGCTGGTTTAGTCTCCGGCGCTGACTACGTTGACGAGGACTACGATAAGACCGTTATCGGTGACCGCGCGGAGTTGATTGCCCTTTCGCCCGACGGCAAACTGCATTACCCGCCCGGCTATTTTAAGCGGCCCGCTCCGCCCGCTCCGCAGATTATCGCAGAGGCCAAGCCGACACCGACCCCGAAGCCTAAACCGACGCCGACACCGGCGCCAACGCCCAGCCCTTCGCCGCAGCCATCCGCTTCTCCTGTGGGAACACAGGAGGGTGTGACGGCGGCCAACGATAAGCCGCTGACTGAGGAAGAGAAGAAGGAAAAAGAGTTGGACGAGATAGCGCGCGCGGCCAACATAGACCGCCCGCCGAAAATCAACTCGCGTCCCTTCAAAGACCTCCTGGCGAAGTATAAGAAGATGAAGGACGCCGGGGAGCTTAATCTTGATGGCACAATTGAAATGATAATCAACGCCGACCGCAGGCCGGACGGCACGTTGACCAACATCAGGCCCAAGCTGATTAAAGGCGACCCGAAGCTCGTGAATGCGGCGCTGGATTTCGTCTCGGCCTTGAGCGATAGCCGCGCGCTGGTGTTCCTTAAAGACACGAAGCACCTCACGATGCGTGTGAAAGCAAACGAGGCAAACGTTTCAGTGAGCGCTTCGACCGAAGTTGAATCGGCGGCTCTGGCTTCCGTCATGTCATTCGGATTCAATACTCTGGTGAAGAATGCCAGCAACAGCCAGCGCGACGAAGCGGTTTATTATCGCAGCACCAGCGTCACATCGAGCGGCAAGCAAGTGATAGTCAACTTTTCCATGTCGCGCGCCGCCGCGACCACCGCCCTCAAGAAAGGGCTTCCGGCAAGTTGAGATTTCAAGGCCCATCGCCGTATGATAACGATGGCTTGAATTTAGGTTAACTGATTTCATAATGCTCAGGTCTCGCGCCATCACAATCTCTTCTCTGCTCGCGGCGGCGATGGGCGTCTATGTCTGTTTGCTGGCGACGGACGTACAAGCGCTGGCGCGCAGGTCGTCGGCGGTGGCGGCCTATCAGGCACAGATAAAGAAGAGCGCGAATCAGACGTTGAGCGTTCAGGCGGCGACCGCGCAAGTAGAGCGTCCGCTTGAAGAAGTCGCTTCTCAGAGCATCAAGCTTTCCTCTCAAGACGAAAAAATCGTTGCCGCTTCCCCTATGCCGCGCGCTCGCTTTTGCGCGTTGCTCGCGAAATATCTTTCCTTAAGCTGACCCTCGGCGGGCTTGCGTCAGACGCCTTCGGGCGACTCGCTTGCCACCCCATCTCTCGCTCAATTACAATCGCACGTTGCGCCGCAAGCGCGACAAAATGGGTGTTTGAACCTGTCAGGGGTTCGCTTTCCTTTAGGATAAAAATCATGATTGATAAGTTTTTGACCAAAGTTTTCGGCAGCAGCAACCAGCGTTATCTGAAGACCATTCAACCCATCGTCGGGCGCGTTAACGACCTTGAGCCGAGCGTCAAGCGGCTTTCGGATGCGGAGCTTCGCGCACGCACGGCAGAGTTTAAGGAGCGCGTTGCGCGCGCCGTCGCGGATGCGCGCGACAAGGAAGACCGCAAGCGCAAAGAGCAAGCTATTCTTGATGAGTTGATGCCCGAAGCGTTTGCGACCGTTCGCGAAGCGAGCGTGCGTTCCACGGGGATGCGCCATTTCGACGTGCAGCTTATCGGCGGCCTCGTTCTCCATCAGGGCAAAATCGCGGAGATGCGAACGGGTGAAGGTAAAACGCTCGTCGCCACTCTGCCCTCTTATCTTAACGCGCTGACGGGACGCGGCGTCCACGTCGTCACCGTCAACGATTATCTGGCCTCGCGCGACGCGGAATGGATGGGCCAGATTCACCGCTTCCTCGGCCTCGAAGTCGGCTGCATACAGAACGACATGGACGACTTCGAGCGCCAGGCCGCCTACGGCGCAGACATCACCTATGGAACGAACAACGAGTTTGGCTTCGATTACCTGCGCGACAATATGAAGTTTGATTTGGCGACCTGCGTGCAGCGCGGCCACTACTTCGCCATCGTTGACGAAGTTGACTCCATCTTGATTGACGAGGCGCGCACCCCTCTGATTATCTCCGGCGCGTCTGACGAAGCGACCGACAAGTATTACAAAGCTGATGCCATCATCCCGCAACTCAGGAAGGGCGAGGAGGTTGACGGCAAGAAGACGGGCGATTATCTCGTTGATGAAAAGCAGCACACCGCCGTGCTGACGGAAGAGGGCGTTGACAAGGCCGAACGCTTGCTTGGCGTCGGCAACCTCTACGACCCTTCGAACATGGAGATGCTCCACTGCGTCGAGCAGGCTTTGAAGGCGCACACGCTCTACAGGCTCGACCACCAGTACGTCGTCCAGGAGGGCGAGGTCATCATCGTGGACGAGTTCACCGGCCGCCTGATGAAGGGCCGGTCAGACGGGCTGCACCAGGCCGTCGAAGCCAAAGAGGGCGTCAAGATTGAGAAAGAGAATCAAACGCTCGCCACCATCACGCTGCAAAACTACTTCCGACTTTACGAAAAGCTTTCCGGCATGACCGGCACGGCCGAAACGGAAGCCGCCGAGTTTCATTCCACCTACAAGCTGGATGTCGTCGTCATCCCGACCAACATGCCGATGGTGCGCGAGGATGCTTCGGACATGATTTATCGCACGCTGCCGGAAAAATGGGACGCCGTGATAGACGAGATTAAAGAGTGTCACGAGAAGGGACAGCCCACGCTCGTCGGCACCGTGTCGGTGGAAAACTCCGAGTTGATTGCGCGCAAACTACAAAAGGAGGGCATTCCGCATAACGTGCTGAACGCCAAGTACCACGAGCGCGAGGCGGAGATTGTCGCGCAGGCGGGCCGCAAAGGCGCTGTCACGATTGCGACCAACATGGCCGGACGCGGAACCGACATTCTCCTTGGCGGCACTCCAGAGTTTCTCGCGCGCGAGGCGCTCAAAAAGCAGGAGATTGACCCGGACGACGTGACCGACGAGCAATGGGAAGAATCGGTCGCGGAAGCCAAGCGGATTGTCGAAGCGGAACACAAGGAAGTGGTCTCCGCCGGAGGCTTGCATATCATCGGTACGGAGCGCCACGAATCACGCCGCATTGATAACCAGCTTCGCGGTCGCGCCGGACGACAGGGCGACCCCGGCTCCTCCCGCTTTTTCCTCTCGCTCGAAGACGATTTAA
>CAZEZJ010000089.1:14365-14868 GCA_964516695.1 uncultured Blastocatellaceae bacterium
ACTTGATGCGCATCTTCGCGGGCGACAAGGTGCGTGCGCTAATGGAGAGGCTCGGCATGGAGAAGGGCGTCGCCATCGAATCCAAGATGGTCTCGAAGCGCATCGAGGGCGCGCAAAAATCTGTCGAAGGCCGCAACTTCGAATCGCGCAAACACCTGCTTGAATACGATGACGTGATGAACAAGCAGCGCGAGACTATTTATGGCCTGCGCCGCCAGCTTTTGGAAGAACCCGACCAGCGCGAATACCTTTTGGGAGAAACGGGTGTCGCGCGCGACCTGCTCGCAGACTTGACGAAGCAGTATCTCAACCCAGAGGTCTCGCCCGACGATTGGGACATCGAAAACTACGCCGTACAGTTAAACTCCATCTATGATTTCGACGTTGACGCCGAAGGCATCAATTTCGAGGACTGGGGTTCGGAACTCATCGAGAAGTCCGTTTGGGAAAAGCTCCAGGCCAAGTATGCGGAGAAGGAGCAGCAAATCGGCGTCGAGGCGATG
>CAZEZJ010000090.1:0-14824 GCA_964516695.1 uncultured Blastocatellaceae bacterium
GAGGCCTCGATCCGCGCGGTCACGGATGCGGCCGGCTTCCAGTACACGTGGGACGAGAAGTCGCAGCAGTTCGCGCATCCGAGCGGGATCATCGTGACCACGCCGGACGGCCGGCTCGCCCGCTACTTCTTCGGCATCGAGTACGCGTCGCGTGACGTCAAGTTCGCCCTCGTCGAGGCGTCGAGCGGACGGATCGGCAACGCGATCGATCAGCTGCTGCTCTACTGCTATCACTACGACCCGGCGAGCGGCAAGTATGGCCCGGTAGTGATGAACATTATGCGGCTCGGAGGCATCGTCAGTCTGATTGGCATCGCTTCTTTGATTCTTATCTTGCGCCGCAGGGGACCAAGCGGTGCGCGCTTGAGCGAGGGAGGAACGGCGTAAGATGCAATCATGGATACCATTCTTGCCGGAGGCGGCCTCAACCATCGCGCGGCGTGTGGACGCGCTCTATCTCTACATGGTCGCGGTGACGATTTTCTTCACCGTCTTGATTAGCGCCGCCATTATCTATTTCGTCATCAAGTATCGCCGCCGCATGGCCTATGAGATTCCGCGCCCCATCGCAGGCTCTATCAAGTTGGAAACGATGTGGACGGTCATCCCCTTCATCATCTCGATGAGCATGTTCGTCTGGGGCGCGAGCGTTTATTTCGCGCAGTATCGCCCGCCCGCTAACGCTATGGAGATTTACGTCGTCGGCAAGCAATGGATGTGGAAGTTTCAGCACTCGACGGGCCAACGCGAGATTAACGAGTTGCACGTTCCAGCCGGGCGCAAAGTCAAATTGACGATGACGACCGAAGATGTCATCCACAGTTTTTTTATCCCCGCGTTTCGCATGAAGACGGACGTGATTCCGGGCCGCTATACGACCTTCTGGTTCGAGGCCACCAAGCCGGGCCGTTACCATCTCTACTGCGCCGAATATTGCGGCACGAACCATTCCGGCATGGGCGGCTGGGTCATCGTCATGGAGTCAACGGACTTCGATAATTGGTTGAGCGGCAGCGCCAATCAGGAATCTCCCGTCGCCGCCGGGCAAAAACTCTACCAGACCTTGGGCTGCGCCTCGTGTCATGGTGCAAACGGCGAGGGCGGTCGCGGCCCCTCTCTGGTCGGCCTCTTAAACAGCGATGTGCAGCTTGAAGGCGGGCAAACCGTGAGGGCCGACGAAGCCTACATTCGCAGCTCTATCTTGAATCCGTCGCAGCAAATCGTCGCGGGCTATCAAAACATCATGCCGACCTTCAAGGGGCAGGTCAACGAGGAGCAGATGCTGCAACTCATCAGCTTTACCAAGTCGCTCAGCCCAAACCAGACTTCCGGTGTTTCCACGACCGCTCCGGCGCGCTCCAATAATCCGCGCACCGGCCCGGCCACACCCGAAGGACAGGGCGCAAACGCAAATAATCCTGATGAGCAGCGCTCCAATCCAGTCGGCGCGACGCCGCCGCGCGCTAATCAAAACACGCCGAGGCAGTGAGTTAAGCACAATGAAGGTACTAGACACACAAGTCGAACAATTCGAGCCGGTGACGCCCGTTGATTCGCGCGTTAATTACTTGAACGCGAAATACGGCATCAAGTCTTGGCTCTTGACGAAAGACCACAAGCGCATCGGGCTGCTTTATCTGGCCTCCATCTCGCTCTTCTTCCTCTTGGGCGGCATCTACGCGCTGGCGATTCGCCTGGAACTGCTCACGCCCAAGGGCGACCTCGTGCAGGCCCACACCTACAATAAGCTTTTCACGCAGCACGGAATCATCATGGTCTTTTTCTTCCTGATTCCCAGTATTCCGGCTGTGCTCGGCAATTTCCTGATTCCGATTATGATTGGGGCCAAAGATTTGGCCTTCCCGAAAATCAACCTGCTCAGTTGGTATCTCTACATGGCGGGCGGCGTCATCACCCTCTGGGCGCTCTTGAACGGCGGCGTCGATACGGGCTGGACTTTTTACGCGCCCTACAGCACCACCTTCTCCAACACTTACGTCGTCGCGACCGGCCTCGGCATTTTCATCAACGGGTTTTCTTCCATCTTAACGGGCTTGAACTTCATCGTGACGATTCACACGATGCGCGCCCCCGGCATGACTTGGTTTCGCCTGCCGCTCTTCGTCTGGTCACACTACGCGACGAGCCTCATTATGATTTTGGGCACGCCCGTCATCGCCATCACCATCCTGCTCGTGGCCTTCGAGCGATTGATGCGCATCGGGATTTTCGACCCGGCGCTTGGCGGCGACCCCGTTCTCTTCCAGCATCTTTTCTGGTTCTACTCGCACCCGGCCGTCTACATTATGATTCTGCCCTCGATGGGCGTGGTCAGCGAGTTGATTGCTAATTTCTCGCGCAAGAATATTTTCGGCTATTCGTTTGTCGCGTTCTCTTCCATCGCCATCGCGGTCTTCGGTTTTCTCGTCTGGGGACACCACATGTTCGTCAGCGGGCAATCGGTCTACGCCGGAATGATTTTCTCTATTATCTCTTACGCGGTGGCGATTCCCAGCGCGGTCAAGGTTTTTAACTGGACGGCCACGCTCTATCGCGGTTCGATTTCGTGGGATACGCCGATGCTCTACGGCCTCTTTTTCATCGGCCTCTTTCTCATCGGCGGCATGACGGGCCTCTTTCTCGCGGCGCTCGGCCTCGACGTTCACGTTCACGATACCTATTTCGTCGTTGCACACTTTCATTACATCATGGTCGGCGGAACCTTGATGGGCTACCTCGGCGGCTTGCATTATTGGTGGCCGAAGATTACGGGCCGCATGTACCCGGAAGGCTGGGCGCGCTTCGCGGCGCTGATTATCTTCGTCGGCTTCAACATGACGTTCTTCCCGCAGTTCATCGTCGGATACTTGGGGATGCCGCGCCGCTATCACGCTTATGCCGAGGAGTATCAACTCCTAAACGTCTTCTCGACAGCCGGAGCTTCCGTCCTCGGCACAGGGATGTTGCTGCCCGTGGCTTATCTGGTCTGGTCAATGCGCTACGGGCGCGTTGCTCCGGCCAATCCGTGGATGCTGCCCGGCCTCGAATGGCGCACGGCCAGCCCGCCGCCCACAGAGAATTTCGTCGCCACTCCGGTCGTCACCTGGGAAGCCTACGAGTTTGCGCCGCCCGAAGAGTTGCAGGTCATCGGCAAATTCGAGGCGGGCGATAAGCCCGACCATCCCATCGAAACCAGAGAAGACTTGCCCGAGAGCGACCACGGAGTTTGAAACTTAAGACCGATGAATGCGGAACGCGAAACGCGGAATGAAAGACTGGCTGCTTTACAGTTCATCGCTCATCGCGCATCGTTCATCATTATTTTTTCAGGGGAGTAAAAGTTTTGGCTACAAGTCACGCTGAGGCAACTCATCATAGCGCGCTCCAGCACCACTTCGACAATCTTGAGCAGCAGCGCGAGGCCGGCTCAATCGGGATGTGGGTCTTTCTGGTGACGGAGATTATGTTCTTCGGCGGCCTGTTTATGGCCTACCTGCTCTATCGCTATAAGTTCCCCGGCGGCTTCATCGCGGGCAGCAACCATTTGGACGTGGTCTTGGGCGGCATCAATACGGTGGTGCTGATTTGCAGCAGTTTAACGATGGCGATGGCCGTCTATTTCGCGCAAACGGGCAGCCGTCGCAACCAGATAATCTATCTCGTGCTGACGATGATTCTGGGCGCGGCCTTTCTCGTCATCAAAGGCTTCGAGTATGCGGATAAGTTTAAGCATCACTTGTTTCCAAACGCGGGCTTTCGCTGGGAGGGGATGCCGCCGCTGCCGCCTGGCACGACCGTTCAAAACGTGCAGATGTTTTACTGGATTTACTTTGCGATGACGGGCCTGCACGCGCTGCACATGGTTATCGGTTTGGGTGCGCTCGGCTTTTTAGTCTACTACGCACGCAAAGGGCGCTACACGCCGGAGTATCACGCGCCCGTCGAGTTAACGGGCCTCTACTGGCACTTTGTTGACATCGTTTGGATTTTCCTCTTCCCGCTGCTCTATTTGCTCGGCAGGCATTTGGAAGCGGCCCACTAGAGGAGGCATTTGGAAACTCATGTCGGAACACATCGTTTCAAAAAAAGTTTACTTCGTGATTTTCGGCGCGCTGATGCTCGGCACGTTGTTGACTGTCGTGGCCGCCAAGGTTGACCTGGATGGCCTGTTCCACGGCGCGAACACGGTCGTCGCCTTGACCCTCGCCGTCATCAAGGCCACGCTCGTCGTCCTCTATTTCATGCACGTCCGCTACAGCACGCGGCTCATCTGGGTGGTCGTCGTCGCCGGATTCTTCTGGCTGGGTATTCTGTTTGTTTTGACGATGAGCGACTACTTAAGCCGTGGCTGGTGGATTAAACCAATCTCACCCGCCCCTTAAAGCTCATCGAAGGCTGCAAGGGACAAGGCGCAAGCGAACAGCACACAGGCGCGGCGAAGTTTTCATCTTCGCCGCGTCAAGTTGTTTCCGGTCTCGCACGCCTGGAGTCGTGTCTAATTTGTTATTGGGAGAGATGCAACTGCGAGTCGCGAACCAGTATCATTTTCCGGCAGGATGGGCATTCGAATTTGAGAGTCCCGTCTGAGGTCTTGATGGTCGTGCCACAGTTAGGGCAGGGCGCTTCGATATTACGGCCCGCGAAATTCTGGCGCATCATAAAGAGCGGCACAATCACTCCGGCCATCATCAGCGGAATCCCGAACAAGAGGCCAACGCCCGTTCCCTCGCCCATCGTCAGACTGACAATCAGCCCGACGATAAAAAGCAATAGCCCCAACCCGATTGCAATTGAAAACCCGAAAGCGCCATCAGCCGAGCGCTCGCTCAGGGCCGTGGGTCGTTTAACTTCCATAACCGTCTGCTCCTCCGTCGTTCAAGGCTCTTTAAAATAACGAATTTTTTTGGATTGGCGCGAGAGCGTGCGTCAGAACTAAACCTGTCTTTATACGGCGCAAGTTAACACAGCGCGGCGCGGCGCGACAAGGCTTTTTCGCCTTCGCGAAGGCGCTCGGTTTGAGCCTCACGACGGATGCTGTTAAAGTGTCAAGTTTCAATTGGCAGCCGAGAAATCAACCGAGGTCATCAGATGAGTAGTCAGAGTGAAACGCTTTTCGAAAATTTCTTAAATCAGCAGGACGAAGAAGCTTGGTCGGAGGCGCTGACGACGACGCTGCGCTCCGTCCATGAAGTGGATAAAACGGCCACGCAAATCTGGTTTGCCTTCTACCCGCTTTCGCTGTATCGCGCGCTGCAACAAGCGGAAGACCCGGCGGCGCTCGCCGCGCGTCTTTTATTGCAGGGCCAGTATGCTCTCAAAGAGCAGATTGATTCTTCCCATAAATTTCTCTACGGCCATCGCTACTGGCCCGATGTGAAACGGGCTGTTGCCGCGCACGCCGCCGCCTTTTCGGAAACGAAGAGCGCAGACTTAGCCGCGCAGATTCTAAGCGTTGCCGGAAGCGTCGCCGCCGGGCTGAAGACCGACGAATCATTGCTGGCTGGCATCACGGCGGTCGCTTTTATGACCATCCAACAGGCGGGCCTTGAAGCTTTCAAAGCCGCCCCGGGCCAAGTTCTGCTTGACGCGCGCCACGCTAAACGCTCGCCCGAGCAAATCCTCCAAGAACGCGCGAAAGACGACAGCCAAGGTCTCTTCGGTTTCCTCAAGACGGTGGACAAGGAATGGACCGTCACCTTCGACGAAAACGAATCTCAGGCCCGTTATAAGTTGATTCACATGGAAGACCTAGCGGCTGCCGCCGCGCGTGATAACTCGCGCGATTGGCGAGCGGTTGACCCGCGCTGCATCGAGGGGCCGATTCCGGTCGAGTGTCGTTCGGCTTCCTGCGGAACGTGCTGGGTCGGCGTGCTGGGCGGCGCGGAAAAGCTTTCGGATGTCAGCGCACGCGAAGGCAAGAAGATTAAAGAGTTCGGCTACATCGAGACACCTGAGCCAAAACCCATCATTCGTCTGGCTTGCATGGCCCAAGCTTCCGGGGCGGTCTCCATCGTCATTCCGCCTTGGAACGGCGTCTTCGGCAAACACCTGCGCGAGCGCGCGACGGAGCAGAAGCAGACGACGATGAATGAAGCAAGCGTCAGCGGTAGCGAAACAACGAACGAAACATCGCAGAATTTAATCAACTAAAACTCCCTTGTCGAAGCCTCGCCTAGAGCCGCCCGGCGGCACCAGCAGCGGTTTGCTGGCAAACTCGCCCGTTCTCCTCGTGCTGCTTGCGGCGCTCTTGTGGAGCACGGGCGGGCTGTTTATCAAAGCCACCGCGCTCAATGCCTACGAGTTGAGCTTTTATCGCTCGCTGCTGGCCGCCCTGACCGTGGCCTTCTTTACGCGACGCGAAGGCTTTCGCATTAACGGCGTCTCGGCGCTCGCCACCGTCCTCTACGCGGCCCTCCTGCTGCTCTTCGTTATCGCCACGAAGCTCACGACCGCCGCCAACGCTATCTTTCTTCAATACACCGCGCCCATCTACGTCCTACTACTTGAGCCTCTTTTCTACAAAGAGCGCTTTCGTCTTGGCGACCTCTTGACCGTCACGGTTTGTCTGGCCGGTATGTCTCTCTTCTTCGTCGGAAAATTGAGGCCGGAGGATGTCAGCGGAAATCTGGCGGCGCTGGCTTCGGGCCTCTGCTTCGCTTTCTACTTCCTGCTGCTTCGCCACCCGCGAGCGCAAGATGTCAATCGCGCTTCCTCCGTCATCTACGGCAACCTGCTCGTGGTGCTCATCACCGCGCCCATCGGCCTCGCGGCTCTCCCCGCAATCTCCGCACTTGATGCCGGAAGCGTCATCTTCCTCGGCGTCTTTCAGATTGGTGTCGCCTACACGTTCTTCACGCTCGGAATGGCGCGCGGCGTTCGCTCGCTCGACGCTAGCATCGCAGGCTATATCGAGCCGGTGTTGAATCCGGTCTGGGTCTTTCTGGTTTTAGGCGAAAGGCCCTCCACGTGGGCGCTCGTCGGAGGCTGCATTATCATCACGGCGGTTGTCGCGCACACTATCCGTGGCGCGCGTGCGGCTCGCAGGCAGGCGTTGATTATTCCAGCCTCGGATTAAGGCTACAAAAAAATTGTACGAAAGCGGAAGTCGAAGCATCATAATATCTTCAGGTCGCACGAAAATTCTTGTGCGGGCACTAAAAGAGCGCTAAAGTTTACTTGACGATTGAATTTCAGAGACGACTTTCGCGGGGAATACCCGGCGAATTTGGGTAAACGTCGGGCCGCTGGTTTCGGATTCTATCGTTGCAGGAAGTATGCTATCGGTCATGTAAGTAAGGAGGCAGGAGATGCGAAGAATTACCTCGCTCGCGATTTGTGTTTGTCTGTTTGTTTCTCTTTTCGTTGCGCTTCAACCATCGAGCCGTGGGCAAACGCCGAAGATGACGGCGAAGCCGCTACACACAATCACGGAGAGCTTTGTCTACTGGTGGAGTCCAGACAACAAGACGCTGGCCGTGATGTTCCGAAACATTTCGCTCTACGACGTTGCGACCGGAAAGGTGCGGGCCGAATTTAAGTCCGATGGCTTGCTATCGGTGAAGTTAATTCGTTTCACTCCCGACAGCAGCACGCTCCTGGTTCACACCGACCGCGTTCGGCTCTACAGCGCCACCGACGGCAAGCTGCTGCGCGAGTTTGCAGAAGACACCGCTCCCATCAACTACTACGAACCGATATACACACCACAGTACACATCAAATTACAACTACGAAACAGGGCAGACCGAAAACGGCTACGAAGGGCCGACCCTCGATGAACAGTTGAAGGAGTTACCGACGAGATACATCAGCGACCGTGTTATCAGCCCGGATAGTAAGCTGCTATTGGTGCGCGCCAAAGAATCCGGCAAAGCGCTCGTTTACGACCTCACGACGGGCGAGTTGAAATTCACTTTAGACCGCTATGTCGAAGCGGGGAAGAAGAAAAACCTCGCGGGAAAGACGCTCGGTGAATTCAGCCCCGATGGCCGGTTCATCGTCACCGCTCCACGCGACCGCACGCCGCGCCTCTGGAACGCTGCCAACGGCAGCTTAATCGCCAACCTCGGCCCGCAGACGGGCAGCGTGTTGGGCGTGCGCTTTAGCCCCGATAGCCGATTCGTCGCGACCTCGACCTTCGAGGACGGCATCGTGAAGATTTGGGAAGCGGAAACCGGCAAGCTGCTGCACACCGTCGGCTCAAAGAAAGAGGTCGTCTATTTCGCTGAGTGGAATCCGACCAGCAAATCTTTCGTCACGAAATCAACCAAAGGGGAAATCGGCCTCTGGAGCGCGGAGACCGGCGCGCTCATCGCCAAGCTGGACCAGAAAGCGGTGAAAGAAAAGTTTGACTGGAATCTGACTTTCGTTTACAGCCCCGACGGCAAGATTCTGGTCACGCAGGCCAGAAACGCTCCGAGCGTTTGGTCGCTTCTTGGCGGCATCGTCAAAGATAAGCGACGCTTAATCGGACACCTCTGGGACGCCGAAACGGGCGCGCTCATCAAGTCGCTCCGCGATACAAAGGGGCACGACGCCTATGACCATGCATTCGATAAATTCCTCTGGAGTCCGGGGGGCGATGTGCTCATCACCGCAGGCACGTCCGTCAAGCTCTGGGACAGGCGCGGCGAGTTGCTACAGGACATTGATGCCGACGCGATAGTGAGCGCGAGCCTCAGCCCTAACGGAAAGTTTTTAGCTTTCACCAGCGATAAATCGCTCGGCGGGTCCCTGAAAGACTTGGCGAAAGTTTTGGTCGGCAAGGTATCGAAAATCGGGCCGTTCAAAACATCCGTCTGGCAGATTGAAGGATAATTAGCCTGGCAAAGATAGCTTGCGAACGCGTCTACCCTTCTGACCATTGAAAGGGAGGAGCAGCGGCCATGAGAAGCCTGCACAAAAGAATAACCATTCTGCTTATGAGCATCATCCTGCTCATGGGATGTTTTGTTTCGGCGCAAGCGCAATACTCTCGCTCGCGCCGCGTTCGCGTTTATCATCCCGGCAGGTACAACAAAACTCGGGTTGTGATGAACCGCAGAGCCTTGAGGCGAAAAATCATCAGACAGCGCGTGCGAGCGCGCGCCAGACACATCAGGCATTAAGGGAAAATTAAAACTCGGTCGAAAGGCACGATGATGAGTCGTGCCTTTTGACTATTTTTAGAGCATCCACTGATGACGGTTGGCGAAATAGTCCGGCGCTTTGGTGGGATGCTGTCGCTTAAACTCTCTGTAGCGGGCCAGCAGTTGTTGGTGTTGTTTGTCCGACGAGCGTATCTCGCGATGCGGTATCTCTTGCAGGTAGCGCTCGACCTTCCAGACGTTTTTCGGTGAAAAGCGCCAGTCGTAGTTTCCCAACTCGCGCAAATCACCGAGGCCGTAGCCCGTGATGCGCGCCGTTTCGTCAACGTAAGGCGCGTAATAACTCCAGGCCAGATGACGTAGATGACGAAAGACGGGACGGCGTCCGTGCAGCCCTAGGTCGCGCGAGCGCGCCACTGCGCCCCACAAACCCTGATGACGGAAGACGAAGACCACGTGGTCCAGCAAGTCTTGCGATGCGAGGCTTAAGACGAGCGGCGGATAAGCGTGTTGCTCTAGGATGACGGCTGCCGCCATCGCCGCTTCCAGGCAGTGAGCGGTTTGTCGCTTGACGACTTCGCGAAAGGAGCGCAAGGTTGCCGGCCCCGGTTCGCGGTTGTAGGGCATGGCGCTCAGCAGGCGTTGCACCCGTCGCGGCGTCCTGTGCGCTTGAATCACAGCCCACTCTTCGTTAGCAAAATCTTCACGGCCCGGTCTCGTCATCCTTCAAGCTAATAGCAGAAGCGGCGCGAAAAAAGCAAAAGGAATTTTCGGGAGAATACTGGGGATTTTGCCGCTTCGCGATGCAAGTCGGCTGCTGCGACTTGATTCGGATGCGCCCGTTGATGTAAGACATTTAAGAACACCGTAACAATCTTAAGGGTGCGCACAAGAGACAAGGCGGGAAGACTATGGGGCGCACAGGGGGGAGGCGTCGGAACAGCAGCATCAACAGCAGGCTCATCCGACCAATTTAATAATGGCAAGCACTCAATCCGAATTATCAGCGGCTCCGATGACGCGGGCCGAAAAAGAGACGCAGACGGAAGCCGCGCGTTTGAACACGCAGATTGAACATGCGCTGGCGGCAGTGGCCGTTCGCTCGCGAAATGATATTGAAGAACTCGAAGCCTGCGCCGACAGGCTCGAACGCGCCGCGCGCGCCCACTCGGTCGCGCTGCGCGAACACGCGCGCGAAAGACGCGCCGCCAGAGACGAAGCCGAATAAGGCGCGCCGGGGCCGCGAAAGAGAGTCATAGCTACGACCTGACTCGTTCATTCTCTTATTGATTGGAGCATCTATGACTTCACCGAGCAAGCAGCAGAGCATCATGCAGGACAAGGGACGCAAGCGAACCGAGTACGGTTTGGAAAACTACGGCATCCGTGAAGCCAGCGCTATCTACTGGAATCTGAACACGCCCGAACTATATGAAGAGATTGCGCGCCGTGAAGAAGGCATCTTTTCCGACCACGGAGCGCTCATCGTCGATACGGGCGAACACACGGGCCGCGCCGCCAAAGACAAGGCCATCGTCCGCGAGCCTTCAAGCGGTGATAAGGTTTTCTGGGGCGAGGTGAATAAAGAAATCTCCGAGGAAAAATTCAACGCCCTGCGCGACCGCATGATGGCCCACACGAAGGGTCAAGAGCTTTTCGTGCAGGATACATTTGCCGGAGCCGACCCGCGTTATCGCCTGCCCGTTCGCATCATCACAGAGCTTGCGTGGCACTCGCTGTTTGCCCGCACCATGTTCATCAACGATGCGAGCGACCAGCATCACAAACCGGAATTCACCATCATCAACCTCCCGAGTTTTAAGGCCGACCCCGCGCGCGACGGCACACGCTCTTCAACCTTCATCCTGATGAATTTCAGCCAGCGCCTCGTCCTCATTGGCGGCACGAGTTATGCGGGTGAAACCAAAAAGAGCGTCTTCACGATTCTTAACTATTTGCTGCCGCAGCGCGGCGTGATGAGTATGCATTGCTCGGCCAACGTCGGTGATAAAGACGACGTGGCGGTTTTCTTCGGGCTTTCCGGCACCGGGAAGACAACGCTCTCGGCAGACCCCGAACGGCGTCTCATCGGAGACGACGAACACGGCTGGTCCAATGACGGCGTCTTTAATTTCGAGGGCGGCTGCTACGCCAAAGTCATCAAGCTCTCCGCGGAAGCCGAGCCTGACATCTATCGCACGACGCGCATGTTCGGCACGGTGCTGGAAAACGTTGTCTACGACCCCGACACACGCGCTCTCGATTTAGACGCGGCCACGAAGACAGAAAACACGCGCGCGGCTTACCCGCTCGAAAGTATCCCGAACATCGTGCCCGAAGGCTACGCCGGGCATCCGCAGAATATCATCATGCTGACGGCTGACGCTTTCGGCGTGTTGCCGCCCGTCTCGCGGCTAAGCCACGAGCAGGCGATGTATCATTTCCTCTCCGGCTACACGGCGAAGGTGGCCGGAACAGAAAAAGGGGTCAAAGAACCGGAAGCCACCTTCTCAACCTGCTTCGGCGCTCCCTTCATGGTGCTTCATCCGGGCGTCTACGCAGACCTCCTCGGCAAGAAGATGGCGGAGCACAAGGCCAACTGCTGGCTCGTCAACACGGGCTGGTCCGGCGGCCCCTACGGCGAAGGCCAACGCATGAAGATTGCCTACACGCGCGCCATGATTCGCGCTATCCTTAACGGCACACTCGCCGGCATCGAAACGCAAGCCGACCCCGTTTTCGGTCTTAACATTCCCACGTCATGCCCCGACGTGCCGACCGAAGTGCTCACGCCGCGTAACACTTGGAAAGACCCAGAGGCTTACGACCGGAAGGCGCGCGATTTAGCCCGTCGCTTTAACGATAATTTTAAGAAGTATGCTGACGGAGTTTCGGAGGCCGTGAGGGCGGTTGCGCCGAAGGCGGATTAGACGTAGGGCGAATTTGTGATTGATGAGGGCGAGGCTGACATGAGCCTCGCCCTTATTTTCGTTTGGCTTAATCGACGTAGAGGCTGACGGACAATATCCTGAGTTGCCCGTTGACTCTGATTAAATTTAGGCAATAAGGCAAGACGTTGGTATGAATGACGCGCGTGCCTTCCGCGTAGCCGTAAATGCTTTCGTCAAGCGTCGTCAAATCAAAACTCGGTAAGCTCTGCTCGTTCTTCGTCTCATCCGTCGTGGACTTGCTCGGCTCAACGGGCGGCAGGCTCGCCAGTTGCTTGCGCATCAAAGCGTTGGCCCGCTCAAGGGTTGCGGACATGTTATTGAGTTGCGGAATGGTTTTAACTATCCCTTCCTCGCCTGCTTCGGCTGTGGTGTCAGCGTCAGCTTTTTCCGCTGCGAACGGAGCCGGCGGCGAATTTCCGCTCGGCGCTGGCTGATGGCTGTCGGTTTCTTTTGTCTCTCCATCTTTTTCATCTTTCCCTTCGTCTTCCACCAATAGCGCGAGCAAGGGGTCGCTGCGCAGCACGTTAATTGCCTCCGGCGACAGCACATCCGTAGGCCCCAAATCTCCTTCGCTGTTGTCGGACTGTTGTTTTTGACGTTGGGCTATCTCCACCAGTCTGAACATCAACCCATAGAGGTTCATCGTAGCGATGTAGAAGCGCCACAACTCTTCGCGGCTCGCGGCTGCGAGAAGATGTTTATCAACGAACCACCACGGTATTTCATGCAGCGACGCTTGCCGCAGCCGCTCTGGAAAATCTTGGACGAACAGCTCGCTGACGATTTGCTCGTAATCAGTCGTCTTTCGCCAGCGCTCGCCAAAGCGCGCGACCAACTCACGCGCCTCCCGTAGTTCTTCGGGCGTGAGTTGCGGTTCATCTTCAAGGGCGACGCTAAAGGAGCGCGCACGTGTGCCCGTTGGATAGACGATTGCCGTTGAAGATATTGCGAGGACGAGCAGGAATGTTATGATGTGGCGCGCGTTCATACGAGATATGACCTCCATCTGTTGAGCGAACGTTTCAGACCATCTTCTTTGCTTTAATTATTCATCAACGGGAAGCGCACGCACGGCCTGCATACGTTTGATGATTTGCTTCGAAATGTCTTCGGCGGCCACGAGGCCGTTGATGGCTACGACCTTTCCTTTGACGACGACGATGCTTGATTCGCGGTCAACGACGCTGAAGATATAATTGAGCGCCTTGCGATGAACCTCCAACACGAGGTCTGCCCTTTCAACATCTCTGACGAAGGCGAGCCGCCACTGTTGAAAATCGGGCAGCTTATCCAGCTTGTACTCCAGGTATTCGGCGTCAACGTGTTCGTTAGGCCGTATATAGATGGTGCGTGCGGCGCGCAGGATGTTCGCCGGGCTGGTCTTTGGCTCAGGTAGAGTCGTGCGTGTGCGGGTCGAATCAAGGGAGTCGGAATAAGCGCCCGCGTTGTTTGCCGTCTGCGCATGGGCGCTGTTGCCTGCGGCTGCAATCGCCAGCAGCAGAAGGAAGAGGCTGGCTGAAAACATGAACTGTGTTGCTCTCTGCATGATAAACTTTCTCTCCTATCGCTCTCTTTCAATAGTCACGCACGCTTTAAGGGCAACACCCGTGCCGCGCGGTAAATACCTGTCAAGCAAGAGCCGCCGCAGTCAAACTCGCTTTTGCCGCCGCCGCGCCGCAACACCATCTGCAATAAATTCCTGACAGTCAACGAAGATGTTTCGGCTATAATCCAAACTTCCGAAAGAGCAGCAATCGAACCCTACTTGGCGCAGCAAACCTTATGACCGACCGACCGGAAAACTTCGACGATGAAAGCCGGATGACGGCGGGCGAGCCGGCGAGCCGAATGTTTGAGCCGTCGCATCCGCTGGCGGAGCAGCCTGAAAGCGTGGCGACGCTGCACACCGTCGTGGAGATGGTGCGGCGAACGATGCGCGCCGACACGACCAGCGTGGCGACGTTTTCGCTCGCGGAGAGAACCATCACCTGGAAAGCCATGAGCGGCTTTCAAACGCGCGCCGCCTCCGAGCAGCGAGAAACCGTCATTCCGCTGCGCGGCCACATGGCCGAACGCGCGGCGACATCCAGCGAGATAGTCATTCTCTACGGCATCGGCCTCAGCGATGAGATTCCGGCCAGCTACTTTCCCTTGCACAGCGCCGAAGGCGTGCGCGATTTGGCGCTGGTGCCGCTCAAAGTGCGCGGAGAGAGATTGGGCGCGCTCGCAGTGGGCTTCCGCACACCGCACGTTTTTACGGAAGACGAACAGCAACTCTTAAACGCGCTGTCCGAGATTGCGGCCCTCGCGCTGGACAACGCGCAACTGCTGGAAACGGTCGTGACGGCCAAGAAAATTTGGGAGCAGACCTTCGACGCGATTCCAGACGGCATCATCGTTCACGACGCGCAGATGCTCATCGTGCGCTGCAACGCACACGCGGCGGAGATGATGGACTTGCCGCTACAACAGGTGATAGGACTGTCGTGCGCAGACGCCTTTGCGCGGCTGTTCGGAGAGCGCGCCGCCGCCTACCACATGGGCCAAGGTTGGGGCGCTGCTTCATCCTTCGAGCTTCAGGCTGAAGATGGGCGGCGTTATCTGGTCTCGGTCGCGCCGCTGACGAGCCTGGAGTCTAGTGTCGCGAGTCGCGCGTCAACTGATTCAAACTCAACTTCTCAAGCACATGATGCAAAGTCTCAAGCCAGCAATTCAGTCTCCCAAACTCAAGACGCCGGGCGGAAGTCTTACTGGAGCGTTATCACTTGGAGCGATGTGACGGAGCTCT
>CAZEZJ010000091.1:0-14806 GCA_964516695.1 uncultured Blastocatellaceae bacterium
CTGATGTTGTGTGTGTTGGCGGCGCTCGCCCTGAGCGCGTGCGGCGGCGGTGAGACCAACAGCAACAGCACGACCACGACTAATGCTAATAAGAGTACGACGACTACCACGACGACGACGACCAGCACTCCGGCGACGACAACCAGTAGTCCGGCAGCGACAACGAGCAGTCCGGCGGCGACGACTACCGCGAGCGGTGAGAAGATTGGCATCGCTGATTGCGATGAGTTTCTGGCGAAGTATGAAGCGTGTGTGAGCGACAAGGTTCCGGCGGCGGCGCGCGCGCAGTATGAGGCGAGCTTGAAACAGTGGCGCGATTCGTGGCGGCAGATGGCCTCTAACCCGCAAACCAAAGGCACGATGGCGCAAATCTGCAAGACCACAGCCGAGCAGGCGAAGACCTCTATGACATCTTTCGGCTGTAGCTTCTAAAGCGGGCGCGTGCGCTCAAGCGTTTTTCTCTCAGTCGCGTTAGCGGCAGAAGTGCATTAATCATCTCGCGCAGGCAACAAGGCTGGAGTCTTGTTGCCTGCGCGAGATTGTGTTTGCAGTCGTTATCTGGAAACTCTCGCGGCCGGTTTCGTCGCGGCGCGGAGTTTGTTGCAGCGCACGGTTTATTGACGGATGAAGAGTTCGTCGGCGTTCCAGAGCGAGTAGGGGAGGATGGTGCTGGGGCGATAGTTGCCGATGCGCGTGTTGGCGGCGACGATGACGTGGCGCGCGACGATGGGGACGACGGGCAGTTGTTCCGCGAGCAGCAGTTGGATGTCGCGGAAGATGGCACGGCGTTTCTCCGTGTCGCGCTCGCGCGCTTGCGCGGCGGTGAGTTCGTCAAGGCGCGCTTCCCAATCAGTCGCGGGCTTGGGTTGCTTGGGTCGCCATTGGTGCTCTTCGCTGTTGCTGAAGAGGAAGTTGGTGTAAGAGGACGGGTCCGGTTCCGAGACGGATGCGCCGAAGAGGATGGCTTCGTAATCGTAACTCTGCTTGCGCCGTCGCGTCAGCTCACCGACTTCGATGGGCGCGACCTGCATCCGAATGCCCAGGCGCGCGAGGTCTTCCTGAATGACCGCTGCCTCAGCCTTGCGCGGCTCGCTCTCGACGGGAACAAGCAACGTAAACTCGACGCGGTTGCCCTGTGAATCGTAAAGCTCCGGCGCACCGGCTGTGCCGCGCGTCGCGAAGCCCGCTTCGGTCAGGATGGAGCGCGCCTTGTCCAGATTGTACTCTGTGCGGGGCACGTCCTGAGCCACCCACGCGCGATTGCCGGGCGAGACGAAGCCGTAGAGCGGCGTGGCTAGTTTCTTCAAGGTGTTGTTGGCGATGCTGTCGCGGTCAATGGCGTGCGAGACGGCGCGGCGGAAACGCACGTCCTTAAACCAGGCTTGCTTGATTGGGTTGATGAATGGCTTGCCGTCGCGCTCGCCTTCGTTGAGATTAAACCAGAAGTGGTCTGTGACGAGTCCGGCCCCGAGGTCGTAGGCACGCACAGCGCCCGTGGCTGAATAGAGCGCGGCGTAATCGGTCGGGCGAATGCGGTCGTAGATGTCCAGTGAATTCTGGTTGAGGCGCGCGAGCGTGGCGTTCGCGTCGCTGACGACTTCGATGGTCATCGCGTCTAGGTAGGGAAGCTGTGTGCCCGCGGCGTCCTTTTTCCAGTAGTGCGGATTGCGCTTGAGGCGCACGCGCTCTCCCGGCGTGCTCGCTTCAACCGTGAAAGCTCCCGCCGTCACGACGCGCTGCAAGTCGGAAGCCACGCCCCAAGCCTCGCGCAGCTTGCCCGCGTTAAAGTCGCCTTCGAGAATGTGGCGCGGCAGCACGGCCACGTTCGAGAGATAACTTTCCGGCACGACCACCGGCTGCGGAAACACCAGGCGCAACCTGCGCGCATCCACTACGGAGACTTCAATCGGCTGGCCTCCGACCATCATCGCATCGCGGAAGATGGGCGAGGCCGTGCGCGCATCGTAGAGCGCGCGGAAGGTGAACAACACGTCATCGGCAGTGAGCGCTTGGCCGTCTGAAAACTTGAGGCCGTCGCGCAAAGTCAACTCAAGATTGCGCGCGTCGTCGGCCAGCTTCCAGCTTTCCGCCAGCCCCGCCACGTAAGCCTGCTTGTCACTATCAAACTCCGCCAGCCGCCCGCCCATCAACATAAAGGAAACCACAATCGTCGGCTCGTCAGCCGCCGTCAGGTAATTGAACGTCCCCGGCGGCGAGATAACGCGATAACTAATCGAGCCGCCGCGCGTGCCCGCGACGCGCTCGCGCGCCAGTCCCGTCTCGCTTCGCTGCGGCGCGGCGGGCTGCGAGCTTTGACGGCAGGCCGGAATCGTTAACAGCGAGGCCAGCAAAGCTAAAAGCAGGAATAGTCTTCTTTGTGTGTCGCTCATCTTTTCGGTTTTCTTCGTCTGTGCTGGTGGATTGTTCGTCTGTCGCGCGCACTCTTGCGATTGCCGGGCAAGCGGATTCAATCACGTCTCGGTAAAGTTGTCCAGAAGTAATTACAGAGATGACTGAAGGATGGACGATGACGGCTCAACTGTAAAGCTGTCTCTTTGTCATTCGTCGCCTAATCGTTACGGCGTTCATACTTTCCTCCCGCTGTGGCACAATGCCGTTCGTGCTGAAGCTCATCGTCAACAGAGTCTTGCAGGGCATCTTGGTGCTGCTGTTTATCTCGGCGCTGGTCTTCTGGCTGCTCGCCGGAACAGGCGGCGATGCGCTCTCAGCGCTGAGCGCCGACCCGCTCGTCTCCTCGGAGACAATCGAAAACCTACGCCGCATTTACGAACTGGACCAACCGCTGCACGTCCGCTATGGGCGTTGGCTGGCGGGCGTGTTCAGAGGGGAGTTGGGCGAGTCGTTCTTTTATCGCGCGCCGGTCGCGAGCCTGCTGTGGCCGCGACTGCGCGCGACGCTACAGTTGGCAGCCGCTGCGCTCTTGATTGCGTGGGCCGTCGCGCTCGCATTGGGAACGCTGGCCGCGCGGCGCAAAGGGCGTTGGCTAGACCGCTGCTGCGAACTCTTAATCCTGCTCGCGACTTCGACGCCGCGCATCGTGCTGGCTTTAGTCGCGCTCGCTGTGGCTGCGCGCACGTCCGTTTTTAGCACCGGCGCTGAGCCGGGCACGGCGGGAAGTTTCGCGGCGCTCAAAAATGTTTTGTTGCCCGCGTTAGTGCTCTCTGTGCCGCTGGTCGCGCTCTTTCTGGCGCAGGTGCGCGATGGGTTGGGCGAGGCGCTCGGTGAAGAGTTTGTACAGGTGGCGCGGGCCAAAGGATTGCCGGAAAGCGTTGTCATTTTGCGCCACGCTCTGCGCGCCGCGCTCAATCCCTTGATTACCATCTTCGGCCTCTCGCTCGGCGGCATTATGAGCGGTTCGGTCATCGTCGAGACGGTGCTGGGTTGGCCGGGTTTGGGCCAACTGGCGGTCGTCGCCGTGCGCAGCCGCGACGTGCCGCTCTTGATGGCGGTCGTGCTGGTCACTGCGACCGCCGTGCTCGCCGGCAACATCATCGCAGACATTCTGCTGCGCTTGAACGACCCGCGCCTGCGCGAGCATGAAGATAGACTCGCGAGCGGACGGACAATCGGCGCGACACACGCCGCCTAACACTCGATGACAGAAACGGACGCGCCCACAGTAGAGACAAAAGAACCTCTCATCGAGGAGGAGCCGCGACCGAGTTGGCGCACACAGGCCGGGCGGCGTGTGCGCTTCATACGGCGTCGCAGCCGTCTCATCATCGGCGCGCTCATCGTCGGCTGCTTTTACCTCTTGGCCCTCTTCGCGGATTTCCTCGCGCCCTACGATTATCGCTCGCAGTCGCGCGGCGAGGAGATGGCCCCGCCGACCGCCATTCATTTCCGCGACGCCAGCGGCCAGTGGCACGCGCGCCCCTTCATCTACGCGCGCAGCCTCGTTGACCACTTGGAGCAAAGATACGAGGAACAGCCCTCGCGCGCCTTTCCCTTAACACTTCTGGCGCGCGGCTCCACTTACAAATTCCTCGGAGTGTTTGAGACCAACCTTCATCTATTCGGCTTGCAGGACGCCAACCAACGCGGCGCGCCGCGCGTTCACCTGCTCGGAACTGACGGGCTGGGGCGCGACCGCTTATCGCGGCTGTTGAAGGGCGCTCTCTTCTCGCTGATTGTTGCCCCGTTGGGAATGCTGCTGGCCAGCGCGTTAGGGATTCTGCTGGGATGCCTCGCGGGCTATGGGGGGCGCACGCTGGATGCGCTGCTGATGCGCGCGGCTGATGTGATGATGGCGCTGCCGTTGCTGGTCTTGATTCTGGCGGCGCGTGCGGCTTTCCCTTTGGAACTGCCGCCCACGCGCGCGGCGCTCCTCTTAATTATGATTTTCGTGGCGGTCGGCTGGGCCGAGATAGCGCGCCTCACGCGCGGGCTGGTGTTGGCCCTCAAGCGGCGCGAGTTTGTGCTCGCGGCCTCGGCGCTCGGCCTCTCGCAGACGCGCATTCTCTTTCGTCATATCCTGCCAAACGCCGCCCGCCCGCTCCTCGTACAGATGACTCTGATGCTGCCCTTCTTTTTATTAACGGAAACTGCGCTCTCGTTTCTCGGCGTCGGCTTACAAGAGCCGGAGGCGAGTTGGGGCAACATGCTGGCCGAGGCTACAGACATGACGCTGCTGCGCCGCGCTCCGTTTGAATTGCTTTCGCCCGCGCTCGCTATCTTCATCTTCGTGCTCGGCGTGCGCCTGCTCGGTGACGGGCTGAAGAGCAAGACGGAACGATAAAATCATTGATTCATTGATTCATGTAGTCATTGATTCATTGTCGCTCCGCCCTCAAAGCTTATTTAAAGACGACGCCAAACGACAGGCGAATGTTGTCCTGCCTGCCGGGGCCGAAAAACGTCGGGGTGTAGTCGGCTTGGATGATGCGCAGGCTCAAGCGGTCGCTGACGCGAAGGTCCAAACCGCCGCCGAAGGCTAGAGCGAGCGAGGCGGCGTCGTCAATCGTAAAGACGTTTCCGGCTGGCGAGCGGTCTGTGGTCAAGCCTCTGAACAATGAAGCTCCAACCATCGCGCGCGCGAAGGGCGTGATGCGGCTCCCACCTCGGGCGACGAATTGCACGCCGCCGAGCAAGTAGTATTGGTCTCTTTGACTCTCAAACGTGCCCACGCTCGTTTGTTGAGAATTTCGCTTGAAGTGTGCTGAGGCATCGACGGTCAGGCCGATGCGGCGGTTGAGGTTTCGCGTGTATGCGAGGTTGACGCCGTTTTGGCCTGTGCGCGAGGGATTAACGGTCAGCGTATTGATGCCGGCGCTGTGGTAAGAGTAACCGGCAAAGAACTCGTTTTTAGCGTACTCGTCGGAAGTTTGCGCGAGCGCAAACGATGCGCTGCACGCGAGGAAGAAAGTTAAGAGGATAAGTTTTCGCATTGGATGATTCTCCTAATTGATGTCAGCAAAGTTAACTATCGTTGGCGTTTCGAGAGCGCGTCGCCGCAGGGCTGCTTCGACAATAACTATCGCGGGCAGTCTTGATTGCGGCGGGCGGTCTCACGCCTGCAAGCTATACCGGCTTTTCTTAGGGAAATCGCCCTTTCATGCAAAACTGGACGTCCCGATTTATGATTTCGGACATCGGGAGCGATGAATTGACGGCTGATGAAAGGTTTGGAGAAATCAGTGGTCGCCGTTGACAGACTTTCTGAACTCGGAGGGAGTCATGTTGACATGTTTTTTGAAGACAGCGTTGAAGGAGGATTTCGAGTTGAAGCCGACTTCTTCGGCAATCGCTAACACCGAATAATGCTTTTTGGCCGGGTCGAGCAGTCGCTTCTTGGCCTCTTCGATGCGGTAGGAGTTGATAAAGTCGGAAAAGGTTTGGCCCAGCCGTTCGTTGATGGTCTGCGAGAGATGGGGCGTGGGGATAGACAATTTCTCCGCCAGTTTTTGAATAGTGAGGTCGCCGTCTGTGAAGGGCTGCTCCGCTTCCATGAATTTCAGCAGGCGATTCAGATACCTCTCAGAGCGCTCGGGCGTCAGCGTTGACTTCTCATATTTTTTCGCGGGCAACTCATCCTCGCCGCTCTTGACGGCTACGTCGGGCTTCCGCATTTCCAGATAACCCATCGCGTAGACCAACACGGAAGCGCCGAGCGGGACGAGCAAATTCGTGCGCCCGCTCTGGTCTAGGGTGATGCGCAGGATAACGCCGACCCAGAGATGACGAAGAAACGCACCTGAAAGAGCACGGCTTTTTCAGCCGCCGAATCTTGGCCCTTAACTTTTCGCGAATACTTAATGAGGGTCGCGATGATTAACAGCAAATAGACGAAAAACTGCGCGCTGAAGAAGCCGGAACGAACGTAGTACCAGAGTCCGAGAGACTCGTTGTAATACTCAGACCAGAGATGCGCGAGCTTGGCGGCGCTGCTTTGAAAGTAGAATGGCAGCAGGTAGATGAGGCAGAGCGCGAAAGGAATGAAGTGCAGAAAATCTCTCTTCGCGAATTGCCGCGCGCCTGAAGTGAGCGTCCTGATGTAGAGAAACAGGAGCGGGCCGGCGAGAAAGACGAAAGGATGATGAATCCGGCTCGCGTGAGGAAAGACAAAGACGTAATTGGTTGTCAGCAGCACCGCACCACAAACGACGATGGCAATCGTCATCGTCATCGCAGCCAAGATGCGATTGGCCGTCCGGTTGCCTCCCTTCGCGCTGAGTAGAGCGAGCGTCAAGAGTAGGCCCTGCGCCGCTCCCAGCAGATTCAGGATAGCTAGTAAATCAAAAGAAGGTTGCCTCATCAGTCTAGCCAGTTTAGCTCAGGCGCGCGGCCTGTGGAATCAATCGCATTTCCATGCATTGTTAATCCGCTTGGCGAAAGCGCCCGTTCCTTTGCCCGCGCAAACGGGAGTTTGTGTGCAGTCTGGACAATAGACTAGGCTGCCGTCGGGTGCGCTGCCGAGCGTTGTGAAAGGCTTGGCGGAGAGCGTGATGGTCGAGCCAAAGACAGTGCCTTGTCCGTTTCCATCAATCGAGACGCGGCCCGCTTCGTTGACTGTAAGCATCTCCTGATAGCTTCTTTTTCCGGCGGTCGAGTTGGTGAAGTAGATGGGCCGGTTGACGATGAGGGAGCTAAAGCTGTTGGGGGCGATGGGCATATCGCCGCTGGAGACGACGCCGCGCCCGAAGGTTTCAAAGCCGACGTAATCGAAATTGGGGAAGAAATTCGACTGGCTGATGAGAGCGGTCTGCGGCCCGCCTTTGAGCGCCGTGATGTTGGCTTCGGCATCCATCCGGTTGCCTTGCAGCAGCACGGAGGTCGTGCCGCCAAACTCTATGACGGGCACGCCGCGCTGGTGAGCGCCGGGGCCGATGCTGTTGCCGCGCACGATGATGGGCGCTCCGCCCGTCGGGGCTTGGATGAATTGGCGCGCATACTCGCTGACGACCATCTCGATGAGCGACGAGTCAACCCAGTTATCAAACTTGAAGTCAACGGTATTGAACTGCATCAATCCGCGCGTGACGATGAGGCCGCCGTTCTGCATGTAGACTCCGGCGCGGCCCGCGAGCAGCCAGCATTCTACGAGTTGAATGCTTTTGGCGTTCGGAGAATTGCCTATCTTGATACAGATGCCGCGATTCGTGTTAGCCGTTTTCCCGTCGTCGCTGGCGTAGATGGTGCTGTTGCGAATGCGTATGTACTCGCAGTTGTTCTGCGAGACTTCGGAGATGCGGATGCCGACGAAGTTAGGGTTCACGCCGTGATACTGTATGAAGATTCTATCGAGCACGATGTCGGACGTGTCGAGTCCGCCTTTACCGAACTGGTCGATGTCGATGGCGACATCCGCTCCGTTACCTCCTGTTGTCTTGGGAAAGAGCGAAAGGCCCTGAATCATAATGCCGTGAGCGCGGTTGAGAAAAAGCATCGTGCCTTTGGCCGGGCCGTTCCAGAGCAGTTGCGTGGAACTGGAATTCATATTCGCCGCCGAGCCTGCCGCGCTCGTGCTGATGATGCGCAAGCCCTGCCGATTGTTGATGTTGATAGTTGAGGTGATTCTCAGCTTCGCTTGGGCCGGAATGGAGATGGTCGAATAATCCGGCGCGGCGTCAATCGCTCGCTGTAACGCCGCGGTGTCGTCGGCCACGCCGTTGCCCTTCAGCCCATAATCGCTCACGCTCGTCACCTGTTCTTTGCGCGCTTCCTGCGCCAGAGTTGCGCTTGGCAAAGGGCGAGCGTTCATTTCATTAACAGACTGCGACGCTTGCGCCGCTGCGGCGACGGTTGAGCAGGCGAGCATCAGACACAAGAAAAAAGAGTGCTTCCAGCGGTTCATTGATTATCTCCTTACAAGCTATTCTCCGGCGCGAACCGGAGGCCGCGCCGCCTTGGGAAGTGCTGCGCCGCCGTCGTCTATCACGGTGCGGTCATTGTAAACGAGAACCGCCCATTGACTTGAATCCCATAGTTGTCATAAAAGCATTTTGCTTTACGGGCAGCCGGATTATCGCTCGAAACAAAAGGGAGTGGGACATGACTTACGTTGTGACGGAATTGTGCGTTGACTGCAAATATACGGATTGCGCCGCGGTCTGCCCCGTGGAGGCTTTCCACGAACTGCCGGACCGTCTCTACATCAACCCGGATACCTGCATTGACTGCGACGCCTGCGTGCCGGAATGCCCGGTCGAGGCCATCTTTTCGGACACCACCGTCCCAGACGAGTATCAGGAATGGACGGCGCTCAACGAAGAGGCGCGGGATTATCCGGTCATCAGTCTCAAGAAACCGGCGCTGATGGGGCCGAAATGTACTGGCCCGGCAGAATGAGCGCGGGGCTTGCTCCCCCACAGAAATTCCCCTGCGCCAAACTCCAAAGCGCCCTGCCGAGGATGAAGAGTGTCTTAAAAGCCGACTCTTCATCCCTAGTTCTGTTCTATAGCTTCTAAACCTCCGCGCGCCTGCCTTCCAAGGCTTTAGCCCACCGACCGCCGATATGGAGTCACATTCAACCCCATATCGGGTGTAGCAATTTTGTTGGGCCGCTTCCGTGGCCGCCAAAAGTTGCATTTTTCTTGTAATCAAATTGTTTCGCCCCGAAAAAGCGGCGGATTAGTTATCCTCCGCAAAGAGGCGCATCCAAAGGTGGTTGGCGGAATAGAATTTGCCAGTAGTCGAGGCGTCCATTTGCCGTCATCGGCAGAATTAACCTTGAAGGAGCTGCAAAATGAGATTAAGTACGAGTAACAAAATTCTTCCGGTGGCCCTCGTGGCTGCGCTGCTCGGCGGAACAGTCGGCGCATTCGTTGGCCGCACATCTAAAACGACTGAGCCTGAGCGCCCACTGCTGGCTTCCAGCTTAAACAGCGACTATAAGAGCTTAACTCCTGAACAATCTTTAACCAGCGATGCGACGCTGCCGGCGACGGAAAACGTCGACCCGCAGTATCGCAACGGTTTTATGGACGGCTTCCGCACGGCGACGGCTAATGAGGTCAATTATCAGACTTCGAATCGCGTGCGAACGACTCGCGTTGTTGAAAGACCCGTCTACCGGACGGTTAATCGTTCGAGCCGCAACAATGCGCGTCAGGTTTATTACGACTACAATACGCAGCCGCGCAAGCGTTCCTTCTGGCAGAAGCATCGCGATAAGCTGACGGTCGCGGCGGGCGCGGGCGGCGGCGCACTCATCGGCGGTCTGGTTGGCGGCAAGAAGGGCGCGCTCATCGGCGCACTCGCTGGCGGCGGCGGCTCTGCGCTCTATACTTACAAAATACGCAAGCGTGATCGTCGTTACTAATCAGGCTTCGAGATTCTGTGACAAAGCATAGCTCGCACAGATTAATGCTCGGCATCGTACTTATCGCTCTTGCGGCGACTTCAACATGGGCAGTCTCTTTCGAAGGGGCTGCCCATTTGCTTGCGCCGCCGGCGGCGATAGACCGCTCCACCGCATCTCGCACCGCCGAAGCCACCCTCAGAAGCGGCGCTCGACAGGAGAGAGCGACGAGAGCGACGCTGCCATCAGTCGCGCGTTTCCGTGATGTGACGGGGCGCGGGCTTGTGACGCGCGTTTGGGTTAACGGTGCCGGTGAATTTGATTTCGTCATTGACACAGGAGCAGGAGCCACTCTGCTGTCCGCGCGTGTCGCGCGCGAGGCGCGGGTCGGCGTGAAGGGCGGCTCGATAGCGATTGGGGGATTAAGCGGTGTCGGCACGGCGCGAGGAAGAGAGGCCGTGTTGCGCAGTCTAGCCATCGGCGCGAGCGATAATCTGCTGCCCGCCCGAGGACTCTGCATTGTGACGGACGGATTGCCGCAGGGCGTTGACGGCGTGCTCGACCCGACGGAAGCTTACTGGCCTTTGGGCTACACGATTGATTTGCCAAACGGCGAATTGAGCGCCTTTGACCCGCGCTCGACACCCTTGCGCCGCAGGGATGTTCCAGCGGGCGGAAGCGTCGTCCCGTGGCTTTTCGAGGCTGGCAGTCGTCGCCCCTTCGTCATGCTCAACGACAAGAGACGTGCGCTGCTCGACACAGGCTCCGAGTTTGGCCTGGCCTTGAGCGCGGAGGCGGCGTCGGCTCTCGGTATTAGTAATGATGGAAGAGGACGCACGCGTGGCGGCGTGCGCGACATCGGCGGCGGCCAGATAGGGGCGCGCAGGATTGCGCCCGCCACCGTCAACATCGGAGAGCTTGTGCTGCGCGGCGTGCCGACAGACTTGATAACAGGTGCGCACGCGGGCGCGCCCATCCTGCTCGGTCGTGATGCGCTTCAGCCCTTTCAACTGACGTTTGACCCGCTCAATCGCCTCATCCGCATCGCCCCGCGATGAGACGGCAAGCGCGATGATTTTTAGGGAAACTGAATTCGATGCAGAGCTTGAATCATTTGGCGCGCCCTTTAATCTTAGTGCTGATGCTCGTCGTCACGTGCGTTGCCGTCGGCGCGAGTGTTTGGGCGCAGGAGACTCCCAAGTCTTCAAGGCAACGCCTGCGTCGTGTTGACTCCGCCTCAGCGCCGTCGAAGGACACGATGTCACCGTCAGCTACGTCAAGGGAAGCATCAACGAGTGCTGATGATGACGATGAAGTGGTGCGTGTTAATACGGACCTGACGAACATTCTGTTGACGGCGATTGATAAAGAGCGCCGCTTCGTGACCAGCCTGCGCCGCGAGGATTTGCGTGTGACGGAAAACGGAGTGGCGCAGGAGATTTCCATGTTTCAGCGGGAGACGGAATTGCCGCTCTCGCTCGCCATTCTGATTGACGCCAGCGAATCGCAGAAGGGCGTGCTGGCAGACGAGAAGGCGGCGGCGCTCTCGTTTCTAGACGCGGTGATTCGCGCCGGTAAAGACCAAGCGGCGATAGTCTCCTTCACGGGCATTCCCGTGCTCGAACAGCCTTTGACAAATGACCTCGGCAGAATGCGGCAGGCGATTGACCGCGTTAAGATTATTCTTCCGCCCGCGAGGAATGAAGACGACGAGGACGATGAGCCATCGTCCGTCGCGCTGTTGGATGAAGAGGATGCTGTCGGTTATACGGGCATCTGGGACGCCATCTGGGCCACGACGAACGACGCGCTCTCGCAAACGCCCGAGCGCACGCGCCGCGCCATCATCCTGCTCTCCGACGGCGACGACACCAGCAGCCAGACCAAACGGCAGGAGGCGATAGATTTTGCCGTCAAGCACAACACGGTCGTCTATTCCATAGGGATTCGCGATGCGGAGTTTCCCGCCGGCAAACTAGACCGTGACGCGCTGCGTAAAGTCTCGGAGAAAACGGGCGGTCGCGCCTTCTTTCCGCAGAACCAAGCGGAACTCGGTGCCGCCTTCAAGCAGATACAAGACGAGCTACGCTCTCAATACTTGGTCGCCTACTCGCCAACGAACAAGCTGCGCGACGGCTCCTTTCGTCAAGTACGCATCGAAGTCGTTAACCCCGAACTACGCAAGCAGAAATTGAGCCTCCTCTACCGTCAAGGCTATTACGCGCGCAAACAGCCCGCGAAACCTTAAATTCAAAATGATAAGCTAGCGCGTATCAAAAGGCGCTCGGGAAAGCGAGTTGACTTTCTTGAGCGCCTTCAGCGTTTACGGCGTCAGAGATGTGGCCCCGCTTTCGCACCACTGGCGCGTGACCTTGTGCCGGTATTCGAACATGCGGCGCAATCTCGGCTCGATAACGAGCGGCGCAAAGAGTCGTCCGATAAAGCCAAGCGGCGGCTCATACTCTATCTCGTCGCGCAGGGTAGCGCCCCGCTCGTGCGCGCTTATCAAATGACGATGACGCCAGCTACGGAACGGCCCCTCGACCAGCACGTCTTCAAACATTCGCGGCGGGTCGTAAATTGTGTGGCGTGCGACCCAGCGCTTGTTGATGAGGCCGAGGATGCGCGTTTCGATGATGGCCGTCGCACCCGGCAGCAGGTTTGGCGCGCTCTGGATGATGCGCGATTTTTCCCACGGCGGCAGAAGACGCGCAAACACATCGGGCAATTCGTGAAACGCAAAGACCCGCTCCGGCGACGCGTGAATCAAGCTCTCCTTGATAAACTTCATAACTTGCTTTCGATAACGGATGGCTGTCGCTTTTGGCTGCTCTAAAAGTTTACGTTTCCTCAAGAGACTTGAAGATTTTGTGTCAGCGCGCGGGCTTCGACTATCGACCGTTGCCGTTCGCTCTCTTTTACTAAAGGGCGCGCGAGGCTGCTAGAATAAGCGGCAGGGGGAGAGAAGCGAGATGGCAAGGGGATGGGAAAGCAAAGGGGTCGCGGACCAGCAGGAAGCAGCCGCCGAGCGTGCTCAAAGAAGGCAACCGCAAGAGGAATTATCATTGGAGGCACGCGCGCGTCTGGAGCGCTTGGAATCCTTAAGACTCTCGCGCACGCGCATCCTAGACCAACTCGAACAAGCGACGCGCCCCGCGCATCGTGAAATGCTGCAACGCACCTTGCGCGCGCTCGAAGCGGAGATTGAAGAATTAGGTTGAGAGAGAAGCTGCTAGGGCGTTTTGCCCGGGGTTGATTCCTTCGGTTGATAGGGCGGGGCATCAGGGTCGTAAGGCTTGGTTGGGTCCACACGCTTGCCGTCAACCCAGCGCCGTTGGTCGTGTACGTCGTCAACTACTTTGAGCTTCCAGCCGCCGGGCGTTTTGGCCCACGTCTCTCTTTGCACCACGCTGGTCTCGACCTTGCGCCGCTTGCCCGCCAGTTCTCGAAAGCGTGTCACCTCTTGCAGAATGACGGCGACCGCAATCAAACGATTTTCCGAGACCCGTAACTCTTGAATGCTCATCTTGATGGTGAAGGGCGGCTTATTCGCCTCAAGAAACTGCCTTGAATATTCCTCCATCATCCGGCTGTCGTTGACTCTGCCGTCAGGCCCGATGGTGTGAAAGTCGGAAGTCTTCAGCGCCAGAATCGCCTTCAAGTCTTTCCGGTAGTGGGCCTCGATGAGCTTCGCATATTGAGCTTCCAACTCTCTGCGCACAGACGAATCATCCTGCGCTTTCGTTGCGGATGCCTGCCAGCACGCGCCGCAGAAGAACAGCATGAAAATTATCGCCAAACGCTTGTTCATCTCTATACCTTCTAGCGCGCCGCGCCGCTTCACTTAATCCACGTGAAGGTTCGATTCCAACGCGTATTTCTGAAAAAGTCGAAGAAGAGATTGCCGCCGGGACGTGCGCTCTCGTCTTTTGACCAGAAGACAAAGAGGGCGCGACCGATGATGAGGTCGCGGCGCACGAAGCCCCAGACGCGGCTGTCGCCGCTGTTGTCTCGATTGTCGCCCATCATAAAATAAGAATCATCTGGAACCTTGACGGGCGCAGCTAAGCCATATTTGAAATAGTCCGTGTCCTGCGTGTTGCTGCCATGAGAGGAGAGCGTCCGCGGACTGTGGAAGACCGTGTAAGGCTCGCCCGCTTTCGGCGGGACATCGCGGAGAACGAGCGGCGCTTCCTTCGTCGCTCCCTGGTCGGCGGCGACGCGATGTTCGGGCAGCGGTTGGTCGTTGATATAAACGGTTGCGCCGCGCACTTCCAGTTTGTCGCCGGGCAACCCCACGACGCGCTTGATGTAGTAGTCGCGATAAGGCGTAACGCCAAGGTTTGCGTCCGCGCCCGGATGGTCGTTGTCGCCCGGGTACTTGAAGACGACGATGTCGCCGCGTCGAATCTCGCGTTGCGGCAGGAAGAACAGCGGCGTGCCGGGAGCGAAGATGAACTTGTTAATCAGGAAATGGTCACCGATTAAAATCGTGTTTTGCATGGAGCCGGTCGGCACGGCCACCGTCCGCCCGATGAAGGTGATGAAGAAAAGAAACATCAACACCGTGACGATGATTGATTCGAAATATTCGCGCCAGACCGTCTTCGGCGGCCCCGGCGGTTGTGCTTGAGCTTCATCCTGATTCGTTTTCTTGTTGGTCATGGGCCGTTATCGTATCACTACTGAGAATAGAGTAAAGACGGAAAAGCCGGCTTCATGTGAAGTTAACGCTTTATCATTTAACTTCCGAACCGCTACGCTCGAGGTTCAACGTTTTTCGAGAACGACTTTGATTCCGTGGCGCGGGCGCAAAGACATCGCCGGATAAAGTTCGACTTTGTGTTCGGGCAGGAGACGCAGGCGAAACTTTTGGGCAATCGTCGCCATCAGCAGCACGAATTCCATCATCGCGAAGCTGTTTCCGATGCAGATGCGCGGCCCGCCGCCGAAAGGAAAGTAGGCGTAGCGCGGCAGTTGGCTCGTGAACTCGGCGGTCCAGCGTTCGGGCTTAAACTCTTCCGGGCTGTCATAAAAGCGCGCGTC
>CAZEZJ010000092.1:0-9321 GCA_964516695.1 uncultured Blastocatellaceae bacterium
TCTCTTTCATAGCCGTCTCTGTCGCCGCGCCGACTTTGACGACCGCCACGCCTCCGGCCAGCTTCGCCAGTCTCTCTTGCAGCTTCTCGCGGTCGTAATCCGAGGTTGTCTCCTCTATTTGCCGGCGGATAGCGGCCACGCGGCCTTGAATCGCTTTCGAATCGCCGCCGCCTTCGACAATGGTCGTGTTGTCCTTATCAACAATCACGCGCTTGGCCGTGCCGAGGTCTTCAATGCCGACATTTTCAAGCTTAATGCCGAGGTCTTCCGTGATAACGCGCCCGCCCGTCAAGGCCGCCAAATCTTCGAGTATGGCTTTGCGGCGGTCACCGAAGGCCGGAGCTTTCACCGCGCAGACCTTGATTGTGCCGCGCAGCTTATTGACGACAAGCGTTGCCAGCGCGTCGCCTTCGACATCTTCGGAAATGATGAGCAGCGCGCGGCCCTGTCCGGCGGTCTGCTCTAAGACCGGCAGCAAATCGCGCATCGCCGCAATCTTCTTCTCATGGAGCAGAATCAGAGGCTCGTCGAGCACGGCTTCCATCCGGTCCGGGTTAGTGACGAAGTAGGGCGATTGGTAGCCACGGTCAAACTGCATTCCCTCGACGATGTCTAACTCGGTGGAGAGAGTCTTCGATTCTTCGACCGTGACCACACCGTCCTTGCCCACCTGCTCCATCGCTGCGGAAATTAACTGGCCGATTTGACGGTCGTTGTTGGCCGAGACGGTCGCGACGTTGGCGAGGTCCTCCTTGCTCTTGACCTTCTTCGACATCCGCTCAAGCTCCGCCACAGCCGCTTCCACTCCCATTTGAATGCCGCGCTGCAAAGCCATCGGGTTTGCGCCCGCCGCCACGTTCTTGACGCCCTCGCGATAAATAGCCTGCGCGAGCACGGTCGCCGTCGTTGTGCCGTCGCCCGCCGTGTCGTTTGTCTTGGTCGCTACCTCGCGCACCATCTGCGCGCCCATGTTCTGATACTTGTCAGCCAAGTCAATCTCTTTCGCCACCGTCACGCCGTCTTTAGTAATCACGGGCGAGCCGAACTTTTTACCGATGACGACGTTCCGCCCTTTAGGCCCCAGCGTGACGCGCACGGCGTTTGCCAATACGTTAACGCCCTGAAGCATCGAGTTGCGCGCCTCTTCCCTGAATTTCAAATCTTTTGCTGCCACTTTTGTTCTTCTCCTTAAAAAGGCTGTCCGTTAGCGGTCCTTTTGTGAACGCCAGCCATCTTGAATACTGATTATTAAAACTCTACTCAGCAACGCTTCTCGCTCCCGATTGAGCCGCGCGGCCCACCTGCACACGCGCGGGCCGAAGCAAACGCTCGCCCATCTTATAACCGCGACTGTATTCCGCCGTCACCGTGCCATCGCGTTCCGCTTCGACCTCGATTGTGTCCACAGCGTCATGCAATTCGGGGTCAAACGCCATGCCGATTGATTCCAACGGCTCGACACCGGCTGAGATGAGCGCGCTCTCGAAGCTGCTGAGCGTGCCGCGCACGCCATCCAGCACCGCATCGAGCGTGCTGCCCGTCGCTCCCGCTTCAATCGCGCGTTGCAGATTATCCGCGACGGGCAAAAGGGCGCTGATAAACTCCGCCTGCTTCTGCCTGGCTCGCTCATCAGCCGAACGATTCAAGCGACGACGGGTTTCATCCGTCTCGCGCTGCAACTCTGCGCGCAACTGCTCGAAGCGAGACTGCACATCCAAAACCTTCTGCTCCGCCTCGCGCTTTTCCGCTTCCAACTTCTCAACATACGTCGGCTTGAGGCTCGGCTCCTCAATGGTCGCGCTTTCGTCCGCCTTCGCCTCATCACTATTCAAGTTAATGCGACGCCTATCCGTCACACGTATCTCGTCCGCCGTCGAAGCCGCAGGCGTACCAACGCCTGGCGCCTCCTCCGGCACCCTGTTCTCCTGCATACGCTCTCTTTTTTTCTCCCTACGAAAAGATACCATATCGGTGATAGGTGATGAGTGATAGGTGATAAGTAAAAGAAAGATGCTTTCTCTTATCACCTATCACCTATTACTTATTACTGTATTTTAATCTCGACGCGGCGCGCTTGCTGTTCTTGACGCTTCGGCAGACGAATGCTGAGGACGCCGTCTTTATACTCGGCCGAGATTGCCGCTTGGTCCACCGTCGAAGGCAACGGGCCGAATCTGCGTAGGAAGCGCCCGTGCTTGCGCTCGATGCGTTGCGCCGCATCCTGCTCGATGGAGCGCACGCCGCGCACCAGCAGCCTGCCCTCATCCAGACTCAGTTCCAGCGCCTCGCGCTCGATGCCCGGCAAGTCAATCATAATCACATACTCATGCTCGCGATTATAAACGTCCGCCGCCGGACTCCAATCGGCGCGCTCTATCTCCTGCTCGCTCTCTTCTTCATCATTAGAGCGCTGCTTCGTCGCATCCTCAAACAAGCGGTTCATGCGCTCTTGCAGCACTACCAAATCGCGTAAAGGGTCCCAACGATGTGCCATCGCTAACTCCTTGAAGGATGAACGCGGAACGCGCGGCGATGAAGGACAGACACGCCGCTGACAGTTGTTCCTCATTCTGCTTTTGTACTTCATAGTTTCCTTATGCTGCCGCCGCCGCCGCTTCGGTTGCGAACTTCATCTCGTCTCCGTCCGCCGAAACATTGATGGTCTGCCCCGGAGCAATCTCGCCGCGCAGCAGCCGGACGGCGAGCGGGTTTTGAATGAGCGTTTGAATCGCACGCTTCAAGGGGCGCGCGCCGTAATTCGGGTCATAGCCTTCGCGTGCCAGCAAGGCTCGCGCGCTATCGTCTAAGACGAGCGTGATGTTGCGTTCACCCAGCATCGAGCGCAGGCGCTCCAACTGCACGTCTATGATTTCGGTAATCTGCTCACGCGAGAGTTGGTGGAAGATAACGATGTCGTCGATGCGATTCAAAAACTCCGGCTTGAAGTTCAAACGCAGTTCTTCCGTGACCGCTTCGCGCACTTGTTTCTCGTCGCCTGCGGCTGCCTGTATCTCTCGGCTCCCAAGGTTCGATGTCATAATCAAAACGGTGTTCTTAAAGTCAACCGTGCGACCCTTCGAATCGGTCAAGCGCCCGTCGTCTAAGATTTGCAGCAGGACGTTGAAGACATCTGGATGCGCTTTCTCGATTTCGTCAAAGAGCACGACCGAATAGGGACGCCGCCTGACGGCTTCCGTCAACTGCCCGCCTTCCTCATAACCGACATAGCCCGGCGGCGCTCCAATCATCCGCGCCACAGCGTGCTTCTCCATATACTCTGACATGTCGAGCCGCACCATCGCGCGCTCATCGTCAAATAAAAACTCCGCGAGCGCACGCGCCGTCTCGGTTTTACCGACACCCGTTGGCCCAAGAAAAATAAACGAGCCGACGGGACGATGCGGGTCTTGGAGTCCTGCGCGCGCGCGCCTGACAGCATTGGCAACGGCGGTCAAAGCCTCGTCTTGCCCGATGACGCGCTGGCGCAGGCGGTCTTCCATCGTCACGAGTTTTTGCATCTCGCCTTCAAGCATCTTCGAGACCGGCACGCCCGTCCACTTGGCGACAACCTCCGCCACGTCCTCTTCATCAACTTCTTCTTTCAGCATCACGCCGTCGCGCTGCAACTCGGCCAGTTTCTCCTGCTCTTCATTGAGCTTGCGTTCGAGTTCGGGAATCTTGCCGTACTGAAGCTCGGCGGCTCGCGCCAAATCGCCCGCGTTGCGCGCTTGGTCCAACTGCAAGCGCAATTGCTCAAGCTCGTTTTTGGCCTCGCGCATCCGGTCAATCTCTTCCTTCTCGGATTGCCACTTGGCCTTCATCCCCGCGGACTTTTCTTTGAGGTCAGCGATGCGCTGCTCTATGTCTTTCAAGCGAGCCTTCGAGCGTTCGTCTTCTTCGCGCTGCAAGGCTTGCCGCTCGATTTCGAGTTGCAGGATTTCGCGTTCCAGCACGTCAATGTCCTGCGGCAGGGAATCAATCTCGATGCGCAGGCGAGAGGCCGCCTCATCAATCAAGTCAATGGCCTTGTCCGGCAGAAAACGGTCTGTGATGTAGCGATTCGAAAGCGTGGCGGCGGCGACAATCGCGGAATCTTTAATCCGCACGCCGTGATGAACTTCGTAACGCTCTTTCAGACCGCGCAAAATAGCAATCGTGTCTTCGACCGTCGGCTCACCGACATAGACTTGCTGGAAACGACGCTCCAGCGCCGCATCCTTTTCGATGTGTTTCTTGTACTCGTTCAAAGTGGTTGCGCCGACGCAGCGCAACTCGCCGCGCGCCAGCGCGGGCTTCAACATGTTCGACGCATCAATCGCGCCCTCGGCTGCGCCCGCGCCGACCAGCGTGTGCAGCTCGTCAATGAAGAGCACAATCTGCCCCTGCGCGTTCTCAATCTCCTTGAGCACGGCCTTCAAGCGGTCTTCAAACTCACCCCTATACTTCGCGCCCGCCAGCATAGAGCCTAAATCAAGCCCTACGAGCCGCTTGTTCCGCAAAGTTTCCGGCACATCGCCCGAAACGATGCGCTGGGCCAATCCTTCGACGATGGCGGTCTTGCCCACGCCCGGCTCGCCAATCAAAACCGGATTATTCTTCGTGCGCCGCGAGAGCACTTGGACCGTACGACGAATCTCGTCGTCGCGGCCAATCACTGGGTCTAGCTTGCCGCGGCGCGCGAGGTCTGTCAGGTCTTTCGCATACTTGGAGAGCGCCTGATAGTTTTCCTCCGCGTTCTGGTCCGTGATGCGAACGCCGCCGCGCGTCTGTTCAATCACTTTCAGGAGGTCGTCGCGGTTGACTCAGTGCTGGCGCAGGATTTTGCCCGCCTCGCCATCCTTTTCATCCGCCACGGCCAAGAGCAGATGTTCGGTCGAGATATACTCGTCCTTCATCGTCTCGGCCTGCTTCTGCGCGGCGATAAATACCTGACTCAGGCGCGGGCTGAAATATTGCTGCCCGCCCTGCACTCTGGGGAAGCGACCGATAGCTGCCTGCACATCGTTCAACACGACCTGCACGTTCGCGCCGAGCTTGCCGAGCACGGGGCGCACGATGCCTTCGGGCTGTTCGAGCATCGCGAAGAGCACGTGTTCCGGCTCGACCTGTTGATTCTGATTGCGCTCGGCCACTTCGATGGCCGTCTGAATGGCCTCTTGGCCGCGCAAAGTGAATTTATCTAAACGCATGACTGTCGCCTTAAAACTTCGGAAAAATTATTCTTTTGAAATTGACGATTTAACTGTTGCAAGTAAACTAGCACATTCATTCTAAGGCCAAAAGAGCGGAGCGACTCTGTGGGGAAGCAATCGCTTCCCCTTTGCCGCACCGCCCTCTTCTAGCTTTACCGCCCCCCGGCAAAATTAACTGGCGGTCGCTTTCTGGCTCTTACCGCCGCTCTCGGCCTTCGCTTCAATCGTGCGCTGGCCCTGAGCCTCATTTGATTCACCTGTGACCTCTATGCGGCGTGCTTTAACTTCCTCGCGCTTGGGCAAGCTGACACGCAGGACGCCGTTGCGATACTCAGCCGTCGCACCTTCGGCGGAAACCGTCTGCGGCAGCGTGAAGGCGCGCGTGAAAGAGCCGTACGAGCGCTCGACGCGATGGTAGTTATCCGATTCATCCTTCTTCTCGAAACGTCGTTCGCCGCGCAGCGTAATCACGTTGTTCTCGATGGAGAGGTCAAAATCCTCGCGCTGCATCCCGGGCAGTTCGGCCTCAAGCACGATTTGGTCCTTGTTCTCGTAGATGTCAACACTCGGATTCCAAGCCCCGCGCGCGATTCCCTCGTCGCCGAAAGCGCGCGACAAGTTAGAGGTGAACAAACGGTTGACTTCATCCTGAAGACTCCGCAAATCGCGGAACGGGTCGTAACGAACGATACTCATCTCAAACTTCCTCCTCAAAAATAGCTTTTTCACGCTCGAAAGTTCGGGTAAATCAGCCGAAAAAGCCGTTATTGTCAAACCTTCGACTGATGAGCGTGGAGATATAATAAATATTGAGTGCATCTTTGTCAAGTATTAATTTTATCAAAAATTCCCCTGATTTTTGGCGTTAAAATCCAGCCTGGCCAGCGATTTTCCGAACCGTTGGCGAAATTGGCGAGGAAATTTTGCGGGCGGCGGAAGGATTGTGGGCCTGCCGGATGACGTGGCTTTAGGGAAGGCGAAGGGGGCCTAGGCGCTTTGATTTAGTCGAAGCCGAAGATTTTTTTGATGGTCGCCATGATGCCTTGCGACTCTTTTTCCTGCTCGGCTTCGTCGGCGGGCGTTTGCTTGAGGCCGAGACGGCGTTCGGCGATGGTCTGGCTGAGCGATTGAACAAGGTCTGGATTGGTGTCGAAAAGATGCTTCATCGCGTCATAGCCGATTTCCAGCACTTCGGTTTCTTCCATCGCGATGACATTGGCGGTGCGCGGTTCGCGCGTAAAGAGCGCCATCTCGCCGAAGAAGTCGCCTTCCTTCAAGACGGCCACGTTGCGCGGCCTGCCGTTTTCAGTGACCTGTACCTGCACGCGCCCGCTGTTGACGACGAACATCGAGCTACCCTGGTCGCCCGCGCGGATGACGGTCTCGCCGGGCGCGAAAACGTGGTTCATCGAAGCCCCTGCGAGGCGTGCAGTCTCTTCGGCTGAAAGCGGCGCGAAAATGTCCACAGCCGAGAGACGTTCGATGAGGTCGCTGCTGATTTGAGCCTCGTCCGTCTTGGTCTGGCGTTCAAGCTTGAGCGTGCGCGTCGGGAAGGCGAAGCTCAGTCCGGCACGGCGGAAGGCGTACCAGATGCGCTGACGCACGAGCGCGTCCGTGTCGTTATATTTCGCATAGTCTTCGAGCCAGTATTTAACTTCGTAGTCCACGCTGCTGTCGCCGAGTTGGCGTATGCGGACGATGGGCTTGATTTTCTGCGAGACGTTTTCGGCTTCGCGCACGGCCTCGCGCACGATGTGGATGGTCTTGGCCGGAGAATCCCTGTAACGCGTGTTGAAGAAGACGAGGCGCGCGTTGAGGTTGTCGCGCGGGGCGACCTCGATGGCTTCCTTGGCGATGCCGCTGTTGCTGACCAGCACAACCTTATTCTGAAAAGTCCTGATTTTAACGGCGCGCCAAGTGATGCTCTCGACGACGCCCGCAAATTGCTGTTGCGGCCCGAAGGAGATGACGTCGCCGACCTGAAAAGGGTTATCGGCGTGCAGGGAAATGCCCGCGAAGAGATTGCCGAGCGTGTCTTGCAGCGCCAGACCGAGGATGACGCCGAAGATGGCCGACGTGGTAAAAAGCGCGCCGAGATTAACGTTTGGGTAAATCTGGCTGAAGGCGATGAAGAAGAGAACCGTGAAGGCGATGAGCGAAAAGATGTTGCGAATCAGGCTGGGCGCTTCCGCGCCTCGGCGCAGGCGAAAGGCTATCCTGAAGATGCCAGCGCTCAGGGCGCGGACAAGCAGAATGATGAGGCCCGACCAGAGAAGAAGCTTGAGGATATTGAGAATCGCATCAAAGGCCGCGCGCGCTTCCATCTCTTTATCGGGGCTGGCGTGCGGCCCCATGCGGTTGACGACGTAGGTTCTCAGCGCAGGCTCGGACGCGTGGATGGCGTAGAGCGAGAGTATGAGTACGGCGGCGACAATCAGGAAGAGTGCAAGCTGGGTTCTGGGCTGAGGGCGTTTCACGGCGCTGGCGTTACCTCTGGCAAGAGCGAGTTTTTACATGGATGCGTTCGCGAGCGATATTTTTATCACTAATCGCTGGACATTGGCGAGTGGAATTTCGTGTACGGGAGAAAATCCGCTTCGTCCGTGCCCGCGAACCGCTGTTTGCCGCCTCGGGCTTAACGAGAAAGGATGCGCGGAAAGATTTTGGTGACGATGAAGAAGAGCGAGAGGGCCGAGATGGTAATCGCCGTCAACCAAGCGAGCACGTTATAGAGCAATCCGTTGCGCCGCTCGCCCATTAATTCTTCATCGTTGACTAAGAGCAGAATGGCGATGAGCAGCACGGGCAGAAGGAGACCGTTGATGACTTGGAGGTTCAAGAGCGCATCAATAATCGGCAGCCCCGGCATCATGGCGACGAGCGCTCCGACCACGATTAAGAAGGTGAAGATGCCTAGAAAAATCGGCGCTTCGCGAAAGCTGCGTGAGACGCCCTTCTCATAACCGAGCGCCTCGCTGATTGAGTAGGCGGTGGAGAGCGGCAGCACGCCAGCCGCCAGCATTGATGCGCCGAAAAGCCCGACGCCGAAGAGCAACTTCGCGTAAGGCCCGGCCAGCGGTTCCAGCGCGCGCGCAGCGTCAGCCGCCTCCGTGATGTGTAGACCATGCGTGTGCAGCACGGCGGCGGTCGAAACCATGATGAAGAAGACAATCATCATCGCGAAGAACGTCCCCGTCCACACGTCTGCGCGCACGAGTTGGTAGTCTTCAGCCGTCACGCCTCGTTCGACCACGGAGGACTGGACGAACACCTGCATGTAAGGCGAGATGGTCGTGCCGACGACGGCGACGAAAGTGAAAAGATAAGAGGCGTTGAAATCAAAGCTCGGCCTGACAATGGAACGCCCGATTTCGCCCCACGCGGGTTTTGCCAGAAAGGCGGAGACGATGTAGCCGAGAAAGACGAGCGACATCAGCAGGAAGATGCGCTCGACGCGTTTGTAAGAACCCTTCACGACGAGCCACCAGATGCCGACTGCGGCCAGCGGGACGGTGATGAAGCGCGGCACGCCGAACAACTCAGAGGCCGCCGCGATGCCTAAGAATTCCGAGACGGTGATGCCGCCGTTGGCTATCAACAAGGCCAGCATGACGACCACCATCCAGCGCACGCCGAAACGCTCGCGAATCAAATCGGACAAGCCTTTGCCCGTCACCGCGCCCATCCGCGCGCACATCTCCTGCACAATGCCGAGGCTGATTGTTATCGGAATGAGAACCCAGAGCAGTCGGTAGCCGTGGTCTGCGCCGACGCTTGAGTAGGTGGCGATGCCGCCCGCGTCATTGCCCGCGTTGGCCGCGATGACGCCGGGGCCGAGAATAGCGAGGTAGGCCAGCAGCCCTTTGCGCCGTGCAAACGTCTGCCGCACACCGCGAGCGCCGCGCCGCCATAAGCGACGCCCGGCAGCACCAACGGCTGTGCGCGACTCTGCCACTTGTAGATTCTCCGTCGTTCATCAATTGATTGATTGACAGTTAAGCGTTTCACTCTCCGACGCCTACGCGAGCAGTCGTCTTCCGGCAAGAGCGCGCTTCAGACCGCTCGGAGCTTTCAGATTTCGTCAAACTTGGAGCAGGCATCGAATTATTTAAGGCAGGAGGGATATTAC
>CAZEZJ010000092.1:9331-10880 GCA_964516695.1 uncultured Blastocatellaceae bacterium
TACCACAACTAGCCGAAACGGGGTTGTCATACTGAACTTCTCAAAGCGGTGTCCAAACGCGCAACGGCGACACGAAGCCCTTAAAGCTTCGTGTCGCCGTTGTCCACGGCGTCGTCCTGCATCACGCCGCCGCGTTATCCTGACGGCATTTTGTTAGCGCCGCCGTCAATTCAGAGTTGCCGCCAATCGCTCTCGCCGCGCGCCCTCTATGACGGGGCCGCAGGTCTGACGCAGAGATAGCCTTCCGGTTCGATTAGCGCCGGCGTGTATCATCGAGCGCGATTGCTACCCGCGCGCCCGTTTTATCCACCGTCTTGCGGGCGAGCGTGCGTTCGCTTTGAGATTTCGGTAGCTCAAGTCCGGTGCTGCCGGCGGGCGTCCAGACCTCCGAGAGGAAATACTGGTCTTCGTGGCGAGTGAAGATGAGCCTGGCTGCTGCCTGCGCACGGTTGGCCTGAACGGGCGTCGTCAGGATAATCTTGCTCAAGCTGCCATCCATGCTTTTAATGGCGAGCGCGGCCTTGTCGGATTGCGGATTAAGGCGCGTGATGCTGTAGCGGCCCGCGGGAAAAGTCTTACTGCCCACGGAAAACTCAAACGGAATATCGGCCATCTGCACGTTACTGGTTTGCGCTTGAACTGATGAAACCGCGAGCATTAGGAGCACACCGAACATCAAGATAAATTTTAAACCTGCTTTTTTCATAACGACCTCCTTCATGGTCTGTTAAAGATTCGCGGTAGCTTGATTGCTGCCTTCTATCTCTATAACGCGGAGGCTGCGGGAAAACTCCCTCACGCGCGCAGAGACTTTTTTGAGGTAGAATCTGTTAGTTGGAGAAAAGGCTGATGATTGCGCCGCCGGGTGTGACCCAATTACTGAAGGATTGGAACGAGGGCGACCAGTCTGCGCTCGATAGGCTGATGCCTCTGGTTTACGCGGAGTTGCGCCGTTTAGCCAATAACTACTTGCGCCGCGAGCGCGCCAATCATACCTTGCAGCCGACCGCTCTGGTCAATGAAGCTTACATGCGGCTCGTTGACCAAAGGAATGCGCGCTGGCAGAATCGCGCACAGTTTTTTGGTGTGGCGGCGCAGTTAATGAGAAGAATCCTGGTTGACCACGCACGCCTTCATCAAGCCTTAAAGCGCGGCGGCTCCGAGCAGGAAAGGCTCTCTTTAACGAACGTCGAGCGCGTGGCCGATAAGCCCGATATTGACTTGCTGGCGTTGCACGAAGCCTTAAACGAACTCTCTGAAGTTGACCCGCAGCAAAGCCGGATAGTGGAACTAAAATTCTTCGGCGGCCTCTCCATCGAAGAGACGGCAGAGGTCTTAGGCGTCGGTCACGCGACGGTCGAGCGCGACTGGAAGATGGCTAGAGCTTGGCTCCGCCTCAAACTATCCTGAAATGGCCGTTTCTACGCTTCTCCGAGCTTGAGGGAGTCTGCGCCCGCTTTTGCGCGTTAATAAAGAGAGAAGCGGGTTGCGGTAATTATTTAAGACCGCTGTGGGGAAGCTCTGGCTGACATGATGGCGATGGCAAACG
>CAZEZJ010000092.1:10890-14799 GCA_964516695.1 uncultured Blastocatellaceae bacterium
GCGTTGGCAACAAATCAAGGAGGTCTTTCACTCGGCGTTGGAGCGCGCGCCGCATGAGCGGCCTGCTTTTCTGGCCGAGGCTTGTTCCACCGATGAGGCGCTGCGCAGAGATGTCGAATCGCTCATCGAAGCTCATGAAAAGGAGGGCAGCTTTATCGATGCCCCCGCTTTCGAGATGGCTGCCGGATGGTTCGCCGCAGACGCGGGCGATGCGCTGATTGGCCGTCAAGTTAACCATTACCGAATCCTGAAAACGCTCGGCTCCGGCGGCATGGGCGAAGTATACCTCGCGCAGGACACAAAGCTTGGCCGCAACATTGCGCTCAAGCTGCTGCCCGCGTCGTTTGCGAACGACGCCGACCGCCTGCAACGCTTTCAACAGGAGGCGCGCGCCGCCTCCGCCCTCAATCATCCAAACATCCTGACCATCCACGAAGTCGGGGAAGACCATGGACGCCCTTACATCGCCACGGAATTGATTGAAGGCGAAACCCTGCGCCGGCGCTTGGCCGACGGTCGGCTGGATTCGGATGTCGCGCTGGACATCATCATGCAGGTGGCCTCGGCGCTGGTCGCCGCACACGCAATCGGAATCATTCACCGCGATATTAAACCGGAGAATATCATGCTCCGCCCGGACGGTTACGTGAAGGTGCTGGATTTCGGCTTGGCTAAGCTGGTGGGGCGAAGGGACGCGCCTTCCGACCCGGAAGCGCCGACGCAGTTGCAAGGCAACACCAACCCCGGCACGGTGTTGGGCACGGTCAACTACATGTCGCCGGAGCAGGCGCGGGGGCTGCCGGTTGACGAGCGCACTGACATTTGGAGCCTCGGCGTCATCTTTTACGAGATGCTGTTCGGGCAAACGCCTTTTCAGGGAACGACGCCGACGGACATCACCGTCTCGATTCTGGAGCGAGAGGCTGTCCCGCTCACCTCGCTGTTGGAGGATGTCCCGGCCGAGTTGGATTGGATTGTGAAGAAGGCGCTCAAGAAAGACCGCGAGGAGCGTTACCAGACCGTCAAAGAACTGCTCGGAGACTTGCGCGGCGTCAAGCAGGAATTGGAGTTTGAGGCCAAGCTGGAACGCACCGTCACGCCGGACAAAAGCGTTGCCGCCAAGGCTCCGTCTGTGAAAAGAAGCACTGGCCGAGCGCCGAGCGCCACCACGAACCAACAGGCGACCATCTCGACCAACGAAATCAAAGAAGCTCAGCCGCTAACCGTCGGGTCTCCAATTGGTCGAACAAACTTCAGCCGGTGGCCGATTCTTCTTGCGTTAGCTCTACTTGTTTTCGTGCTCGGCGGCTTCGCGTTCTACAAATTCTTCCTTCAGAGCAGAAAGCTTCCGCCCTTTCAGGCGATGAGCATCACGCGCCTGACCAATCATGGCAAGGCCATTGACGCGGCCATCTCGCCCGACGGCAAATACTTCGTCTACGTGCTCAGCGACGCGGGCAAGCAGAGCCTCTGGCTGAGACAAATCAGCGCGGCCAACGACACGCAGATAGTTGCGCCCGCGCCAGTCGGTTTCTTCGGCGTCACCTTCTCGCGCGACGGCAACGAGCTTTACTACGTCATCAAGGCCAACGACCCCGGGGCGCTCTACAAAATCCCTGTGCTCGGCGGCACGCCCGTCAGGTTGCTGGAAAGGATAGACTGCGTTGTCGGCTTTTCACCTGACGGAAAGCGATTGGCCTTCGTGCGCGGCGATTATCCGAATCGTGGAGAAAGCGGTCTCTTTATCGCCAACTCGGACGGAAGCGCCGTTAGACAAATCGCCGCGCGCAAATTGCCGGAGCTTTTCTTCCCCATTGCTTTCACAGGCCCTTCTTGGTCGCCTGATGGCAAGCTTGTCGCCTGCCCCTTGACGAACGCGAAATCCGAGGGGCGCATCATCGCAGTCAGCGTCGAGGACGGTCAGGAGCAAGTCTTAACTCAGCAATCATGGCCGTTCATCGGACGCATCGAGTGGTTGCCGGATATGAGCGGCCTGCTGATGATTGCGAGGAATCAAAGCTCTACCGTGCCGCAAATCTGGCATCTCTCCTACCCGGACGGCGAGACGCGGCAGATTACCAACGACCTGACTCTTTATCGCGGTCTCAGTCTCACGACAAGCGCGGAGCGAATGGTGAGCGTTCAGCTCAGCGGCCTTATGAATATCTGGATGGTGTCTGAGGGCGATGGCACAGACGGCATCAAATCGCCGCCGGGCAATCGAGAAGGCTCCGCTGAATCCGGCGGCGCAGTCCAGTTGCCGGTCGGCAATGTGGGATTTTCGGGCGGCAACGAAGGCATCTCCTGGACGCCGGACGACCGCGTGGTTTTCGTTTCCATCACGGGAAAACGCGGCGACATCTGGATTATGAACAGTGATGGAAGCAATCGAAAACAACTGACGTTTGACGCGGGCAATAATCATAACCCTGTGGTTTCGCCCGACGGTCGCCATATCGTTTTCACTTCCGGGCGAACAGGGCAGCGCAACGTCTGGCGAATGAATATTGACGGCGGCGACGCGCAACAATTAACGAGCGGGCTGGCCGATTTTTTGCCAACCGTCACACCGGATAATCAATGGGTCATCTATTCGTCTATTACTTCCGGCAGGCCGACGCTCTGGAAAGTGCCGCTTGGCGGCGGCACTCCGGTTGAGGTAGTGAACAGAGAGGTCATCAACGCGGTCGTCTCGCCGGACGGAAAGCAGATAGCTTATCTCTTCTCCGAAGGCGGCGCGCCGGGTGCGCCGCCTAACCGGATAGCAATCATTCCCTTCGAGGGCGGAGAACCCAGCAAAACGTTTGAGGTTTCGCCGGGACTCGGAGGGGCCAGGACAATTCTGAACTGGTCAAGAGACGGGCGGGCGCTGCTTTATACAGCCATTGCAAACAACGTCAGCAACATTTGGAAACAACCCGTTGACGGTGGAAAGCCAATGCAGTTGACTAATTTCAAAGAGGATATTATTACCGCCTTCGATTGGTCGCGAGACGGGCGGAGGCTCGCCGTCTCGCGCGGCGTTCTGATTAGAGACGCCGTGCTCATCAGCAATTCCAAGTAGCTTTAACCGAACAAGCGCGGCAATCGCTGCCGCCAACCCTTCGGCAGCAGCATCTCCATCGCGTCGTCCACGGTGATGATGCCCAGAATATCACCCGCTTCATCAACGACAGGCAAGGCCAGCAGATTATACTCCGCGATTTTTTGCGCCACGTCTTTAGCCGAATCGTCCGGCTGCGCCGTTTGAAACTCGTCGCGCATGACTTCGTCAAGCGGAGCGCCGGGGTCTGCCAGAATCAAACTGCGCAGGGCGATGACGCCCAACAGCTTCCAAGATTGTTCCTCTTCGACGACGTAGAGGTAATAAATCATGTTCGGCGTTTCGGCCATCTCGCGCAGGCGGGCTAAGGCTTCACCGACCGTTAAGGCGCGCGGCAGCGTGACGAATTCGGTCGTCATCAAGCCGCCCGCCGTGTCGTCTTCATAAGGCAGTAGCTCTGCGACATCGGCCTGCTCTTCGGTCTCCATGCGGTTGAGCAGGTCTTCGGCTTTTTCTTCCGGCAGGTCTCCGAGCACGTCCGCCGCTTCGTCCGGCGACATCCATTCGAGGATGTCCGCGGCGCGCTCTTCGTCCATCTCACCGATGATGCGCGCCTGGGCCAGAGCGGGCATCTCTTCGAGGGTTTCGGCTGCCGTTTCATCGTCGAGCGCTTCGACGATTTCCGAGCCGTGATGATAGGAGAGCGCTTCGGCAAGGCGCGCTATTTCGACCGGATGCAGGCGCGAGAGCTTGTCCGATGAAGATTTCAACTGCACGGTCGCCGCGTCCGTCGCCAGATAGCCCACGTCTTTCCAGTCAATCACTTCGACGGGCCGGCCTGTGCCGATAAACCCTGCGGGCATCAG
>CAZEZJ010000093.1:0-14336 GCA_964516695.1 uncultured Blastocatellaceae bacterium
GCTTTGGTAAAACGGCGTCGCGCGCTTCAAAAAGGTTGATGTGACGCTCGTCCCATCAACCCTTTTCGAGCGAAGCGCGCTTCAGTATGGGAAGCGCAAAGCCGAAAGAGGCTGTGGGGACGAGGAGCGTAACGCGCACGCAGAAGAGCGCACGCGCACGCTCGGGTTACTGTGCCGCATCTGTCGAAGCATCAGTTTGCTTCTCATCTTCTTCTGTGCTCTCGACCGGCGCGGCTTCTTCACGATATTGCGGCACGGGAGCGGATGTCACCTGAACTTCAGGGGCCGAAGCCTCCGAAGCGAAATCTGCCTGCGGCGAAAATCCTGACTCTTCTTCAACGGGCGGCTCGCCGTCGCCGATACGCCCGGCGGCCTCTATCATCGCCGCCCCTGTGGAAGTGATGTCGGGGCCGGGCGTGATGGTGTCGGGGCGAAGGTCGCGCCCGGCATCCTGTAAGGAAAGCTCTTCCTCGGAAATCGGGTCGGCTTCTGTGAGTGCCACGGGGTCTGCGGAGTCTTCAGCGAGAATATTCGGCTCCGCCGTAAAGGGCGTGCCCTCGCGGACGGCTTCATCATAACCTTCCGCTATCATCTCGTCTGACGGCTCGACTTCTCTGGCTTCGACGCTCTCATCCAACTCGGCTGAGAACGCGTGCTGCTCGATTGGACTTTCCGTCGCTTCATCGGCGACATCAACATCAGCCGCTTCCTCGTCGCTTGCCGCAGCGGTTTCACTTGGCGACTCGCTTGCTTCCGCCGGCTCGTCAACTGCCGTTTGCTCGTCGCCCGTGCCTTCTTCAGCGGACGCCGCTGCGGTCTCGGTCGCCTCACCCGCGGTCGTTTCGCCTTCGCCGGTTTCGCCTGCGGTCGCTTCTTCCGTCGCCTGTGTTTCGGCGGCGCGCTTCGTGGCCTCGCGTGCTTCAATGACAGCCTGCGCTGCCTTCAGCATTGACTCGGCTTCGTCCAAACTCACGTCCAGATATTCAACCAAGTCGTCAACAGAGGTTGAAGCGAGTGCGTCAATGTCTTCGATGCCATGCTCGGCGAGAGAGTCTGCCTGTTGGGCAGTGACGCCTTCAATCGCGGAGAGCGGAACAGCGCCGCCCGAAGCGATGAGCGCGCCCATCTGCAACGCGACCTCTTTCTTGAGTTCTTCTTCGCTCCGAATATCTATGTTCCAGCCGACGAGTTTTGTGGCGAGGCGCACATTCTGCCCGCGCTTGCCGATGGCTAAAGAGAGCTGGTCTTCGTTAACAATCACTTCCATCTGACGATTCTCGATGTCCGTGATTCTCACCTGATTCACTTTCGCGGGCGACAGGGCGTTAGCGGCAAACACCGAAGGCTCGTCAGACCATTCGATGATGTCTATCTTCTCGCCGCGCAACTCCCTGATAATCGCCTGCACGCGCGAACCCTTCATGCCGACGCACGCGCCCACAGGGTCAACGTCACGCTCGTTAGATGTGACGGCAATCTTGGCGCGCTCGCCCGGCTCACGCACGGCTGACTTAATAACGACGGTTTCGTCGTAAATCTCCGGCACTTCCATCTCAAAGAGACGACGCAGAAGCTCAGGGCTGGTGCGCGAGACTTCGACCTGCGGCCCCTTCGACTCCTTCGAGACGTTATTGATGACGACGCGAATGCGCTCGCCCTGATTCCATTGCTCTCCGCGCGATTGCTGCGAGCGCGGCAGGATGGCTTCGAGGTTGCCGAGGTCAACGATAATATTGCCGCGCTCGAAGCGCTTGACGAAGCCGTTAACGAGGTCACCGATTTTGTCTATGTACTGGTCATAAATATTCGAGCGCTCGGCATCGCGCACTTTCTGGAAAAGAATCTGCTTGGCTGTTTGCGCGGCGATGCGGCCCAATTCTTCCATCGGCAGCGGCAAGAGCAAGGCGTCACCGATTTCCACCTCATCGCCGGCCATCTCTTTCGCTTCGTCTAGGGAAAGCTCGGTCGCCGGATTGGCGACTTCCTCCACGACCACTTTCGTCGCCGAAAGCTCGATGCCGGTCTCGGCATTCCAGTCAACCTGAATATCCTCGCCGGATTTAAACTGCTTTTTGGCTGCCGCGCGCACGGCTTCCTTCATCGCCTCGATGACGAGTTCGCGATCAATCCCTTTTTCCTGGCAAAGGGTTTCGATGTTTTGCGCGATGGATGTACTCATAATAGTGGTCTGTAGTCGGCGGTCTGTCGGTCGGCCTCAGCCTGATGGGCTGAATTGACGATTAACCTGTGACCCCAAGTGTTTATTCAGTTGTCAGTTGCGGCCGCTTTACTTACCGGCAGCCTGCTCGCGCTCTTTAGCACGGCGAAACTCTGCTTCTACGTCAATCTCAAGATTGGCCTTCGCCACCGCCGCGAGCGGCACGAGCACACGCCCGCTCGTCTTATCTTCAAAAACCACGTCGTCGCCTTCCAGCCCGAGGATGCGACCGCGAAAGTTGCGCTGGCCGTTGATGGCCCTATTCGCCCTGAGCTTTGCCATGCTGCCCGCGAAACGCTCGTAGTCAGCCCGCTTGTAGAGGCCGCGTTCGAGTCCGGGCGAGGAAACCTCCAGCGTGTAGGGCGAGTGGATGAAATCCTCAACGTCGAGAATCGTGCCGATATGAAGGCTGACTGCGGAGCAATCCTCGTGGGTCACGCCCTCCGGCTTATCAATAAAGACACGCAGGATGGGCTTGCCTTCCGGCCCGGCGACCTCTGCGTGGACAAGTTCGAGGCCGTGGTCAATGCAGACGCGCTCCGCAATCTGCTGCACCCGCTCCGCAATCGCTCCCGCACTCAAGGCCCTGGCCCCTCCCTTAGCTCAAAAATGCTCTGACGCCCAAAAGAAAAAGTGGGCGCGAACCCACCGGACGAAACCGCCGCGCTCTGAGCAAGAGACGAATTATACGGAAAGGCGGGAGGAGAAGCAAGCAGCGGATAAGCGAATGCGGCGGGCCGATTTTAGCCGCGCTCGTAAAATCTCACCGTCAATTCCGCTTCCAGCGCAAGAGCTTGAACGGATTTGAAGCCGTCGAGAAAGCTGGCGGGCATAAAAGTATCCGCGCCTTCTATCAGCAGCGGAATTTCCGTGACAATCCAGCGGTCAATCTCTCCGAGAAAGGTTTGGTAAATCTGCCGGCCACCGATAACGAACAGGTCGCAAGCGAGATAGGGAACTAATGAGAGGACTTCGAGCTTATCTCGCAAGACGACGACGGAAGCTTGCGGCGCGATTTCCGAATGGCGGCTGAGAACGATATTGAGCCGCCCCGGCAAAGGCTTTTTGAGGGTCAGCCATGTTTTATGGCCCATCACGCAGGCGTGGCCGCTGGTTTGCCCGCGAAAAAACTTCAGGTCTGAGGAATAATGCCATGGAAGGCGACCGTCTTTCCCGATAGCAAGGTTTCTATCAATCGCCACAATCCCGGTAATCGCCATGTTCTCTAAAATCGCTTTCTTTTTGCACTAAACGTAATCAGACTGCCACCGGGGCTGCGATTTTCCCGTGCGACTGGTATCCCTTCAGTTGTAAATGCTCGGAGCGCATCTGAAGCAGCCCTTCGAGGCCGCGCAAGCGCCCGCCTTCATCAACGATTTCGAGGCGCGGCAACGGCAGCGGCTCTCTGGACAACAGTTCGTTCACCTGCGCAAGGTGATTCTGGTAGATGTGATAATCGCCGAGCGTGTAAACGAAATCGCCCGGTTCGAGGCGGCAGACGTGTGCGATGAGGTGAGTCAGTAAAGCGTAAGAACTGATGTTGAAGGGGACGCCAAGGAAGGCATCAGCCGAACGCTGGTAAAGCTGGCAGTGGAGCACGCGCTCTCTTTCGACCTTAAATTGAAAAAGAGTATGACACGGCGGCAAATCAACGTTGTCACACTCGCGCGGGTCCCAGCCCGTCACAATCAAGCGGCGAGAGTTTGGATTGCGCTCGATTAAATCGAGCAGCCGCGCAATCTGGTCAACGCCGTCGCGCTCTGGATAATGGCCGCCGAAGGAGCGCCAGAGATAACCGTAGATTGGCCCAAGGTCGCCCGCCGCGCGCTGGAAACGGCTGGTGTGCGCCTCGTCGGCCCACTCTTTCCAAATATCCACGCCGCGCGCGCGCAAAGTCGCTTCGTTAGTATCGCCGGAGAGAAACCAGAATAGCTCTTCACAAATCCAACGGAAAGGCACGCGCTTGGTCGTCACTATGGGGAAGCCCTCGCGCAAGTCGAATCTTGTTTGATAACCGAAATGAGAAAGCGTGCCAACGCCCGTGCGGTCTTGGTGCTCGGTGCCGTGTTCCAGAATTGATTTCAGCAGGTCTTGGTATTGTTTCATCTCGTCTCGGTCGCCGGTTAATGATAATCCGATTGCGCAGCCGGAGCGTGGTGATTGTAGAATAGTCGCGCCCGTTCTGTACAAGCTCTCTCATCAACGACGACCGCGCGAGGCCACGTATGCAAACTGGGTCACATCGTTTGTCCGGCATTACCATCCTTTTCAATCTCCTTCTTTTCATTCTGCTAGCGCTCGCCGGCTGCCAGCAGGAGACGGGAAGCGCAAAGCAACTAACACTGGCCGTCAACTCCGGCGTCGAAGGCGACGCGCTCAAGGCCGCGGCGAAAGATTACGAAGCGCAGACGGGCGTGCGCATCAACATCGCTGAATTTCCTTACGCCAACCTCTTCGAAAAAGAACTCGTTGACCTCAACGCGCAATCGGGCGCTTACGACCTCATTATGCTCGACGACCCTTGGTTTCCGCGCTTCGCGACGCAGAATGTGCTGGCAGACCTCAAGCCGCTTTACGAGCAGCGCGGGCAAAAAGGGCCGGACGAAGACTTCTTGGCAGCGTCAATCGCTCTCTGCAAGCACCCTTACGAGACCGGAGCGCTCTACGCTCTGCCCTACGTCGGCAATTCGCAACTCTTCTTCTATCGCAAAGACATCCTGCAAAAGTATAACTTGAAAGAACCTTCGACGTGGGCCGACGTGCTCGCGGCGGCGCGCACCATCAACGAGCAGGAGAGCGCGGCGGCAACGGGTGGCAGCCGCATGTACGGCTACGTGATGCGCGCCGCGCAGGGCAACGCCGTCGTCGCAGACTTCATGCCCATCTTCTGGGCCTTCGGCGCTGAAATGTTCGATGCGAGCGGTCGCGCCGCCGTCAATAGTCCCGAAGGCATCGCGGCGCTGCGTTTCATGTTGGAACTCGGAAAGTATGCGCCGCCCGGTTATCAAAGCTTCAACGCGGACGAAGTCACCGCGCATCTGCTGCAAGGCACAGCCGCGATGTCTATCAACTGGCCCGCTTGGATTAGCGCGTTTAGCGACCCGGCGAAATCGAAGGTCATCGGCAAGATGGAGTTTGCGGTGATGCCGGGCGCAGACCGGCCTGGCCGCGCCGAGATAGGCAACTGGCTCATCGCCATTCCGCGCGACGCGAAAAACAGAGAACTGGCCTTCGACTTTCTACTCTGGGCCACCAGCCCCGAACAGATGAAGCGCTCGGCCTTGCGCGGCAACCCGCCGACGCGCCGCTCCGTCTTCACGGACGCCGAACTACTCGCCAAATTCCCCTCCTACCCGTCGCAGCTTCGCTCGCTCGAAAGCTCCAAGCCGCGCCCGCGCACCCCGCTCTGGAACGAAATCGAGAACACGTTTGGTATCTTTCTCTCGAAAGCCAACAGCGGCGAGTTGACGCCCGAAGACGCGATGAATCAGGCCAACGCGGAAATCACACGGATAATCGAGCGCGCAAGATGAGAGCTTAACGATAAGAATCAAGTTATACGTTGGCGACAACGTAGAGTTGGAATGTTGAGAACAATAGTGATTCGGAAGTTATGAGCCGTGGCTTTGCAGTTAAACTTCAACGGCGAGAATATTTCGCGCGCTCGCGCGATTGGACGCTGCCTTACCTGTTGCTTGCGCCGGCGTTGCTCGTCCTGCTGGCGCTTTCCATCTACCCGCTCATCTACGCGGTGAAGGTCAGCTTTCAGGTTGGAACGGGCGCTGGCGCACAATGGTCTTTGCAGAATTTCACGCGGCTGGCCTCCGACCGTTTCTTCCTCGAAGCGCTCAAGCACACGATTATTTACGCATTGGCCGCTCTGACGTGTGAGTTTTTATTAGGACTCGCGCTCGCTGTTCTGTTGAATAGCCGTTTGCGCGGGCGTGGCTTTTTTCGCGCGGCGCTGCTGGTGCCGATGATGCTGCCGCCCGTGGTTGTCGGCATCGTCTGGCGGCTGATGCTCAATCCAAACTTCGGCGCGATTAACGGAACGCTGAAAGGCTTTGGCGCTCAGACAGACGCGCTCCTTTGGACTGCTTCGCCCCGGCTGGCGCTCTTTTCCGTCATCATGGTTGACGTGTGGCAATGGACGCCGTTCATGTTTCTGGTGCTGCTGGCCGGGCTGCAAGCCATCCCGCAGGAGCCTTACGAGGCCGCGCTCGTTGACGGCTCAAGCGCGTGGCAAACTTTTCGCCACGTCACGCTGCCGCTCCTGAAGCCCGCCATCCTGATTGCGCTCCTGTTGCGGACGATGGACTTGCTGCGCGTCTTCGACCAAATCTTTATCCTCACGGAAGGCGGCCCCGCGTTTGCCACGGAAACCATCAGCCTCTACATCTACCGCGCCGCCTTTCGCTTCTCGGATTTCGGCTACGCCGCCGCGATGTCGTTCGTCCTGCTCATTCTGACCAACATCGTCAGCCTGTTCTACATACGCCTATTGCAACATCAGGAGACCGCATGAGTTTTCAATTACAGAAGACGACGACAAAGAGATTTTTCATCTCACATTCCGACGCATCCGGCCCGCGCCTCTGGCTGAAATACGCGCTGGTCTTCGTCGCCCTCCTCATCGCGCTTGCGCCTGTCTACTGGATGCTGACCGTCTCCTTCAAGAGCGAGGTGGACCAATTCGCCGTGCCGCCCCGCTGGTTCTCGTTTCAGCCGACGCTCGCTCATTACCGCGAGGCTTTCGTCGAGCGCTCTTTCGGGCAGTATCTACTGACGAGCGCCATCGTGGCCGTCGCCTCTACCGTTTGCGCGATGCTGATAGGAACGCTGGCCGCTTACGCCTTGGCGCGCTTCCGCTTGCCGCGCAAACTCGACACGCGCCTCTCTCTGTGGATTCTCTCGACGCGCATGTTTCCGCCGATTGTTTCTGCTGTGCCGCTCTTTCTGATGATGCGCGACGTGCGACTGCTAAACACGAAGGCCGCGCTCATTATCGTCTACACGGCGTTTAATTTGCCCTTCGTCGTGTGGATGATGCGCGGATTTTTCCGCGAGATACCGCGCGAGATTGAAGAGGCGGCGATGGTGGACGGCGATTCGCGTTTGGGAGCGCTCCGGCGCGTGCTCTTGCCCTTGGTCGCGCCGGGGCTGGCGGCCACCGCCGTCTTCTGCTTGATTATCTCTTGGAACGAATTTTTGTTTGCGCTCGTGCTGACGCAAACTGATGCGGCGATGACGCTGCCGGTCGGCATCGCGGGCCGCGTCACACAGTATGAAATCAGGTGGGGCGTGATGAGCGCGGCGGGGGTGGTCGCGATGATTCCGATTCTCGTCTTCGCGCTGGCCGTGCAGCGCTATCTGGTGCGCGGCTTATCGCTGGGAGCCGTGAAAGGATAGACTGCGGACAAGTTCGGGTAGACGATGGATGTCAGCTTCCAAAATGTATCGAAGAGATTTGGCGCGTCAATAGTTGTTGACGAGTTGAACCTGACGATTGGCGACGGTGAGTTCGTCGTGCTGCTGGGGCCGTCCGGTTGCGGGAAGACGACGACGCTGCGGATGCTGGCGGGGCTTGAAGACGCAACCGCAGGCGACATCTTCATCGGCCCCGAGCGCATCAACGATGTGCCGACGCGCTTTCGTGATATTGCGATGGTCTTTCAATCCTATGCGCTCTATCCGCACATGACGGTGGCGGAAAACATCGCGTATCCGCTGCGCGTCAGGAAAATCGCGCGTGCGGAAATTACGAAACGCGTCGCGCGCGTGGCGCGAATGCTGGAAATCGAACGATTGCTCGCCCGCCGCCCGCGCGACTTATCGGGCGGCGAAAGGCAGCGCGTTGCGCTGGCGCGAGCGGTGGTGCGCGAGCCGCGAGTTTATCTGATGGACGAGCCGCTCTCTAATCTCGACGCCAAACTGCGCGTCCAGATGCGCGGCGAACTCAAACGCTTGCAGCATGAACTGGGAACGACGACCCTTTACGTGACACACGACCAGGCGGAAGCGATGACGTTGGCCCACCGCGTCGCGGTGATGCGTGCGGGGCGCCTTCAGCAGTTTGATACGCCGCTCAATATTTACAATCGCCCGGCCAATCGCTTCGTCGCGGAATTCGTCGGCAACCCCAGCATGAATCTCATAGACGGGCGCGTAGATGCCTCCATGCGACTGTTCAACAGCGGCGACGTTCGGCTGCCCTTGTCCGAGTCGCAATGCGGCGCACTCGGCAACAGAGAGCGCGTGACGCTCGGCATTCGTCCCGAGCATGTCCACGTCGGGCTTGACGAACAGGCGGGCGGCTTGCGTGCTACAGTCTACGTCACAGAGTTGATGGGCAATGAAACTTTCGTCTTTTTGGAATTCGGCGCCCAGAAGATTATCGCCCGCGCGCCCGCTGACTTTCGCGCCGAACCGAATGCGCCCGCCCGCGTGCGAATCGAAATGGACAGAGCCGCTTTCTTCGACGCAGAATCCGGCGTGGCAATCTGAAGAAACGATGGAATAGGAACGATGAACGCGGAACTATTAACAGCTTGTTTTTCATTCATCGTTCATCGTTCCCACTTCATCATCAATTTAATAGGGAGTCATGGATGAAACTGGCATTGAATGGCGCGACGACGATGCGTGCGAGTTTAGAGAAAGACATCGAGGCGGCTAGTGCGGCTGGGTTTGAGTATCTCGAAATCTGGGCCGCGAAGCTGCGGGTTTTTCTTAAGTCGCAGACGACCCTTCAGCTTAAAAGCTTGCTTGACGAGCGGCAGATGAAGCCTTACAGCATCAATTCCATCGAGCACATCACGTTTAGAGATGCGGAAAAACAGAGGGCGCTGTTGGATGAGTGTGAAGAGTTGTGCCGCATCGCGGCGTTGATTGATTGCCCGTACATCGTTGTGGTTCCCAGCCCGTTGCCCGCGAATTGTGGGCGTGATGAAGTGATTGAAGAGTCTGTGCGCGTGCTCACGCAGTTGAGTCTCATCGCCGCGCACTACAATGTTGGGCTGGCCTTCGAGTTTCTGGGCCAAGCGGATTGCAGCGTGCAGACGCTTGAGCTAGCCGACGAGATTGTGAAAGAGGTGGCGCGCCCAAACGTCGGGCTGGTGATTGATAGTTTCCATTTTTATGCGGGCGGCTCAAAGATAGAATCAATCAGGGCGCTTGATGCACAGCGTCTCTTTATCTTTCACATCAACGACGCGGAAGACCGCCCGCGCGAGCAGTTAGAGGATTGCCATCGCTTGCTGCCCGGGCTTGGCATCCTGCCGCTCAGAGAGATTGCGGGAGCGCTTGAGCAGATTGGTTATGAGGGCGTCGTGAGCGTCGAAATATTTAGGCCGGAATACTGGGAGCGCAATCCCTTCGAGCTGGCGCGCGATGCTCGCGCGGCGACGATGCGCGTGCTCGGCCTCTCTTGAAAGAGAACTTTGAAGGCAAACGGGAGCAGAAGCTTTTGATGGAACAGCTAAGGATAGGCATCATCGGAGCGGGATACATCGGCGGCGTTCACGCTCATGTGCTGGCTCGTGATGAGAGAGTGAGAATCACGGCGGTGTTTGACGTTGACGCCGCGCGCGCTGAACAGTTGGCGCGCTCGTCGGGCGCGGCGCGTGCGGCGAGCGCAGAGGAGTTAACGGAGAGCGTTGACGCCGTTTATATCACCACTCCGAATACGAAGCACACGGAGCTGGCGATTGCCGCCGCAGCAAGCGGCAAGCACGTTTTTTGTGAAAAGCCGATGGCGACGACCATTGATGCGGCGCGTGCTGTACGGGCTGCGGCCGAGAGCGGGCGCGGCGTTTTTCAGGTCGGGCATAATCGCCGCTTCGCTCCGGTTTACGTGCTGCTCAAGCGCCTGCTCGCGGAAGGCAATGCTCCACACTCCGCACACGCGAAGATGAATCGCGGCGAATTGATTAACCCGCAGTGGGTCGCAAACTCGGAACTGACGGGCGGCTTTCTCTACGAGACGACGATTCACATGTTTGACATGCTGCGCTTTCTCTTCGGCGAAGTCGCGCAACTCGCGGCCTTCGGCTCAACGCACGAATACGCCGAGGTGGACGACTTTTCGGTGTTGCTCAAATTCGCTGGCGGAATGCACGCCACGCTCTGCTCCTCGGCAGATGCAAGCTGGCTCTTTCCCTTCGAGCGCATAGAGGTCTTCTCTCATCATGCGACCATCGCGACGCGCGAGATGGAAAGCCTCGTCACGAGCGAAGCGCTCGACGGTCAATTCAAGACGCATTCCATGCATCAACTCGCCAAAGAAGAGAAATGGGGCTACGCGCAGGAAGACAAAGCGTTTGTTGATTCGATTCTGACGGGCACGCCAGCGGCAGTAACGGCGCTCGACGGCTACAAGTCAGTCGAGTTAGTTGATGCTTGCTATCGCGCCGTGCGAAGCGGCGAAACGGTTTTCTTCAGTGACAACTCTTAAAACAGTTGGGCGTTAATTGAGCTATGGCCTATCGCTGTTCAGTTTGCGGTGAAACTCACGAAGCTCTGCCTGATATAGGGATGGACAGGCCGGACCATTGGTGGGGCGTGCCCGAGCAGGAGCGCGAGCGCAGAATCGAACTGACGCCCGATGTCTGCATCATTGATAATGAAGACTACTTTATTCGCGGCGTCATCGAAATTCACGTCCATGATTATCCTGACGGTTTCGCCTTCGGCGTCTGGGTCTCGCAGAAGCGCGAGAATTTTTATACCTATCTGGACAACTTCGATTCCGCCGCGATAGGCCCTTTCTTCGGCTGGCTCTGCACGCGCATCGCCTACTACCCCGAGGACACGCAACTGCTCAAGACGTTTGCCTACTTTCGCGGCCACAACCAGCGCCCAAGTATCGTCTTGGAAGAGACAGAGCATCCTTTAGCTGTTGACCAGCGCAACGGCATCACTTTGGAGAAGGCTTGGGAGATAGTCCACTTCTATCTGGACCCGAAATAGCGCCGTCGCCGTCTCGCATCGCGTCCTGTGCGGAGATGGCTTGATGTTGAAGGGTTATCCCCTCATATTTGGCTGCAAGTTTCAAATCTCTCCTGATTATTGTAGAGTTTTCCACCTCAACTGATAATCATCCGTTCCCAAAGGACGCCAATGGCTGAAGAATTTTTGCTGAACGATACGGAAGTGCGCGTGCTCGGCGCGCTCATCGAGAAACAGATGACGACGCCGGAGTATTACCCTCTGACCTTAAACGCGCTGACGCACGCCTGCAACCAGATTTCCAATCGCGACCCCGTCGTCTCCTATGATGAGAAAACGGTCGTGCGTGCGCTGGAAAGCCTGCGCGAGAAGAATCTGGCTTATATCTTCTACGGCAGCGAGAGCCGCGTGCCGAAGTACAAGCATGTTGCGCCCGAAGTGCTGCATTTGACGCCGCCGCAGGTCGCGCTGATGTGCGTCCTGATGCTCAGAGGGCCGCAGACCGTCGGTGAGCTACGCGGGCGCACCGTCCGCCTTCACGAGTTTAAGGAATTGGCGGATGTCGAAGCGACGCTCGAAGAGTTAATCAAGAGCGAGCCGCAGCCCTTAGTCGCGCGCTTGCCGCGCCAGCCCGGCCGCAAAGAATCACGCTACGCACACTTGCTCGCCGGGCCAATCGCCATGGAAGCACAGGAGACCGCGCCGCGCCCCGAAGCCGCCAGGCTCGAAGCGCGCGCCGAGGATGAAAGGCTCGCTCGGCTCGAAGCGGAAGTCGAAACACTACGCAGCGAGGTCGCAGAGCTGCGCGGGCAATTCGATGAGTTCAAAAAACAGTTTGAGTAAATTTCCTGAGCCTTCGGCGTTGAAACTTCAACGAGAATTTTACACGCGCAGCAACGTGCTCTTAATCGCGCGCCAACTGCTCGGCTGCAAGCTGGTCTTGCCCTTGGCCGATGGCTCGCGCGTCTGCGGCATGATTGTCGAAACGGAAGCCTACGTCGGGCCGGAAGATAAAGCCTCGCACGCTTACAATAACCGCCGCACAGCGCGCACGGAGACGATGTTCGCCACAGGCGGAACGGCTTATGTTTATTTTATCTACGGCATGTATTATCAATTCAACGTGGTGACGAACCGGGCCAACGTTCCGCACGCCGTGTTGCTGCGAGCGTTGGAGCCGCTGGAAGGCATCGAGCGGATGCGCGAGCGGCGGCCCGTCAAGCGTGAGAGGGATTTAACGAGCGGGCCGGGCAAACTCTGTCAAGCGCTCGGTCTTGACCGCTCATTCGACGGCGCAGACTTAACGGGCGAACGCGTCTGGATTGAAGCGCCTGAGAAGAAGATAGGACCGCGCCAAATTGTGAGCGGCCCTCGCATCGGCATTGACTACGCCGAAGAGTATAAAGAGAAACCGTGGCGCTTTTGGATTAAGGATAACCTTTATGTCAGCAGGCTTCGTTGAATTAGAGTGCAACAGTGGAAGTTACTTTCTTAGGGACTAGCTCAGGCGTGCCGACCCGCGCGCGTAATGTGTCGTGTGTCGCGCTGCGTTTGCCGCAGCGTGCGGAGGTTTGGCTCTTCGATTGCGGCGAGGCCACACAGCATCAACTGCTGCGCAGCGCCCCGAAAATCAGCCACATCAGCCGCATCTTCATCACACACCTGCACGGCGACCACGTCTTCGGCCTGCCGGGACTGCTGGCGACGTGCGGCCTCGCCGGACACGCCACGCGCATTGACCTCTACGGCCCGCCGGGCCTTGAAGATTACGTGCGCTCAAGCGTGAAATATTCGCACACCATTCTTGCTTACCCGCTTCAAATACACACCATCGAGCCGGGTTTAATCTACGAGGATGAAGAGTTGTTGGTTAGTTGTTTGCCCTTACAACATCGCATTCCGGCCTTCGGGTTTCGTGTGGCGGAGAAGGATAGGCCGGGTCGTTTCGATGTCGAGCAGGCGGCGGCGCTCGGCATCCCCGCCGGGCCGCTCTACGGCAAACTCAAGCGCGGCGAACAAGTCACACTCTTGGACGGGCGCACCATCAGCGGCGCACAGCTTTGCGGCCCCAGCGAAGAGGGACGAAAAATAGTTTATTGCACGGACACAATCTTCAGCGAGAATGCCATCGAACTCGCGCGCGACGCCGACCTCTTAATCCATGAAGCGACCTACGCCGCACAGGATGAGGCTCTTGCGCATCGCGGCCAACATTCGACGGCGCAGATGGCCGCGCGCGTCGCTAGCTTGGCGCGCGTGCGCAAACTTATCATCACACACTTCAGCCAGCGTTATGCTCGCGGCAACGAAATCGAGCCTGAAGCCTTGCTCGCGGAGGCGCGCGCCGTTTTTCCTGAGACCGAGATGGCCCGCGATTTTATGACGGTCGAAGTTCCGCGTCGTCTGCAACCGGAGTTGAACGGGAAAGCGCGATAATGAGTGCCGCAATAAGAACATCAAGCGATGCGGATTCTTCCGCCTATGATGCGTTCGCCTGGTTCTTCAATAAATACTGGTGTCGCGAGATTCCCGAACAGATGTTGGTTGCTCTTGAGCAGTTGTTGCTGCCGCGTTTGCCTGAGCAGGCGCGCGTGCTCGACCTCTGCTGCGGCACGGGCCAACTCGCCGCCGCTCTCACCCGCCGCGGCTACGACGTGACGGGCATTGATAATTCACCGGAAATGCTCAGTTATGCGCGCCGCAACGCGCCCGCCGCCAAATTCATCGAAGCGGACGCGCGCCGCTTCCAACTTCCTGAAAACTTCGACGCCATCATCTCCACCTTCGACAGCCTCAACCACTTTCTGAGCCTTGAAGATTTATCAATGGTCTTTCGTCAAGCCCGCCAAGCGCTCGCCCCGGCTAGCTGGTTTCTCTTTGACATGAACATCGAACGCGGTTTCCTAGACCATTGGACCGAATACTTCGCGATTGTGGAAGAACACGAAGTCTGCGTGCTGAGCGGCGTGTACGATGCGGAGCACAAGCTTGGCCGCTATGACATCACGATGTTTCGCTGGCACGCGGGCGCTTGGCAGCGCACCGATACGACCGTTTTCGAGCGTTGCTATGAGTTGAGACAAATTAAGCGCGAGTTGAAGAAGGCGGGCTTTGCGGAAGTGCTGGCCTTCGACGCGGCGAAAGATTTGGGCCTCACAGACCACACCGGACG
>CAZEZJ010000093.1:14346-14631 GCA_964516695.1 uncultured Blastocatellaceae bacterium
CAAACATCAATCCGGTCGGCTTGTATCGTGCAGCGGGGCGTAGCAGAATTATTCTGTGAGGCGGGGTGCTTATGCCGAGACCAGACTTTGAACAGGATGAAGCGGTCATCACCGAGGGCGAGACACGGCTCAAGAAGCCGCCGCTCTACAAGGTGCTGCTTCATAACGACGATTACACGACGATGGAGTTCGTCGTGTTAGTGCTGGAACAGGTCTTTCAACTGGCGGAAGCAGAGGCCACGCGAATCATGTTGCAGGTGCATATTCAAGGCAAGGGCGTGGCGG
>CAZEZJ010000094.1:0-2530 GCA_964516695.1 uncultured Blastocatellaceae bacterium
CTATGTCGTCTTTCGTCACGGCGGCTGCGACAAACGCGTCTTCTTCGGGTTCGTGAATCCTGATGCCGCTGCCGAGCGGTTTTTCCGGCGAATACGAAGAGCGCGACCAATCATTAGCGTTCGGCCAATCGGATTCAAGATTTCCCTGCTCGCGGCGCACGCGCAGCTTAACGCGCGCTCCGGCCTCGTCAATCACGTCGATGGCCTTGTCCGGCAGAAAACGGTCAGGAATATAACGGTTCGATTGATAGACGGCGGCTTCGAGCGCGTCTTCCGTATAACGCACCTGATGAAAGCTCTCGTAGCGCTCGCGGACGCCGGCCAAAATCTGCACGGCCTCGGCTTCCGACGGCGGCGGGACTTTGACGGCCTGAAAGCGCCGTTCAAGAGAGCGGTCTTTCTCGATTGACTTGCGAAACTCGGCGGGCGTCGTCGCGCCGATACACTGAACTTCGCCGCGCGACAGAGCGGGCTTCAGAATATTCGCGGCGTCAAGCGAGCCTTCAGCCGAGCCTGCGCCGACCAGCGTGTGCAGCTCGTCAATGAAGACGATGTAGTGCGGGTTTTCAATCAACTCGCGCATAATCTGCTTCAAGCGCTCTTCAAACTGGCCGCGATATTTCGTGCCCGCGACAATCAAGGATAAATCGAGCGACAGGATGCGCTTGTTTTCCAGAAACGACGGCACATCGCCGGAGATGATGCGCTGGGCCAATCCTTCGACGATGGCCGTCTTGCCCACGCCCGGCTCGCCAATCAGCACGGGATTGTTTTTCGTGCGGCGGCAGAGAATTTGCACGACGCGCTCTATCTCGGCTTCGCGCCCGACGAGCGGGTCGAGCTTATCCGAGGCCGCGTCGTCCGTCAGGTCGCGCGAAAACTCTACGAGGTGCGGCGTGTCCTTCTTCTGTGAAGCGCGTGCGTCTGCTCCGGTCTGGCGCGCTATCTCGTCGCGGACGGCGTTGAGTCGAAGCCCGCGTTCATAAAGAATCTCGGCGGCCATCGAGCGCTCTTCGCGCAGCAAGCCAAGGAGCAGATGCTCCGTTCCGATGTGGCGATGCTGCAAGCGGTCGGATTCCTCGTGTGCGTAGGCCAGCACGCGCTTGGTTTCGGGCGCGAGCGGGAGTTCGACAGAGGTCGAGATTTTCTCTCTGAGCAGCGTGCGCCCTTCTATCTCTTTGCGCACGGCTTCAATCGAAACCTGCGCGCGCGGGAAGAAGCGGCTGGTCAGTGTTTTGTCTTCACGCATCAGCCCCAGAAGCAGGTGTTCTGGTTCGATAGCCGGTGCGCCGAACTGTGATGCTTCGTAGCGCGCGAAGAAGATGACGCGCCGCGCTTTTTCCGTATAGCGTTCGAACATTGTGGGCCTTTACCGCCGGATAACTTTGTATTGATGGCTAGCTGAAGCTGCGGATTGAAGTAGAGTCGGCCACTTCAATCCGCCGCAGCATTATAACCTAATGATACGAAAGGCAGAAGCGAGTTGGTTAACAAAAGTTGCGCAGCCCAAATCTAGGCCCAGCCCTGCCGCTCGTCTGCTCTTCGCCAATAGCCCAGAAGATAGAGACACCGCCTGGCCCTAAAGAGTTGGCTTCCCGAAGCTGCGAATCACAAACTCCCGCCCGCCTCTTCGCTGTTCGGGCGCTCGCGCAAACGTCCATCCTGCAAAATCAGCACGCGGTCGCACTCGCGCGCGAGGCGTTCGTTGTGCGTGGCGACGACGACGATGGCGCGCTCCGTGCGCGCGTATTCGGTGAGAATCAGGCTCATCAGAGAGCCGTTTTTCGGGTCCAGATTTCCGGTTGGCTCGTCGGCCAGCACGAGACGCGGCCCCTTGACGAGCGCACGCGCCAGCGCCACTCTCTGTTGCTCGCCGCCGGAAAGCTGGCCGACATTGTGCGCTGCGCGCTGGTGAAGCTCGATTCTACGCAACATTGCCATTGCGCGGTGTGCGCTCGCGGCGCGCGGCTGGCGCTTGATGAGGAGCGGCAGCGCGATGTTTTCAAGCGCCGTTAAATCCGGCAGCAAATGATGCGACTGGAAGATGAAGCCTATCTCACGCTCGCGAAAACGCGTCAATTCAGCCTCGCCCGCCGCCGTTAAATCAAACTCTCCGAGCCTGACCTCGCCTTCATCAGCCGCCTCAAGCCCGCCGAGGATGTGCAGCAGCGTGGATTTCCCGGAGCCGGAAGCGCCCACAATCGCCAGCATCTCGCCCGCCGCAACCTCGAATGAAGCGCCGCGCAAGACCTCAAGGGGCGCGCCCGCGGGCGTGCGGAAAGCTTTTTTCAAGGCGGAAGTCCGAAGGTGGAAGGCGGAAGTCTGCCGGTTATCGTTCAATGTTTGAAGCCTTGTGTTCATCTGTAAGACACGGCCAAAGGGTCAAGCTCAAAACTCTTGTGACTTTGAACTACCGCCTTAATTCGTATCGCGCAAGGCTTCCGCCGGACGCAGGCGCGCCGCCGCACGCGACGGATAAAAGGTCGCCAGCAGGCTCAGCGCGAGCGCCAGCAGCGCGGCCACAGCGACA
>CAZEZJ010000094.1:2545-14630 GCA_964516695.1 uncultured Blastocatellaceae bacterium
GAGCTTGTAGCGGTCGCCCAGGAGGCACAAGACGAGGCCGAGCGCGACGCCAAAAAGTGCGCCGATTAAACCGACGCACGCGCCCTCGATGATAAAGACGCACATGATGCTTCGCCGGCGTGCGCCCATCGCGCCAAGTATTGCTATGTCCGCGCGGCGCTCGACGACGACGAGCACGAGCGTGGTCGTAATATTAAGCGCTGCTATCAGGATGATGAGCGCGAGGATGACGAGTCCCATGCGTCTCTCAAGCGCGAGCGCTGTGAAGAGTTGGCGGTTGGCTTCCTGCCAGTCAACGGTTGTGAACTCTGCGCCCATGGCCTCGCGCACGCGCCGGCTCGTCTCGCCAACCGCGTAGATGTCGGCCACCTCGATGCTGATGACGGAAGCGGCGGGCGCGGGCTGCCCTGCGAAGCTGGCGGCGGTGGCGAGCGAGACGTAGACCCAAGTGGCGTCGTATTCGTAGAGGCCGGAACGAAAGATGCCCGCGACGCGCACGCGACGATAACGCGGAGCAAGCCCCAAGGGCGTCAGCGTCGTCTCGCCGGAAATAATCTGCGCGACATCATTAATCTGCAAGCCCGCACGCTCGGCCAATTCTGCGCCGATGACGACCGCGGGCAACGCCGCCTCGCTCGGTGCTTCGTCAAACGACGTAATCCGAGGCGCATTATCATCCGCGCTCTTCTCTCGATTGCGCTCGTTTCTTTTTTCTTCGACGGGCGCTGAACGCTGCTCTCCGTCGGGAGCATTATCGTTGGATGGCGCTGCCGCTTCATTCTCGGTCGCCTGCTCGCGAAACAAAGGGTCGAATGTGCCCGCGATGAGCGTGGGGCGAATTTGCGCGAGGGCACGCTCGGATTCAGGGTCAAGCCCGCGCAGCACGGCGTAGGCCGAAGCCCTTGGGCCGCTCAAGAGCGCGCCTTCATACGTCGTCGCCGTCGCATCGGTCACACCTTCCACCGCGCGCACGCGCTGCAACACCGCGCGCCAGTTTGTCATCATCTCTCCGCTGCTTGGCATCAGCGTGAGGTGCGCCGTGCCCTTCAGGATTTTGTCGCGCATCTCGTCGCGAAAGCCGTTGCTAAGCGCAAGCGCGACGATGAGCGCGGCGACGCCGCACGCGATGCCAAGGATGGCTGCCAGCGCCGTCACGCGCGCCAGCCTGCGACGGCGGCGCGAGTAGAGATAACGGAGTGCGAGAAAGAGTTCGTAGGGCATGAACTTTTCAGTGAGGAAGAGGGCGCGGCGCTCAAGGCGCGGTGACGGAGTTTTCGGATGATTCGTCGGCTCGCTTTTTTATCGTCAATTCGCTGGCCCGCTTGCGTACTTTCTCACCCTCTCGCCAGAATTTACGCGCTTTCTTGATGTCTCCCTCCATCTCGGCCAGTTTCTGTGCTTCGTAGAGCAACGCGCCCTTATAGCCCAAAGCTTTTTCGTTGTCGGGACTAAGTGTGATTGCCATCTCCACTTCTTCCAAGCCTTTGTTTGTGCAAAGCAATGCCGTCTCGAAATCTTCTGGATTATCGGGCATCTTGAAGCGCGGAATTTTTTTGCCCTTGGCTCCGACTAACGTGTACTTGTTCGCTTTGTCTTCGGTGATGCGGAAAGAGCAGTCCCAACTTTTGCTGGCGAGAAAGACGTAAGCTTCCGCGCGTTTGTCCAGCGCGACGGAAGAATCCAGAGCGCGGCGTCTAATCCAGTCAAGCTGTTTCTCATCTTCATGGATTGCGCCGTAGAGATAGCCAATGGCGTTGTATGCTTCTTCGTTGTCGGGCCATCTATCGAGCATCCGCTGGTAAGCCGCGATGGCCTCGCGCGCTTTAGCTGTATTCTCAGGCGTGTTGATGCCATGACGAAACTGCGCGTGAATCGAGCGAGCGATGAAGGCGGGCGCGTTTCTTTGCGACGGGTCAAGCTCCAACGCGCGTTCGGAATGCCTTTGCGCTCCGGCAAAATCTCCCGCCTTGTAAGCGCGAGCGGCGTCCTGCAATGCTGTGATAGACGCGCGCTCGCGATACTCCGCCTGCTCTTCTTGCGCCTGCTTATCGTTTGAGCCAAACGGTGCCGCCGGTTTCTGGCCCACAGCAAAGGATGCCACAGCCAGCGACAACAGCACCATGAAAAATAGTCTCTTCATAACTGAACTAAAAGCCTCACACTTCAGCTTTGCCCTTTCATACGCCGGGCAGCTTTCTCTAACCTTATAATGATGATAATCCGCGTTCATCGTTTAATTCAACGCTTGCTGGCCCGCGCATTTCTGCCGGTCGGCGGGCCTGTTTTCCGGTAAGAGGTTTTCCAGCGCGGGCGTATCAATTGCCGCCGGGTCATCATGCAGCCTCAGTTCATAGATGCTGTCGGAGAAGCGACGGAAACGAAAGTGGAGGCCGAGACGTGCGACGGCGCGCGTCTCTTCGAGTTGCCAGCCGCAGGGCGACCAGAGCGCCGTGTCTGTATCGAGAAAGACGCGGCGGCCACGGCGTAAGTAATCTTCGATGAGGGGAACGAGCCGCGCGCCGGGCCAGCCGCCGCCCGTGCCGATTGCTTCCCACTGGCCGAGGCCAAGCCCGCGCCCGTATGTCACAGCCACCACTTGCCCGCCCGCCATCAACACCGCATCCGGCGGCACGCTTTCCAGCCGCGACAGGTAGCTTTGTGTCAACGCGTGCTTCTCAGCGAACTTAGCGCGCGAGGGCTTAAGCACAAGCCCGAGCATTAAGGCGACGAGCGCCACGCCCGCCACCGCGCTCCAGAAAGCATAGCGCGGATTTCCGAGCCTGATGGTTTGCGAGTTGATGAAATAATCGGCGGCGAGCGGTGCGAGCGCCGGCAGTCCCGTCAGTAGATAACGCCAGTTGATGGTCGTGCTGTAGTTGAAAAAGAGCAGTAGGTTCGCGACAAGACCCACGAGCGCCAAGGCCAAGAGCGCAGACAGCCCGCGCCTCTGCCATTCCTTCCAAGCGGCGACGGGCAGCGCGACCAGCACCATCGGCGCAACCAGAAAAAAATAGACGAGCAGCGGAAACATGTTGCGCAGCCTGACGGGATGGCGCGCCGTTTCTTGCCGCATGGATTCGCGCCAGCCGTACCAACCGGAGCGGTAGCCGCCGATGTCAGTCGCAAACCAAAAGGCAAAGCCGCCCAGCGCGAAAAGAAGGAAGACCAGACAGCAGAGCGCGATGCTCACTAGCTCTCGACGGCCCATCCGCCAGCCGCAGATGAATGGCGCTAGCACGAGCCAAGGCGCGTAGAACGCGATGGTCTCGCGAAAATTGACGCCCGCGCCGAGCAGCATCGCGCCGGCGAGCATCAGCCACAACTTGCGCTGGCGCACGCCGCGCAGGTGAACGATAAGAGCGACGGTGAGCCACAGCAGCGACGGAATCTCCGTCATCACCTGACCGCTATAGATAACGAAGGCGGGCGAGAGCGCGACGAGGAGCGACGCAATCGTGGCCGCGCGTAGCGAACGCGTCAGGTCGCGAGCCAGTTGCCAGCAAGCGATAACGACGAGCGGCGATTGCGCGATGACTGCATACTTAAAAAGCAGGTAAGCTTCCGATGGCTGTAGATTAAAGAGCGCGTGTGCTGTGCGGTAGAGCGCATGATTGATGAAGATGAAGAGCGTGCGCCCTAAAGCCATCGTTGACGGATGACCATGCACGGAATTGACTGTGTAGTCGAGCGCGTCCCAATCACCGATGAAAGGGTCTTGATAAACGAGGGCCAGCAGGAGCGCGAGCACTGCTGGCCCAAGCCACCAACGCCAGGCTCTGAAAAAGCCACGGTGGAGAGCCGCGCCGGCATGAGCGTCGTGGTCGCGAAGAGGCATCTTCCGGCTCACGCGGCTCACTGCGGCATGGTTCCTTTTTCAAAAAGGTAGAGTTCAACGCCAGGGTCAATGCGATGCTCCGTCGGTTTGTACCACTCGGCCAGTTGTTTCGTAATCAAAGCCGTCACCTCCGTCGGGTGTGAGGCGACGAGCCAGACGCGATTGTGGCCCGCAATTGTCTCCTTCAATTTCTGGCCGACGTTCTCCGCCGTCAATTGAGTTTGATAATCGGGAAACGGGACGGCTTTAACGTCCGTGCGCTTCGAGTAATAGAGAAACGGGACGTGGCCGGATTCCTGATGAAAGAGCACGATGTCGCCGCCCTCAGCCGCCCCGTCAAAATAGCTGGCCGACTCGCGCCAGAAATCCTTGTGCGGCACGCTCCAGTAGGCGCGAACGTTGACAAAGGATAGTCCGAGCAGGACGAACACCAAGACGACGCGCACGCGCTCCATCCGAATACTCATAATGCCTCTCGCCGCTAAAACGAGAAAAGCAACGGAGGCCGCGATGGTGTATTTCGGCAGGTAAATCGAAGACAAAAACTGCGACAGCACAAACGGAACAACGATGGGCGCGAGAAACCAGAAGAGCAGAAGCAGGGTTTTCTGGCGCTCGGAAAAATGCGGCTTTCGTGTTGGCGGCAGGCTCAGGTGTTCTTCCGCGTTGTGTTCGTTCTGTCTTCCGTATTGCGCGATGAGGCCGAGCGCGACGAGCGGGATAAAAAGAAACGAGAGCAGCGTCGAGCCTGAATAAATCATCCACGTCAGTCGCAGGAAATTGAGCGTTGGTCGCGGAATCCAGAAGCCGTGCTGCACGCGCTCAAACTGCGCGAGCATCACGGAGAGCCACGGCAGAAAGAGCACAATGAGCGCCCCTTGCAAGAGCAGCCAGCGTTTGAGCAATTGCTTAAAAACATCACGGCGGCTGAAATAGAGCGAGCAGAAGAATAGATGCTGGGCTAAGAGGATGAAGAAGCCGTAGACGTGCGTGTGCATCAAGAGGCTGGTCGTGACGACGTAGCCGGTGAGCGCGGGCGCGCGCGTCTCCGTCGTAAACAGTTTGAGAAAAAAGTAGAGCGAGCAGAGCGAGAGAAACGCGAGCAGCGTGTACATGCGCGCTTCCTGCGCAAACTCTATGTGAAAGAGCGAGAGCGAGAGCAGCAAGGCGCTCAAGAGTCCCGTCGCGCGGTCGAAGAGGAGCGCGGCGAGCGCGTAGAGCATCAGGATGGAGAGCAAGCTGAAGAGCGCGGAGAGCAGGCGCGCGCCTGCTTCCGAATCGCCGCAGAGTTTAATCCAGTAGTGCAGCAGGAGATAGTAGAGCGGAGGATGCACGTCGCTCGACGCCGTTTCATCAATCAATTGCTGAAGAGGCAGGCGCGCGAATTGAATCGAGTAGGCTTCGTCGAGCCAGATGCTATCCGCGCCCAGATTGACGATTCTGAGCACCGCGCCGAGCGCCAGAATCAATAACAGAATCAGCCCGATAAATTTGGCCTGACCGCTGCGGGCTGATTTAATCTCCTGCATCAAGAGTCTCTTCGCTTGGGTTTCTCTGACACGCGTTGCTCAAACTAATAGCACAGGCGATGCGTGCGCGCTAATGTACCGAAAAATCAATTCATTCTCGCACAAAAGCATCAACCAGAGAGAACTAGCGAGCGCAGAGAGGATTTCAAGGGTTGGAGATTTCAAAGGCTGAAGCGGAAAAATATTTTGCCGGCCAATGGAAGAGAGTCTGACTTCAGGGAGCGTTTCGGTAAATCAAGAGGCGTGCTAGTTGTGCGTCTGTTTGGCGTTGTCCGGTGTGAGAGATTCGATGAGTTCGCTTTCGAGGGATTCTTCGGGGCGCTTGACCATCGTGAGGCGATTGCCGCGCTCGTTGTAGTAAACCTCATCCATGATGTTGTAGATGAGGAGCACGCCGCGGCCCGATGTCTTGAACAGATTTTCGGGGTCGCGCGGGTCCGGTATTTCCTGCACGTTGAAGCCGTCGCCCTCGTCTTCGATGGTAAAGCGTGCTTCTTGGGTTGAAAGTTCGGCGGTGATGCGGACGAGCTTGGCGGGGTCGTTGCGATTGCCGTGCTTGACGGCGTTGACGAAGGCTTCATCGAGGGCGACGAAGAGGTTGGAGCGCTCGGGCTTGATGACGCCGAGCCGCGCCAGCCGCTCTATCAGGTATTGCAGCACTCCGTTCATCAACGTCACATCTGAGGGCAACTCGAAATCTATCTTCTCGCGCACGTAGGGCAAGACCTTAACGTCGTCTATAAAACGGAGCTTGTAGGAGAGCGTCTTATCAACGATGCTGCGCAACTCGTCTTTGTTGTAGGGTTGGCGGAGGAAGTTGGCCGCGCCCATCTTGAAGGCTTTGACGAGGCCGGGCTGCTGCGCTTCGTCGGATGAGACGACGACGGGCACGAGCAGGCGCTTGCGTTTGAGTTCGCTGACGAGTTGGACGCCCGAATCAGCATCTTCCGTTAGGTCGCTGATGATGAGGTCAAACTCCTCCAAATCCTCGCGCGCCAGCGCTTCGGCGCGATCACCCGTCGCCACGACCTCGTGGCCGAGTTCGCGCAAGACCTGTTCAAGCATGGCACGCAACTCATCGTTGTTATCAACGATGAGAATTCGTCGTCTATCCATTGAACCCCGGAGTTCTAGCTAACTGACCTTGATAAAAACGAGGAAGGGGAGAAGCGCGCCGAACAAGAGCGCTTTCCGCTTGCGCTATACGACAAAGGGCCGCCCCACGTTCCGCATAATATCTCCGAAGCAGGCAAAAGGAAAAGGTAAAAGTAAAAAGGTCAAAGGCAAAAGGAAGGCTGCAAACCACTTTTTATTAAAACCGGCTTCCCCACACTTTTGCCTTTTGCCTTTTACCTTTTGCCTTCTTTAGATTACTTTTGCCTTGTTTATGCAGGCTTCCATCAAACAAGGCGAGCACGGGCGCGGCGCACAAGGGGCGAACGCACGTTCTGAGATGAGCGTCGGACGCGCCTACAAGTTTGCCGACCTCTCGGCTTACCCCTTGAAAAAGCGGCTGATGATTCGCGCCGCAGACCTTGCATTTTACCTGCTCATCAGTCTCATCGGACGCACCGCGCGTTTCGAGGTTGAAGGCTGGGAGCATCACGAGCAGGTCACGAAAAGCGGTGGCCTTCCCATTTACAACTTCTGGCATGAACGAATTTTTCTGACCACTTACTGGTGGCGTCGTCGCCGTATCGTCGTGATGACATCGCAGAGCTTCGACGGCGAATACATCGCGCGCTTCATCCAGCGCTTCGGATATGGCGCGGCGCGCGGCTCTTCGACGCGCGGCGGCGTCGGCGCGGTCGTCGAAATGGCGCGGCTCATGCGCGCTGGCTGCACCACCGCCTTCACCATTGATGGGCCGAAGGGGCCGCCCCGCGTCGCCAAGATGGGTTCGGTCTTGCTCGCCAAAAAGACGGGCCATCCGGTCTTGCCCGTCACAATGGCGCTTCATCGTTACTGGACCATTCCCAGTTGGGATAGTTTCCAGATTCCTAAACCCTTCACCCGCGCGAAGGTCTACGTCGCCCCGCCAATCTACGTTCCGGCAGACGCAGACGAATCACAACTCGAAGCCAAACGCGACGAACTGCAACACACGCTCGACGAACTCAGCCGCCGCGCCGAAGAATGGCGCGCCGCTCTTTCGTAGCGCCCGCGCGGGCTGCTGTAGTACGATAAACGAAAAGCAGTAATGAGTGATGAGTAATGAGCGAAAGACTATTCTTTCCTTTTACTCATCACTCATCACTCATCACTTTTTTACGCGGAGGCCAAATGATTAATCAGGAGCGCATCAAAAATCTTTTGCTCGAATTCGTACAGATTGACAGCCATTCGCGCAAAGAGCGCGACATAGCCGAGCGCATTAAGAAATACTGCGAAGAGATGGGCGCAGTTGTCGAGATAGACGACGCCGGCGAAAAGGTCGGCGGAAATTCCGGCAACGTTATCGCTCGTTTCAAGGGCACTATTCCTGATGCCGAGCCGATTATGATGTCTGCTCACATGGATACGGTCGTGCCCGGCGAAGGCGTGAAACCCATCATCGAAGGCGACATCATTCGCACCGACGGCACAACCGTCCTCGGCGGTGATGATAAATCCGGCTGCGCCGTTATCATCGAAACCATCCGCTGCCTACAGGAACAGAACATCCCGCACACAGACATCGAAGCCGTCTTCTCCATCTGCGAGGAAGTGGGCCTGCTCGGCGCGAAGCATCTGGACGTTTCGAAAATCAGAGCGAAATATGGCATCGTCTTCGATTCCGACGACCCCGGCTTTCTCTTCACCAAAGGCCCTTCGGCCAATCATCTCGAATTCAAAGTCTACGGCCTCGAAGCCCACGCCGGAGTCGCGCCCGAATACGGCATCTCCGCCATCAAGATTGCGGCGGAAGCCATCGCTAACATGAAACTCTTTCGCATAGACGACGAGACCACCGCCAACATCGGCGTCATCGAAGGCGGCAAAGCCACCAACATCATCACCAACCTCGTCTATCTCAAAGGCGAAGCCCGCTCGCTCGATGAAGGTAAACTTAAACGCCAGTGTGACCACATGGTCAAATGTTTTGAAGACGCTGCCGCGAAATACGAAGTGACGGTCGAAGGCCGGACGACCAAAGCGCGCGTCGAATCAACCGTCTCGCCCGAATACTACGCGATGAACGTGCCCGACGATTCGCGCGTCGTCCAACTCGTCCTCGGCGCTGCCTCCCGCATGGGCCTCAAAGTGGAGACGATGGCCTCGGGCGGCGGCTGCGACGCCAACATCTTCAACCGCAAAGGCATCGAATGCGCCAACCTCGGCACAGGGATGCGCGCCATCCACACCGTCAATGAATGGCTCGATGTCAAAGACATGTACGCCTCCACCGAGATGACCTTGGAGATTATGAAACTCAACGGCGAGATGGCGATGAAGAGCACGGCGGAGGGATGAAGCGGGGCGATTAGAGCACGAGGCGCACGCCGACGAATAAAAAGCATTCATCTTTCCATGTCTGAAAGCTCTCAGGATAAACATTATCGCAGCGGCTATGTCGCGCTCATTGGGCGGCCTAATGCGGGGAAGTCTACGCTGCTCAACCGCGTTGTCGGGGAGAAGATTGCGGCGGTGTCGAATAAGCCGCAGACGACGCGGCACAGGATTCAGGGCGTTATCACGCGGCCCGAGGGGCAGATTGTGTTGGTGGACACGCCGGGCGTGCATAAGCCGGGTTATTTGCTTAATCGAAGGATGATGGCGGCGGTGCATGATGCGCTCGAAGGCGTTGACTTGGTGTGCCTGATGCGCGATGCTTCGGCTTCGACGGGCAACGGCGACCGCTTCGTGCTCGATTTGGTGAAGCAGGCGGAGAAGCCTGCGCTGCTGTTGTTGAATAAGACGGATAAGCTGGCGGATAAGTCGAAGCTGCTGCCGCTGATGGAATGGTACGGGCAGGAGTATGCTTGGCGAGAGGTGATTCCCATCTCGGCGCTGAAGGGCGATATGGTGGAAGTTTTATTGCAGGAGATTATCAAGCATCTGCCAGAGGGCGAACCGCTGTTTGGTGAAGATGAATTGACCGACCAACCCATGCGCGCGATTGTCGCGGAGATGGTGCGGGAAAAAATTTTGCAGACGATGGGTGAAGAACTGCCGTATGTGACGGCGGTTGTGACGGAAAGGTTTGACGAAGTGCGTGAAGACCTGTCGGTGATTCATTGCGCCATCTTCGTCGAGCGCGCGGGGCAGAAGAAGATTATCATCGGACATGGCGCGGAGCAGTTGAAAGAAATCGGCACGCGCGCCCGCCAAGACATCGAACGCCTGCTCGGACATCGCTGTCATCTCGAACTCTTCGTTAAAGTCGAAGCCGGATGGCGCGACAAAACCAGCTTGCTCGATTCGCTCGGAATCAAAGAATAAGAATAAGGAAACTCGTTGCTTATGCTCTTACTGCTTGGAGGTATGCTCTTCTCTGCGCTCGCCCTCATTTTGATTGCCGCTTACTTCATCACGGGCAGCAAGAGAATGATTCTGCTGCGGCTCGCCGGAGCCTCAGCCATCATTGCCAGCCTGATTTGGATATTCAGAAGCAATAATACGCGTTAACTGCTCGGCCAGAAGTTATGAGAGTTGAGCATCAGTCAGGACGGGTCTGGTATGCGATTGAGCTGACGATAGAGACGGCGGCGCGCGAGGCCGTCGAGTATGCCTTGATGGAAGCGGGCGCGCTCGGCACCGAGAGCCGCGAGGAAGACAAAGAATTGCTGCTCGCGGTCGGCTATTTTGATGCGCTGCCTGAACGCGAACGCGTGCGCGACGCCCTCTTGGAAGCCTTGCGCGTCTACGGTCTGCCGTCATCTTCGGTGCGTGAGATGGAGTTTCGTGAGGTCGCAGACCGCGATTGGCTTGGCGAGTGGAAAAAAAGCTGGCAGCCAATCGCGGTGGGCCAACGGTTCATCATCGCGCCGCCGTGGAGCGAGATTACAGGCGCGACGGACAGGCTTGTCATCCGCATCGAACCCGGCATGGCCTTTGGCACCGGCACACACGAGACGACGCGCCTCTGCCTCGCAGCCATCGAGAAATATGCGGGCGGCAATAGCTTCCTTGATGTCGGCACGGGCACAGGCATCCTCGCCATCGCCGCCGCGCTGCTCAATCCGAAGATACGCATCGAAGCTTGCGACACTGACGCCGAGGCCATCGAGATTGCGCGCGGGAACGCGCGTTTGAATAACGTGGCCGAGCGCATCGATTTTTTCGCCGGCTCTGTCGCACAAACTCCGACCGCCTCTGCCGACCTCGTCTGTGCCAACCTGACGGCGGACGTCATCGTGCCGCTGCTGCCCGCGCTCATAGGCGCTTCCTGTGGCCGCTTGATTCTGTCTGGAATACTCGACTCGCAAACTGATTGGGTCAGACAGAGCTTGGGCCAACTGGGCGTGCTCAACGTCTGCGAAATCGCGACCGATGGCGAATGGGTGGCAATCATCGTCTGAAAAAGTTTCAAGTTTAAGGTTTGCGTTCACACCTTGAAATCTTAAACTTGAAACCTGAAACCTTTTTTATGTCTCGTCGAAGATTCTATGCGCCGCCGGAAGCGTTTGCGCGCGACAGCGGCTCCGTCATGCTCGCGGCGGATGAGGCGCGGCACTTACGCGACGTGCTGCGATTAGAGCGCGGCGCTGAAGTGTTTGTGTTTGACGGCGCGGGGCGAGAGTATCGCTGCATCGTGGGCGAATGCGCGCGCTCTCTGGTGAAGCTTGAAGTGGCGGAAGAGGTCGCGGCGGCGCGCCCTGAGTCGCGGCTCAGTTTAAGGTTGGCGGTGGCGTTGCTGAAGGGCGAGAAATTTGATTTGGTCGTGCAGAAGGCCACGGAATTAGGCGCGACGGAAATCGTGCCCTTGATAACTAAACAGGCGGACGTGCGACTGCGCGATGAAGCGGATGGCTCTCGCCGGACGGCACGCTGGCAGCGTATCGCGCTTGAAGCCGCGAAACAGTCGGGCCGCGCTCTTGTTCCGGCCATTGCCGCGCCGCGCCTCTTTAGCTCGTTGATTGAAGCCTCCGGCGGTGGCGAAGAGTGGCGCGTGATGTTTACGGAGCGCGAAGGGCGCGGGCTGTTGGAGATGATTACGGAAGCGCCCGCGCGCGTCTCGTCAGCGACAGCGCTCATTGGCCCGGAAGGCGGCTGGACGGATGAAGAGATAGCAGGCGCGCGTGATGCGGGCTGGTCTCTCGTCACACTCGGGGGGCGCATCCTGCGCGCAGAGACCGCCGCTATCACAGCCACGGTCTTGCTCCAACATTTATGCGGCGACCTGAAATAAAGTAAAAGGAAAAAGGAAAAAGGTAAAAGGTAAAAGGAAAGAGAAAGAACATAGTCTTTCATCCTCACTTTTACCTTTTACCTTTTACCTTTTTCCTTCTTTAGAATTGCTTGCGCGAGGCGGCGGTCGCGTGCGGTCTCGAAGGCCCACGATGGGTCGGGCGGCGCGTTCAAGAGCGCTTCGAGTTGCAGGCGGGCGTTTTCAGAGTCGCCTGCTTCAAGGAGCAGTTCTGCGTAGTAGAGGAGTGTGACGGTGTTGGCGGGCGCCAGCGTGAGGGCTTGTTGGTAGTGCGCGCGGGCGCGAGTGTGGCCTCCGCCGAGCCAGCGTGGAAGCTTTGCTTCGAGGCGAGCCAGCACGCGCAGTGGGCCAGCCGCGTGATAGGCAGGGTTG
>CAZEZJ010000095.1:0-14412 GCA_964516695.1 uncultured Blastocatellaceae bacterium
GAGACCTCGGACTTTGGACTATTTTTGCAAATTGATTGTTCGCTTATGGTGCACGCACTTGGCACTTACGGCTCGAAAATAGCGGTAAAAGCCCTTGTTTTAGCCGTTATCAATCAGGAACAGGTCTTGCAGACGGCCCGTGTATCAAGCGCCGCTCTGAGCTTCGCGCGCTGTAGAGATTTCGGAATCCGAATAGGAGCAAGACAGCATGATGAGTTTTTCGCGTTTGGCCGGAGCGTTCTCTGCTCTGGCTCTCACTTTCTGCATAGCGGGCTGCGTCACCCAGCCGAGCAATACAGCCAACAGCACAAACAGCACCACAACCAACACGACGCCCACGGCGACGCCCGAGACTGTCAGAACAAACGCGACCACAGCCAACGACATGGCCGTCACGCTTCCCCTGCTCGACGCTTTCTTCCACGACGAGACCTTCGCCTCCGAACTCAAAACCAAACTGCAATTGACCGATGAGCAGATTGAGCGGCTACGCAAGACGGCGCGCGAAGAGACCGGCAAGCTGCGCGAATCGGACGCGGACGACTACGGTGGCACGACCTCCGCCGCGCGTGCCCGCGCCAGCGAACAGATTAAAGCCGTCATCGGCGAAGAGAAGACGCGGCAATTAACAACGCTGATGAGCGAGAGATGGAGCGGCGCCAATGAGGATGGCGGCAACGCGAGCAACGCTCCGGCGAACAATGCCTCTGATGCGTCAGGCACTAACGCAGCACACAGTTCGAAGGGCAAACTTAATTCCATTCCGTCGGACACGCGCATCGTCGTCAACGCTCCGGCCTACCGGATGGATGTTTTCGAGGGAGGCCGCCTCGTCAAGTCGTACAAAATAGGCATTGGCTATCCTGAGTTTCCGCTGCCCGTGGGCCAACGCAGGGCCAATACCATTATCTTCAACCCGACGTGGACGCCGCCCGATGAGCCTTGGGTCGAAGCCTCCAACAAGGTCAAGCCCGGAGAGAAAATCGAGGCCGGAAGCAAGTTGAACCCGCTTGGCCCAATCAAGATTCCCATCGGCCTGCCCTCTTTGATTCACGGCGGCAAATCAACAGCCAAGCTCGGCAGTTTCGCTTCGCACGGCTGCGTTGGTCTGACGACTCCGCAGGTGCAAGAGTTTGCGCGCGTGCTGGCCGGATTGGCCGGAACGGAATTGACCGACGAGCAGATTACGGCTTACGCCAAGACTCCCAAAGAGACCAAAGAGGTCAAGTTGTCGCGCGCCGTGCCCGTCGAGTTGCGCTATGAAACCATCGTCGTCGAAGACGGCAAGCTCCGCATCTATCGCGATGTCTATGACCGCGACACCAACACCGAGGAGAATTTGCGCGCCGTGCTCCAAACATACGGCGTCTCGCTCGAACAACTCAGTGAAACGGAGCGGGCCTCTGTCTTAACCGCGCTCAGAGAAATGTCGCGCGATGCCACCGGCAAGATTGACGAACCGAAGCCAGCCGAGAGGTTAGACACCGGGCGCGAGACGGATACAAAGCAAAAGAGCAATCGCCAGGAGACCACGGCGAACAGCAACAGCAATCAGGTGACGCGCAGCGTCAAAGGCAAAAAGGAGATTGTCATCGAGATTGCGGCGCTGAAGGGCAAAGGCTATCCGGCCCCCGTGGACTTGAATACTGGCGGCGCGTCGAAAAAGCAGGCTGCGCCCGCAAACGCTCCCGCTGGCAGGAGACGCTAGACGCGTCTCGGAATTTTTCAAAGCGAGGTAAAGTTTTAATGAAACGCCCTGCATTTATTCTGCTCGCCATGCTGGTGGGCTTGATGATTGAGCCGCTTGGCCCTTGGCTGGCACAGAACCGTTCTCGTCAGCTTGCGAGCACAACGGCGACGCGCACGACCGTTGACGGCAAATCTCATTCGTCCCTGACAATTCCGTTTGATGAAGGCAGATTCAGGCTGACGGATTTACGCCTCGTGCGCGTCGGCGCCAGCACCAAACTCAGCGGAAAACTCGTCAATCAAACGAAACAATCTTGGCCCACCGTAGTCTTTGCAATTAGAGCCTACGACAGCAACGGCCAACAACTCAGAGGAATCGAACGCGAGACGATTTTCGGTTTCAATCAACTGGCGAAGGATAAATCCGCGCCCATCAATTCGGGCTACGGAGTCTGGCTCCAAGGCATCCCTTTGAGCGCCATCGCGAGGCTCGAAGTTGTGCTGCTCGACGACGAACTGCCCAAGGCCCATGCCGGCAAACAATCAACTGCAATCGAGATTGAGGAATAATACCGGCGCGCTGAAAATAACAGCCGGAAGAGTCGCGCACCCTTAAGCCCGCCTGTTGTGCGTGCGGCTCAATCAATCCTGAGCGCCGCCAGAATGCCCATCACCAGACACATCGCAAACGCTCCATAGCGCAGACCGCTTTGCGGAATGCGCTGCCGCAGCCCGACGCCGAGCGTCACAGCAAGCACGCCTTTCGTTATCATCGCGGCGGTTGCTCCCACCCAAATGACAAACGGCGCGTGATAGCTGGCAACCAGCGTGGCGGCAGCAATCTGCCCGACATCGCCCCACTCCGTGAGAAAAACGGCGGCAAACGAAACACCCGTCGCGCGCGGCCAGCCTCCCTCAAGTTCATGTTTCTCGCTCCGCGGTTTTTTAAACCAGATGACGAGCGCCGTCGCGAAGAAGGTCGCGGCGCTAACGCCTGCGACCAAGGCGGAAGGCAATCCGGCGATGGCTTGCCCGACCAGCACCGCGACCAGCATCTTTCCGGCGAAAGCGATGCTGATGCCGCCCAGCACATGCGCGGCGCGAAAACGCGTGGTCAGGCTGCTAATGGTGTAAAAAGATTTGTCGCCCAGCAACTCTGCGAAGAGAACAGTTCCATACGTCGCCAGCAATAGATAGACCATCTAGTGACTCCTCAGTGTTTGAACGTTCGCCGGAAGAAGAGGCGGAATGATGAACGATGAGAGGCAAGCTTCTCATCGTTCATCGCTCATGCCTTTTGCCCGCCTATTTCTTGCCAGCGGATTTAGAATTCGCCGGAACCTCTATCAGCGTTCCGCGTTTTCTATCCCTTCACAGGCTGTATGGCGTAGGTGCTGCCGCCGACGATTTCACCGTCTTCTTCCTGCACGACGGAGAACGTTTCGAAGTCAGTCCCTTGGGCCGGGGCCGTCAAGACAATGGCGGCGCGCAAGCCCTGTTTCGGAATTTTAACGTCCGCAAGTTTGCCTCCGCCTTTCCCCTTGTCCAACGTGTAAAGACGCGAGACGTCATACTTGTCTGCCTCTTCGGGTAAGCGTTCCTTCAGCGACTTAATCATCTGGTCAGACGCCTTGCGCAGCACGATGCCTTCCAGCTTGATTTGCAACCCAGCGGCAGCGCCCTTCTTCGCACCCTTCTTGGCTCCGGCCTTCTTCGAACTCTTGCCGGCCGAGGGCTGTGCTGATTTGGGCAAGACTAATCCGAGGCTGCCTTTCTCCAAGCCCGTGCCGATGACTCGGATGGCGCTGAGCTTGCCGGTCTCGGTCGGGTTAAAGTCGAGCGTTGTCCACATCGACGCGCCCGCCGGAATATTGACGACGTGTAGATTCTTCAACCCGACGCGCTTTTCGTTTCTGACTAGCTGGTCAACGTTGAAAATCTTATTGCCCGCCGGAATCGGATTCTGCGGGCAGTCCATGACGGCGAGCAAACAGGAGTGAGTCGCGGCGGTTGAAGGCAGCGCTAAATCCCATTCCAGAACGGTCGGCTCGGTGGGCGAAAGCGAGAGGATGGTTTTGGCCGTGCCGACAGGCTTCCAGTTGGTCGTGTTCATCGAATTGTTGGGAAACGCCGTCCAGAAGTCGGGCGGCAAAGCGGGCAGTCCGGCGGAAGCGTTAGCGTAAAGGAGCTTGACTGTCACGTTCGCGCCGGGCGCAAAGCCACGGTTGTTGACTTTAACGTAGACGCGGTTGATGTTGCCGCGCTGCGCGTTGCGGTGTTGCAGCTTGGTCTCATAGGCAACGTAGTCAACGCTGGCGACCGGCATCTGATACGACGGCGGCGAGCCTTCGAGCGCGTCCACCTTAATGTCGGCGCACATCCAATGGGAGAGCGGAGCGCCGAGGGCCACAAATTGCAGCGGGTCTTCGAAGGCCGCGGGAACATTGTTCGGCGTCGGCAGGATGCGCCCCGTTGCCATCAGGTGGTCGCGGAAAAAGATGTCAACGTCTGGAACAGACGGCACATCGAGCTTGCGCTCCCAGATGCCGCGCCCGTGTGTGCCCGCGCGCAAGAGCCGCGTCGGGTTGTGAAGGCGCATGTCGAAGACAGCGCAGTTTGGCAAGCCCTGACTAAACTGTATCCAACTCGTGCCGCCGTTTGTCGTCCGGTAGACGGCTACGTCCGTGGCGACATAAAAAGTGTTGGGGGCTGCCGGGTCAATCACCAGGGCGTTAGCCGGAATGTCTGGCATGGCGGTGGCTCCGCTGCCGCTGATGTTCGTCCATGTCGCCGCGCCCGCCGCCGGAACGATGCCGCGCCAGACGTGTCCGGTGCCAAAGCCCGACATGATGACAATCACGGTGTTGGGCGAGCCGGGAACGGAAGCGAGGTCTGTGACAAACGGGCCGCCAGGCAACGGCGCGGCATGAATGGCCGTGGCTGTCCAAGACGCGCCGCTCTTTGTCAGACGATAGACGCGGCCTGTGGAGGTGCCCACGTAAATCATGTTCGAGTTGGTGTAATGAATGGCGGAGACAAGGCCCGTCATGCCGGGCAATGTCACCTTCGTCGGCCATCCGCTTGTGCCCTGCGCCGGGTCAAGGTTAATGCGGTCGGTGCCGAACGCGACGTTGTTGGAGTTGGTCTCATCGAGCGCCAGCGGCGGATAGAATAATCCGCTTCCGGCAAGCCCGCCCGCCACGTCCATCCAGGTGCCGAACTTGCCCGCCTGCGTCGAACGTTTGGGACTGGGGCCGTAGTAGGTGCTGAGAACGTTTTTCGGTTGCGCCTTGTCTATGGCGCAGTAGCCGCCGTCGCCATCGTCCGCGTGATAGAAGACTGTGCTGTTGCGAAACTGCTCTGTGCCGTTGTCTTGCGTGCCGCTGAAGACGATGGCATCGGAGGTCGGGTGCTGGTCTATAAACTCACACTGCATGATGCACAGCCCCTCGTTGATGGTGTCGTCCCAGGTGAGGCCGCCGTTGATTGACTTATAGATGCCGCCATCGTTTCCGGCGTAAACGATGAGGTGGTTTGTCGGGTGGAAGGCGAAGGCGTGGTTATCAGGGTGGATGGTGGCCCCGATGTTGTTAATCGTCCAGACGCCCGTACCGGCATTGCGCGTGGCCTTCCAGACCGAGACGCCGCTCAAATAGACTATGTCGGGAGTGGTCGGGTCAACGGCGACATGGATGTTGTAGAAGCCCTGCCCGCCGATGTTTCCGCCGGGCAGCGGAATCGCGCTCCATGAAGTGCCCCCGTTCGTGGTGCGGTAGAAACCGTTAATCGTGTAGCTGCTGTCAGCGATGAGCGCATAGATGGTTTGTGGGGCCGAGGGCGACAGGCCCAGCCTGATGCGCGTAAAACCGCCAGCGGGCAATCCTGAAGTGAGTTTCGTCCAGGTCGGAGTCGCGGCACCGGCGTTCGTGCACCTGTAGATTCCCTGTCCCCAGAACGCGGCATAGACGGTCGTGGGCGTCGCGGGGTTAATGGCGACATCCGTGGCGGGCGCATTGGGCAGGCCGCTGGTCATCTTAGACCAGGTTACTCCGGCGTCTGTGCTACGGTAGAGGCCGCTGCTGGTCGCTCCGAAAAGGCGGTTGGGCGTGCCCGGGGTGACGGCGATGCGACCGAAACGGACGCCCGTGAAGGTAGAGGTGGCGAGAGTTGTCCATGAATTGCCGCCGTTGGTCGTCTTTAAGACGCCGTTGCCGTAGTAGCTGTCGCCGGAGAAATTCCCTTCGCCCGTTCCCGCATACAGGACGAGATGGTTGCTCGGGTCCATCGCCAGCGCGCCGATGGCGAGCGAGATTTCGTTGTCGGATTTGGCGACCCAGTTTTTGCCGCCGTCCGTAGTCTTCCAAACTCCGCCCTGCGCGGTTCCGCAGAAGATGGTGTTCGGAGCCGTCGGGTCAACGACGAGACTGGTGACGCGGCCCGTCACCAACACACGCGCCGGGCTATAAGTTTGTCCTTTCGGAATGGCTGTCGGCCCCAGTTGCACCCAATTGCTGACGCCGGAAACGGGCGCGACCATTTCAATGCCGCTTAAGGCCGGAGCCATCACGACGGGCGCGCCCGGGTCTGCTTGCGGCATCGCACGCGAACGCTCCAACGCCGCCAGTCGCAGCCGGGCCATGAGCGGAACATCCTCTTCCCTCTCTTCGTCTGACGCCAGAGCGGCAGCCATCGCGGCTGCTTTCGAGCCTTTTTTAGACGAACTGCGGGAGATGCCTTCCGCCTCGTCCTGTCTGGGGAAGATGCGACGGTCAACGTCGTTCTCCTCATGGCGCAATAGGGGATTATCCGGCGGTGGGACGGCCCTTTTTCCGCTGGTTCGCGCAGACCTCTTTTTACTTGCAGATTTCTTCGCTGCCTTCGTTGATTTTTTGGCAGACTTCTTGCTCGTAGGCATAGAGTGTCCTCCTTTTGAGGGTTAGGCTTTTAGATAGACCTGCTTGTACGCAATGCTCAGTCTTCGTCCGTGGAGTCTGACCGGGTTGTTGAGGTGGTTTGTTCTGGCGCGGTGTCTGTCGTAGTTGATGCTTCTTCTTCTTCGGAGGTGGGCATGGCCTGTGTGTGCCTGATTGCTTCGAGCCTTTTCTCGGCCATCTCCTTGCTGTGAAACTCGCGGTCGGCGTCAAACTCTGTGAAGCGCAAAAGCGGATTATCCGGCGGCGGCACAGCCGGAACGAGCGGTGCCGGAGCAGGCTTCTCCTGCTCCTTCGACTTCCGCTTCCGAGCACCTGATTTCTTCGTCGCCATTCTTTAAGTTTCCTTCCAGAATTTTTTTCAACACCGGCCCGGCGGCTTCGCTTGTACGGCGGGCGATAGTATTTCGATTGATGAAAAGAGCGCGCTCGCAAACCGCCAATGGGCGATTCTCAACGCACATCAAATCGAAGAAGACTATCGTCGTGACATGAAAGATTCACCTGCTATTTCTGTTTCAGTAGCAACATGCGTACCCTGGCGCTTTCAATTCTCATAACTCAACTATTACGCGCCAAAGCACACGCCCGCCACTAGCGCAGGAGCCGCAGAGTGTCTACTTCCAGTTACACTCTGCCGCTGCGCCTGTACACTTTTGTTTACAGTCGAAAGAGGTTTTTTTTGCTTTGGAGAGCGACGCGCCGCCAGAGCGAAGCGTGCTAGGAAGCGGCGGTCGCGGCTTCGCAGGAATCGAGCACGGGCGCGTCTTCTATTTCCGCCGTCTCATCTTCCCTGTACTTACGCCCCGCGGCCACGGCCTCGAAGTATTCCGCGATGCGGTCAAGAATCTCCTCGACCGAATGCGAATGGTAGATTGAGGTGCGGAAGACTGCGCCGCCCTGAAGGCCGCGCGTGAATTGTCCGGCCAGTTGTTTCATCTTGCCGATGGCCGGCAGCTCCGGCATGTCTTCGCGCAGCATCTCGAAATATTCAAGCAGCACGGCGCGTTTATCTTCCAGCGTCGGTTGATAGATTTCGCGGCCCGCGATGGCTTCCTCCACCTGGCGAAAAATCCAAGGGTTCGCCATCGCGCCGCGCCCTATCAGAACACCGTCGCAATTTGTTTCGCGCCAGCGCGCCAACGCCTCTTCGACCGTCGTTACGTCGCCGCTGCCTGAGACCGGCACCTTGACGGCCTCTTTAATCTGCCGCACCAAATCCCAATCAGCGCGCCCTTTATAGCCCTGTTCCTTCGTGCGCCCGTGCAGCGCGATGTGTTCGACGCCGCAAGCTTCGGCTAATCGTGCGGTCTCGACGGCGTTGATGGCGTTATCGTAGTAGCCCGCGCGAATCTTAATGGTCAAAGGAATCTTAATCGCCCTCTTGATTTCTTTCAGGATTGTTTCGAGGCGCGCGTAATCACGCAGCAGGCCGGAGCCACCGCCGTGCTTGACGACCTTCGGCGCGGGGCAGCCGCAGTTAATATCCAGAATATCCGCGCCGACCTCTTCGGCCATCTCCGCCGCCATCCGCATTCGCTCCGCCTGCCCGCCGAAAATTTGCACCGCAAACGGGCGCTCTTCTTCAAAGAAACGCATCTGCCGCTTCGACTTCGGGTTGTTTCTGGTCAAGCCTTCGACTGAAATAAACTCGGAAACGGTCAGCCCGATGCCGCCGCGTCTTTTGAGCAAGCGACGAAACGAAATATCCGTCACGCCCGCCATCGGCGAGAGCACGAGCGGCGGATTAATCTCAACGTCACGAATCTTGAATGGCTTAGTCATGCTTGCAACCCCGTCTCATAATTCCGCAAACGGCCACTGAGGCGCGCAACCCTCAAGGCGACTTGTTTTCCTTCTCGTCGCTTTTCTTCTCCGGCGACGAAAGAATCAGCCGCAGGTTAACAACGTCGCTTGTGAGTTTGAAGGCCGGAGGCTCCGCGACCATTTTTTGTGGGCTGCCTTCCACCCTCTTTTCATAGCCGGCCTTGACTTGGTAGTTAAACCCCGCGTATCCGCGCAGCGTAAATCGCCCTTGAGCATCGGTTTTCATGGCGCAGTTATCAATACACCAGCCCGGATAATCAACGTCTTCCAGATGAATGTCTGCCTGAGCCACGGGAACTCCGTTGGGCCATACCACAACGCCGCTCACCTTGTATTCCATCAGCTTGGGCGGAAGTTGGATGTTGACATCCGTTATCCGCTGCCCCAAGCCAACCTCGATGACGGTCGCCTGCGAGCGCTCCGTCACGCCCGGATAGAAGGTGCGCGGGTAGGGCGTATCGGCGTCGGGCGACGCTCCGATATTGATGCCCAACAAATAGCGTCCGGGCGCAACCAGTTCTAACTCAAACTCTCCCTGTTCGTCGGCGTAATCACTTTCCAACAGCGTCCAGATTGTCTTATCGGGAGTGTCCACCGGAATGAGCACGACCCTCGCTCTCGACAGCCCTTGCCCTTGCGGGTCGATAACACGGCCCCTGATGGTGCTGTCGTTCAACGCGAGGAAATCTTCCCGCGCGCACCCGCGGTCATTGACCAGCACCTCGCGCATCCAATTCTCGCTCTTGTAGTAATGGTCCTGCACTATGGCCTGAACTTGATACTCCCCCGGCTCAAGTCCCGTCAATTCGTAGCGCCCTTCGCTATCGGTCGTGGCATCAAAAGTCCGGTGCGCGCCTTTCATCTTAACGGTGATGCCGACGAGGGGTTGCATGGTGTCCGTGCCCTCCGCATCAGCACTTTTTATGATGGTAGCGACCGTTCCGTAGATGCGCGCGCCCACGCCTGCGCGGGGCAGGTTCCGCAGGAAAACTAAATCCTCATCGGCTTCCGCGAGCGGCTTTGTGCGGCTACAAATATTTGTGCTCAAACTTTTAACCGACTCGCCATTAGCGTAGACCAGATAACGCTGGCCGCGCTGAAACCAGTAGCCGCAATCGCCGCCGCCCGTTCCCGAATGAATAACGACGCGCGGGCCTTTCACACCGGCGAAGGCTTCCTCAAGCTTGAAGTAAATTTCTCCGACATCAAACGTCACCTTCGTGCCGTCGTCGTTCTTTATCTCGCGCCGCTCTTTAGAGCCAATCACTTTGCCCACGAAGACAGCCCTCGCCGTTCCGAAGGCTTCACACGGCGGCCTCTTCGCGATACATGAACACGCGCTCGCCTGATTAGCAGACATCAAAACGGCGAGAACGGCAAGCGCCGCCATGAGAATTTTATGCTGGATATTCACCCCGAAGCCCTCGCTTTTATGCAAGCTCCTCCGCGACAGTTCACCAACCCGCAATCGCTTAAAACCAAAGCAGCGCCTTCTGCTCATGCCGTTTCGCTTCTGAAATCATCCGGCGCGATTTGTTTCACTCCGGTTTCGAGTTGGACGACGATGCGCGCGTGCTGTGCGGCCAGCCTCGCCGCCGTGCGCGTCTGCCCGATGTCGCCGCGACGCATGGCATCGCGCGCCGCGTCGCCCATTGACTGTGCGCTGCGGCGGTAACGAACAATCTGTTCGAGTAAATGCTCGTCCATCTTTGCTTACGCAACTTCGGTGCAGTTGGCCCGTCGTCTATTGACACGGGCTTCAGGCATCCACTAGCTTCTCTACAGACATCGGATTATAGCAATGCAACACAGACTCATCCAATCCGTCGGCATCGCTTGGACGATTCTCTACAGCGCGTTCATCATCTGGATTTACGCGACCGAGCCGCGTAGCTTCAAGGAAGTGGCGGCGGGAGCGGAGGTCGCTGCAGGGACGTATGAGATTGACCAAAAGAAGTTTGAGACGGCGCTCCAGCTTTTTCGTCGCGAGCAGTTTCGCGCGGCGCGCGACGAATGGACGCGCGCCGACCCGGCGCAGAACGACCCGCGCACGCAGTTTTACATCGCTTACGCTTTTTACCGCGAAGGCTGGGGCCGCCTCTACATGGACAACGATTTGTTCAAGCAAGGGCTGGCGGTCGCCAACCGCGTCATAGAGTTGACGCCCGACGGCTCTTTTACGGTTGACGACGCGGAATTGCAGATGCACACGCCCACCGAATTGAAAGCCGAGTTGGAACACGGGCTGGAACGCAGCGTTGACGATTTGAATCCCTTTAAGGTTTTCCGCAAACGCAAATGACGACGGAATATCGTTCAAGAAATCGCGCGTTAGTGCGCTTCGTGCTGCTGCCGATGATTTTTCTGACGGTGGCGCTGATGGGCGGCCTGCGCATTGATGCGACGAGCAAAGCCTTCGTCTTCATCCCGCCGCCGTTGATTACGCTCTTGCTCTCCGTGCTGTTGATGGTGCTCTTCGTGCGCGGCCACATGATTAACATCAAAAAGTGGTTGTCGTCGGACCAACCGCCGCTGACCAACGTTTCGCACGCGCTCACGCTCTTCACGCTCTTTTTCGGCTCGGCGCAGGCTTTCAATTCCGTACTGCCGGAAAGCGGGCTGCTCTTCTGGCTCTTCTCCTTCTTTTTCCTGTGGACGCTGTGGAACAACCAATTCTCTTCGTTTGACGCGCGGAGACTCTTGCGCAGCCTCGGCGTACTCTTCGGCACGGCCTTCGTCCTTAAGCACATGTTTCTGGCTGCGCTCTACGCGCCCGAGGGCGGCTGGCTCAAGCGCTTCGCCAACCTACTGCTTGAAGGCGTCACGCTCGGCACGCTGGATTCTCCGGCGTTTGCGCCGGCCACAGGCTACATCTCTTTCTTCACGCTCGCGCTCTACGTCGCCGGACTCATACTGCTTGCGCCTGAGCCGCAGCAACTAGACAACGAAGAAGCCCGTCGCCTCATGCACGCCTACCTGAAATTGCCGCCGCAGGAACGCCTCGCCGTGCGTGAAGCCATCGTCGAAGTAGGCAGCGACGCGTTAATCGAAGCCGACACAGCCGAGCCGCAACTGCTCATCGCGGAAACAGGCGAAGACATGCGGCAGCAACCCTCGCAAGAGACCGTCATCACGCCGAAGACTTAAAACGTGCTCTTGCCAGCGCTCATCACAATCCGACAACAGAAACGAGGAAAGGCTGCATGAGAGCGAACCTCTCATGCAGCCTTCTGGGCTTCCCACGATTCTGGTGGGTCGCTGTTGGGGTGAGTATTTACCAGTTAACTATTAACTCTTCGGACATCTGCCACGCAGGGATGTCTTCGCGGATTGAGGCGCGTTGTAATTTGTCGGGAGCGGCGAGCAGACGGCCCGCGCCGAGGGCGACCGCTGCGAGCGGGTCTTCCGCGACGACGGCGTGCAGTTGCGTCTCCTGCTGCAAGCGCTCGGCCATGCCGTCGAGGAGCGCGCCGCCGCCCGTTAGGACTATTCCTGTGCGATAGATGTCGGCGGTTACGTCCGGCTGTGATTCCTCTACGACGCGACGCACGCCCGCGACAATCTCACTGATGACAGGCTCCAACGCCTCGCCCACTTCCTTTGATGTCAACTCGACGGCTTTGGCCGAACCCGTCACCAAATCCTTGCCGACCACTTCCATCCGCCCAGGAGTTTCCGTCTCGCCTTTGCCTTCCTCTGGCCGTCGCGCCGTGCCGAGTTCGGTCTTGACCTCTTCGGCGGTGCGCTCGCCAATCTCGATGGCATACTTGCCGCGCATGTAATCGTGGATGGCGGAGTCCATCGCGTTGCCCGCGGAGGGCAGGCTGATGGAGTTGATGACGGCTGCCGAAGCGATGATGGCGACGTTGGTTGTGCCGCCGCCGATGTCAACGACTAGATGCGCGCGCTCGTCTTCAAAATCGAGGCCCGCGCCGAGTCCGGCGGCGAGTCCTTCGTCTATCAGGTCAACGCGCGTCGCTTTGGCATCGCGCGCGGCATCGCGCACGGAGCGTTGTTCGAGCGTGGTGCTGGAGCCGGGAACGCCGATGACGAGGTGGCTGCGTTTGGCGTGTCCGCCGTAGACGCGATTAATGAAGGCGGCCAACATCTTCTCGGCCACGTCAAACTTGTCTATGTTGCCAGCGCGCAGCGGGCGATGCACTTCCGTGTCGCGCGGTTCACGGCCCAGCATCTTGTAGGCTTCCGCGCCGACGGCCAAGACTTCCCCAGTGTACTTGTGAATCGCCACCGCCGAAGGCTCGTTTAAGACGATGCCACGTCCGGGTGCATAGATGAGCGTATTGATTGTGCCGAGGTCAATTGCCAAATCATCCGTAAAGAAACTGCTGAGAATGTTCATAAAACTCCCGAAAGATGCCTTTGAATCAACTGTTTCGTAGCCCTGACAGAAGGTTTCGCTACGCTTCGTCAAGAGCAACCGCCATGCCAGCTAATCTATCAAGAAGAATTGCCCAAAAAGCTTTTCCCGCGTTTATACACAGTTCGCTTCTAAAACGCTTTCACCCGTGAAACAAACCGCAAAAATTGCAAATTTCTTGACTGAAAGTACAACCAACGCCAGCGAAAACAAGGCTTACCTGTGCTGAAGCAAGGGTTATGATGTTTTGATAGTGCCCGTCTTCGTTGTTTAGACAAACAGAACAGCCGTCGCAAAACTTGCGACAGTCTATGGCAAGAGTTCTCGAATGAAGCGGTTACGTAATTACGGGAGGGTTTCTGAGGGGATTTCTTGGTCGCTGAGGATTTCGTAGAGGCCGGAGGCATCGGCGCGCGCGGTCTGTCGCGAGGCGGGGACGGCCAGCACGCGCACCGTCAGCAAGCGATTGCGGCGTTTGAGCGCAATCTCATCACCGACCTGCACGGCGCGCGACGACTTGGCCCGCACGCCGCCCACACACACCTGTCCCGCCTCGCACAACTGCTGCGCCACCGTCCGCCGCACACATAAACGGCTCGCTTTCAGATACAAATCAAGTCGCATAAAAAAAGTGATAGGTGATGGGTGATAGGTAATAAGAGAAACCCTCTTTCTTTTACCTATCACCCATCACCTATCACCTATCACCCATCACTGTTTTAAGTCTTTACTGTTTTTTCTTACCGCCGTTGCCGTTTGGCTGTGCGGCGGGGGTGGTGGCCGAGGCCGTCTTGGCCGGGGGGCTGACGGAGAGCAGCGGCCCGACCGTCTCGCGATATTCCTTGTTGAGTTGGATGTAGGCGTCGCGGCGCAGGTTCTTCATGAAAGCCTCGCGCTCCTTCTCCCTGCGCTCGACCGTGATGGCTTCGCGTACCTGGTCTTCGTTAAAGGCCGAAGGGTCGCTGGCCGCCGCGCGCTCGTCAACACGGAAAATCTGGTAGCCGTCGTCCGAGCGAACCAGCTCGCTGACGCCGCCGACGGGAACGTTCTTAATGGCCGCGGAGATTTCCGGCAGCAAATCGGGCGTCTGAAACGTGCCGACTTTGCCGCCCGTCTGCTTAGCGACGAGTTCGCCCTTAATCTGGCGTTCGGAATGGGCTGCGGCGAGGGTGGCGAAGTTAGCGCCGCCGCGCAGTTGCGTCAGCAAACTTTGCGCACGCGCTTTCACGTCGGCCTCGTTCTTTCCGGCGAAGCTCAGATAGATTTCCGAAATCGTGACGCCCTCGGGCTTACGGAATTTGTCGCGGTTCGCATCATAGTATTTCCTAATCTCGTCGGGCTTGAGGCCGTAATAAATACGCGCGTCAACTTCACGACCGAGCACCGCCTGCTTCATAAACTGCACGCGCAAGGTCTGGCGAATCGTCGCGGGGTTCATGCCCGCCTTGCTCATCTCTTCTTCGAGTATTTGAATGCTGTCGATGCCCTGATTCTTGGCGACGCGTAGCATCTCCTTATTGACTTCGGCCTCGACCTCATCGGCCAAGCCCATCTCCTTGCCCTTCTGCACCAACAACTGCTCGTTGA
>CAZEZJ010000096.1:0-14389 GCA_964516695.1 uncultured Blastocatellaceae bacterium
AGGCTTAGCGACCGCGATGGGTCCAATTCTCCAACGCACACACGGACTCTGGATAGGTTGGTCCGGCGACGCTTCCGGCGAACAAGACGAGAAACGTCGTAAACTCCTAGACCGCTGGGCCGAGCGCGAACGCTACCACGCTGTTGATTTGCCGCCCGACGTGGTAGAGGGTTTTTATGAAGGCTACGCTAATCAAACCATCTGGCCGCTCTTTCACTATTTTCCGATACTACTGAAGTTTGCCCCCGAACACTGGCAGGCTTACATCGAAGCCAATCGTCGCTTCCGTGATGTCGTGCTCGAACACCTAAGGCCCGGCGACCTCGTTTGGATTCACGACTACCAATTGATGCTGCTGCCGCAACTGTTGCGCGAAGCCGTGCCGGACGTGCGCATAGGTTTTTTCCTACACATTCCCTTTCCCTCCTCCGCCGTCTTCCGTCTGCTGCCGCGCCGCGACGAACTGCTGCGCGGCCTGCTCGGGGCCGACTACGTAGCCTTTCACACCTACAGTTATCTACAAAACTTTCGCGCCTCCACCTTACGCATCCTCGGCCTCGAAAGCCATATGGATAGCATGGAGGTCGGCGGGCGCACCCTGAAGCTCGATGCGCTGCCCATCGGCATCGCTCCCGAAGAGTTTACGAGCCTCTTAGAGCATGACGACGAAACCAGAAATCGCCGCATGGAGATTCGCCAGCGCTTCAAGAATCGACACCTGCTGCTCTCCGTTGACCGTCTGGACTACACTAAAGGCATTCCCGAACGCCTGCGCACCTTCCGGCGATTGCTCCGGCAATCGCCCGATTTGCGCGAGCGCGTCGTGTTGTTGCAAGTCGCTGTTCCCTCGCGCGAAGTGATTTCGATGTACAAGGAACTGCGGCAGGAGGTTGACGAACTCGTCGGCACAATCAACGGTGAATTTAGCACGCCCGATTGGACGCCCATCGTCTACCTGCGTCGCGGCATCCCGCGCTCCGAACTCGTCGCGCTCTACGCCGCAGCCGACCTCGCTTGGGTCACGCCCCTGCGCGACGGCCTGAATCTGGTTGCCAAAGAGTATGTCGCCTGCCAGCGCGACAAAGCGGGCGTCCTCGTTCTCAGCGAATTCGCCGGAGCCGCCGCCGAAATGGGCGAAGCCTTCCTCGTCAACCCTTACGACGAAGAGCGCACCGCCGAAACCATAGAGCGCGCTCTATCGCTCTCAATCGAGGAACGACGCGAACGGATGTCGGCCCTGCACAAGCGCGTCGTCCGCAACAACGTCTTCGCCTGGGGCGACCGCTTCATCAGTAATTTGCAGGAGGCGTCTGACAATCGCGTTGACCGCCAAACGGAGAACCCCATGCACCTACCCGTCGCGGAAGTGCTCGATGATTTTCGTCAGTCACGCCAAAGGCTGCTGCTCCTGGACCATGACGGCACGCTCGTCGATTACGCTCCTCGCCCGCAGGATGCCGCCCCGCCGCCGGAACTGCTGCGGCGGCTGGGCCAACTCGCCGCCAATCCGGCAAACGTCATCGCCGTCATCTCCGGCCGGTCGCGCTTTGACTTGGAAGCTTGGTTCGGCACGGTGAAAGGCTTGTGGCTGGCGGCTGAGCACGGTGCGATTATGCGCTCGCCCGCTAGCGCCGAGTGGGAGCTTTATCGCGACAACTACACAGCCGACTGGAAGGCGCAGGTCTCTCCCATTCTCGAACACTTCGTCAATCGCACGCCCGGCAGCTTTATCGAAGAGAAAGAGTTTTCGATAGTCTGGCACTACCGTATGTCTGACCCGGAGTTTGGCGAGTGGTTGGCAAATGAACTGGGCGCAAACCTTGAGCAGATGTTGGCGGAGACAGAGCTTCGCGTCTATCGCAGCCAGAAGTCGGTCGAGGTCAAGCCCGTCTGGGCCAACAAAGGCGAAGTGCTCGCGCGCCTCTCCAAAGCTTCACCGGAGCCTTCCTTTTGTCTCGCCGCTGGCGACGACCGCACCGACGAAGACCTCTTCGCCCGTCTACCGGAAACAGCATGGGCCGTTCACATCGGAGACAATGCCACGCGCGCACGATTCTGTTTATCTAACCCGCAAGAACTGCGCCAGCTAATCGAACAACTGGCGGCGGCGGACACTTTCGGGAAAGCGTCAACCGCTTCCCTGTAGCGAGACACGGCAGAGCGCCCGGAAAACTTAAAGGGTGAGGCTTTGAGATTAAGCCTCACCCTTCGTACTCATCAGCGCCGTGCGTGTCTTAAGTTTAGTAAGACTCCGCCTCTTCGCCTTCAACCCTCAGATTATTCACGACCGCGAAAGCTCCCGGCACACCGCGCGCCGCGATGTAGGCGAGTTGCTTGTCACCCTTATTCGAGACCACGCCTTCGAGCGACACCTGACCGCGATTGACGATGATGTGCAGCGAAGGATTGACGCCTCTCAGGTAACGGTCCAAGCCGCCCGTGCGAGCCAGCGTGCGATAAGTCTGGACGCGCAACCTGTTGTCGAAAGACGACAGCGGTAACACTTCGATGTTATTGACGACTCGCTCAACGCCTTTCAGCTTCGCGACGCGACGCTCGGCATCCTTGCGCGTCGTCGGGCGCAACACCTGCCCGTACAACGTCACCGTCCCGCCTTCAATCTTGTACGCCAGATTGTCCCAGATGCCGTAATACGGCAAGGTCACCAACTCTTTGCGCACCTTCTTAGCCATCTGCTGCTGCTCGAAAGCCTGCGCGTTGGCCACCGTGGGTACGCCAAGCGCCAACGCAGCCGTAATCGCGAAGGCTGCGACGAGCGCCATCATTCTGTTCTTAAACGTTTTCATTTTCACTTTCACCCCACTTATTGACTTCACTGTTTTTCTACTCTTTTAGATGCAGCCGGACGGCTCTGGATTGCCAGCTTCGATTCATACAATTCCAGCGCCCCGACAACTTTTTCCAGAGATGCGACGACCTCCGCCTGTTCCCTCTCATCGAGTTGACCGAGCGCCCGGCTGAAGATGTCGCAGCGACGCTTGCGAAACTGGTCTACCAGCCGCCTTCCCTTAGTAGACAGCGCGACCAGCACAGTGCGCCTGTCGCCCGCAGCCGTCTGTCGCTTAATCAACCCTTTGCGCGTCAGCCTGTCGGTCAACTGCGTGACAGCCGGAGCCGAAATTCGTAGTTCAGCCGCCAACCGCCCTGTCGGCACAGCGCCGCTGCGCCTGAGCACTCTAAGCACCTGTGCTTGCGGCAGCGTCAGGTCAAGCTCGGCCAATTGCTGCCGGTGCGAATCGAGCATTATCAGCGACATCACTTCGGCGAAGCTGTTGAGAATTTCCTCCAATTTTTCCGGCCCTTGGGCGGTCATCGGCCATCTCCGTTCACTTAAGCTGCTTGAATATTTAAGATGGCTTAACTATAATAGACGTTGCCATGGAAAATTAGGCGATTTTTACAGTTTTTACAGCAATTTAGGCAATCCGAAACGTCTTTTGTATCGTATTTATCATTAATGATGACAGCAGAAACTTATCCACTCTGGGGAAACATCGAACACGGGGACGAAGCTGCCTTCGACGTGAAGCTGGCGGCTGATTTGGCGCTGGCGAAAAGGGCCGCCGAAGGAGATATGCCGTCGTTTGCGGAGCTTTTTGAGCGCCACAATCGCCGCGTCTATTCTTTGTGCCTGCGGATGACGCAAAACCAATCCGAGGCTGAAGATTTGGCGCAGGAGGTCTTTATCCAACTCTTTCGCAAAATCGGTTCATTTCGCGGCGACTCGGCTTTCACCACCTGGCTGCACCGCCTGACCGTGAATCAGGTGTTGATGCACTTTCGAAAACTGAAAGTCCGCGATGAAAAAACGACCGCCGACGGCGAGACGCCCGACCAGACCGTGTTGGGAACGGAGAATCCAGACCGGATGCCCGTCGTTGACCGCATCGCTTTGGACAAAGCCATTGCGCAACTTCCGCCTGGTTACCGCACCGTCTTCGTCCTGCATGATGTCGAAGGCTACGAGCATGAAGAGATAGCTCAGATGCTCAACCGCTCGGTCGGCACATCCAAGTCGCAGCTTCACAAGGCGCGGCTTAAGCTGCGCCGGCTGCTCAAGCAGGCGAACATAGCGTAAGCCATGTCTCAATTGAATGGGCGATGAAGCACACGCTTCATCAGTGTGGCTATCACGCTTGACGAGCGCGCGAGCGTGTCGGAGACTGGCACGCATGAGCCGCCTGATAAGCAGTCTGCTGCTGGCTGTCATCGCCGTCTCTCTGAGCGCTTGCCAGAACTCTCATCCGGTGGCGCGCCGCTCGCGCCTTCCCGCTTCGGCCCGCACCGCTCCGATTAGCTCGCCTCTCGTCAAACAACTCGTCGCGGCGGCCATCGAGCAGACCAACTACACGTTTCGCTATGACCCGTCTTACGTCAGGATAGATTATCCGGGCGGCGACGTTCCGCTTGAGCGCGGCGTCTGCTCGGATGTGATTGTCAGGGCTTTTCGTCGCAATGGAGTTGACCTGCAAAAAGAGGTTCACGAAGACATGGCCCGCAACTTTTCCGCCTACCCGCGAAAATGGGGTCTCAACGAGCCTGACACAAACATAGACCACCGCCGCGTGTTGAATTTGATGACCTACTTCGAGCGGCAACACAAAGCGCTGCCCATCACCAACCGGGCGCAGGATTATCTGCCCGGGGACATCGTTTCATGGCAACTGGAGGGCAACGCGCCGCACATCGGAATGATAACGAACATTCTTTCCGACACGGGCACGGGCTTTCAGGTCGTGCATAATATCGGCGGCGGCGTGCGCGTCGAAGACGTGCTTTTCAACTGGCGCATCACAGGGCATTATCGCTATTTCGAGTAAGCCTCTCTCGGAGCTAGTACGCTCTTCCAACATTAAGTCTCAAAGGAAGCAGAAGACTAAAGCGAGCTATTCAATGAGAGCAAAGGCGCGGACCGGAAACGTGCCGAAGTTTTTGACCTTCACGGGCACGGCGAAGAATTTGAACCCGCGAACGGGCAGCGCTTGCAGGTTGCACAGATGTTCGACAATGGGGATGCCCGCGCCGAGCAGTATTGAATGAGCTGGACGATGCTTGTCATCCGTGTCGTCTATGTTGAGCGAATCAATGCCGACGAGCGCCGCGCCCGCGTCCCGTAGGTGCTCGGCGGCATCTGCGTTGATGAAGGGGTGGCTCTCGAAATAGCTGTCGGTGGCCCAGCGCGCATCCCAGCCCGTGTGAATCAGTATGGCCCGCCCGCCAACGTCCAACCCGCGAAAGTCTGCGGCAGTAATCCTGCGCTCATTGAGGCTCGTCGCACGCAGGAGAATGCCGTCCAGATTAGCCAGCGAAGACAAAGTCAGTTCGGATAAATCCGCGCCGTCCGGGTATCTATGAAAAGGCGAGTCGAGATATGTGCCTGTGTTCGCCACCATCTCGATTTTCCCGATGTGAAACTCCGTGCCCGCCGCGTAGTGTGCGCGCGACGCCTCGCGCGAAAGGTAATCCGAGATGACGGGCGCGGGCAAGCCTCTGTAAGTTTCAAGGCCATGCTCGACTGTGTGGCTGAGGTCGATTAATTGCGGCGGCATCGTTTCGTATCATACGGGAAAGGGGAAACGTCCGTATAGTTTTTTCAGAAGCACAAAGGCCGTGTTTTACTCGCCGCCATCCTTCGCCACCAAAATCCGCTTGAGCGTGGACAACACCCCTAGATGATAAGCGTTGTGGTCTGCGACCAGCAGCGCTTCGCGCAAGAGGGTTTGCCCGCTGCCATGAGCAATCGGAGCAAAGAGGTCAATCGTGGAATCGCCAACCAGCTTTTCCATCGCCTTGAGGTCTGCGCGAAACTCCGCGATGCTTTTCTGCCAAGCCTCTGCATCAGCGGTCACACCGGCAGCGGGCCAATACCCTTCAGGCCATTTGGGCGAGACATGACTGGCGCTGCGGCTAAACTCAAGTATGTCAGACTGCGCGATGCGCATGTGTTCCAGCAGTTGCCACGGCGTGTAAGGAATCTGCTCGGCCTTCAGATTGACTGACGCTATTGGGAAATCCCCGATGACCGTCTCGAAATTAACGTGTGCGCCGCCGCCTCTGAGCAGGTAAAGCAGATGCTCGCGCAACGCCGCGTCAGTATTGACGTTTGCAGTGTGGTCTTGTTTCGTCATAATTTTTCAAAGTGGCATCAAGATGAGCGCCGGCTTGACGCGGCGCTGATTGCTAGAGCATCTCCCAGAAGGTGATTTCCGTTTCTTCGGCCAGCAGTCCGTATGTGCGCTCGTCAAAGAGCAGCGAGTGTGGCATTTCCAGATGTCTCTCTAAGGCTTCGCGGCTCGTCCAGTTTTCGTAGAAGACAAAGAGGGCGTTGTCATCCGACGACTGATGCAAGTCGTAGTTGATGCAGCCCTCTTCGGCGCGCGAGGGCGCAACCAGCGCGAGACATTCCCGCTTCACTTTTTCCAATGCGTCTTCCTTAGCGCGAACGCGTGCGAGCACGGTCAGCTTCTTATTCTTCATCGTTTCCCTTAAACACGCGCGGCATCGACGTGTTTGTCAATCAGACGCGAAATCACTTCCTTGCCGATGGCACCGACGATGCGGTCTTCTTCCCTGCCGCCCTTAAAGAGAATCAACGTCGGCAGGCCACGAATTCCATAACGCTGCGCGACCAGCGGATTGTCGTCTATATTCATTTTCACGACCCGCGCGCTCCCCGCATATTTCTCAGCCACCGCTACGATGGCCGGATTCAGCGCCTTACACGGCGCGCACCACTCAGCCCAGAAATCCACCAGCACGGGCTGCTCTGCTTGCAACACGTCATTCTCAAAACCGCTGTCGCTTGTCTCTCTCACACGCTCGCTCATAATCTTTCATCTCCTGAAGTTTGAAATCGCCGCCACGCCGTAGCGCTTCGCGGCATCGCTTGCTGTCCACTGTTACGAACATCTATATGGCGCGCACTTTCTCCTTGCGCCCACCAGATTCAAACGCGCGCCCTGCGCCTTCGCGCAGGACGACAAGGCTGAAGACGTTGCACTACATTCTCGATGCTGATTTCCGCGAGCACGCCTTCGACCGCCCCGCTCACTTCTTCCAGTATGCCTCCGAGTACGGTCTCAATGTTCATCCCAACAAAGCATTGGTCGTTTGGCCGCTGGCGATGCAGCGCGAAGACCGCGCCCGCCTCGACCGCCCTGTAAACGTCGAGCAAACTAATCTGTGCGGGCGTGCGCGCCAATCTTGAGCCGCCCGCCGCGCCCGTCTGTGAAACGACGAGGCGCGCTCGCCCCAACTCACAGAGAATGCGACGGATGACGACCGGATTGGTATTAACGCTCGCCGCGACCTGCTCGGATTTAAGCGGCTCGCCGCCCGCCCGCGCCATCAGCGTCAAGGCATGTATCGCCACCGCGAATCTGCTGCTTGAAGGCATATCCTTTTCCGTTAGAATTTCAGCGCCCCTTCAATTGCTCCTTATCCGTAACCATTATAGTTACAAATGCGCGGTTGTCAAATGCTCGGCCTCATGGTTAGCTTCAGCCTGGCCTGCGAGCCGGAAGGGAAATTTCGGGGTTGTGTTCTTTAGTACGAAATCGTACCGACAGGTGTTTTTCGGCCAGATATATTCGTCTTTACTTCAGGGCGCGGTTTTCGGGGATTCATCAAGACAACGAGCCAGTGTGGCGCTGGCTTGCGGCCTCGATTGTTCCTGAGACTGATGCGATTGAAGAAAACGATTCCAGGGGGAAAAGAGTGAAGGGCTGACTTGCATGTGCAAGTCAGCCCTTCACTCTTTACGTCAGCCGACAAGCGCGCTCCAAGTTTAAAACCGCGTTCTTTGTACAACATCGCCGTCAAGTTTAAGGGTTTTAGGGGGGCGAGAGGATAACCACGTCGTGGAGTTTTTCGTACGAATGCGTACAGACAGTAAAACTTCTCTTATCATATATTTCACTTCTCAAACTGGCTGCCAAAGCAGGCTCGACAGTCCGGCTAAATACCACTCTTAAATCTGAAACTTTTTGGCCTGCGTTATCTTTCCCATAATATAATGTGCGGCGCTCTCCAATGGAGAACTCCCTAGCGCCTCTCGTCTAAGGTTCAGCAGATTTGCACAGTCAAGGCTACAGCAGCATAACTTTCGGTGCGGGCACAGATAGGCCGATGAATCACAACTCGCAGTCTGCACCGACGATTATGGTCGTGGAAGACGACGCGGATAGTCGTTTGATGATGAGGATTCTGCTGGAGATGAAGGGCTACTGCGTCATCGAGGCGGGCGATGGGCAAGAGGCCATCAAGGTAGCCGAGCAGGAACGCCCGCACCTGATAATCATGGATTTGCAGTTGCCGCGCCTGCACGGTTTCGCCGTCACACGCTACTTGCGACAACACGCCGAGTTAAGCAAAGTGCCGATTGTCATTCTCTCCGGCCACGACTCGATTCAGCATCGCCCTCTGGCGCTGGCCGCCGGCTGTAACGACTATTTGAACAAGCCTCTTGATTTTGAACTCTTAGAGAAAACGCTGAGCCGTTTGCTGCCTCTCGCTTGAACAACCCGCTAGCAACAGCCTCAAGCATCCGCGAGCAGTTCCTTAATTCTCTCCAACGCCTCGCTCAAACTCTGCTTTTGATTCAAGACCGGCTGAAAGAGGTCGCCCTGGCGCGCGATTCTTCGCGGCATGTTCTTGATGTCGAAATCCTGCGTTGTCACTCGTGCGCGCTCGACTTCTTTCCAGTCGAGCGGAGCGGAGACGGTTGCGCCCGCGCGCGGTCTGACGGAATAGGGAGCGACGACCGACTTGCCGCGCGCATTCTGCATGTGGTCAACGTAAATCTGCCCCGGCTTGCGTTTGACGAGAGAGCGCTCGACGGTGGCAATCTGCGAATGCTCGCGGGCGACGACGGTTGCGACCTGCTCGGCAAAGAGCGCGGCCTGAGAGTAGGAGTATTGCGGCTTGATGGGAACGTAGACGTGTAGGCCGCGCGAGCCTGAGGTTTTGGGATAGCCTTTGAGGCCGACGCGCTCAAGCACGCTGCGGACGCCGACGGCCAACTCGCAGATGGTCTTAAACTCTATTCCCTTGCCCGGGTCTAAATCGAAGACGAGCCAATCGGGACGCTCAAGATGGCGCACGCGTGAATGCCACGGGTGGCGTTCGATAGCGCCGAGGTTAGCCATGTAGAGCAAGGTCGCCAGATTATCACCGGCGATGTAATCAACGCGGTGGCCCTCGGCTTCCAACTCGATTGTGCGGACATACTCCGGCGCTTCGTCAACATCATGCTGGTGAAAAAACTTGCCCGCGATGCCATCTGGATAGCGCTTCATAATGAGCGGGCGGTCTTTGAGATAGGGCAGGATGTGTGCGGAAACTTCGTAGTAATACTTGATGAGGTCGCCTTTGGTGTAGCCCTCGTCAGGCCAATAGATTTTGTCCAAGTGGGTGAGCCTGACGACCGCGCGGCCAATCTTGACGTTGACATCGCCGCTCAGTTTACTGTTCTTGAAAGCTTGGCTGGCCGCGACGAGGCGTTCATTTTTCCCTAACGCCTTCGCGCTCTGTTTTTTGACTTCGCTGCGAGCCGCGCTCCTTTGCTCTCGCGTCTTCCGACGACTCGGAGCAGCGCCGCTTTCATCATTGTTGCCGCCGACGAGTTGTTTGAGTTTCCAGCCTGGCTGCGCAAACTCGTCGCGGCTCTTAATCAGCAGCCATTGATTATCCCTGCCGCCGAGTCTGACCAGATTAAACTCGCCTTCGAGCTTCTGCCCGCGTAGATGAAATTTGAGCTTGCCCGCTTCCAGTTGCTTGAGCGGGTCTGTGGCGTCCGTTAATTCGTAAGTGCCTGCGTCCCAAATCATGTGCTGGCCCGCGCCGTAGTTGCCGGCGGGAATTTGGCCCTCAAACTTCAAATACTCGACCGGATGGTCTTCAGTCGCCACGGCGAGACGCTTTTCCGAAGGGTCTAGCGACGGGCCTCTGCGCAAGGACCAACTTTTGAGCACCCCGCCCATCTCCAAACGGAAATCAAAATGGAGCATCGAAGCATGATGCTCCTGCACGACGAAGCGGTGCAGATTTCTCTTGGCGATTTTGCCGCGCGGCTCAGGCGTCTGCTTGAAATCTCTCTTTTGGTGATAAAGCTCAAGCCCCATCTTTAATCTCCCGGACGTTTGAGGAACAAACGAGGGCAGCTTTCAAGGGGATAGACGAACCGAGGAACAATATCACGCGGGCCAGCGCACCTACGGTACGCAACTGTACCTAAAAGAGCACCACGCCTAATCCATAACCGTGTAGCCGCTGGCGTCAAAGACGACGAGCATAAAATCACGCCCGCCCACTGTCGCTCGCGCCACTCCTTCAGGCTTCAAGCTGTTGTCGAATCTGTTTGTCTCTCGCAGCGCCGGCTGCTGTTCATCACCGTTCCACTCCCAGAGACCGAAATCGGTTTGGCCCTGGTCTTCCGCCGCTCCGCTGATTATTCTGAAGACGTTGGCCCGCTTGTCATATTCAATGCCCCTGATGCCGACTCCTCCGAGGGACAGCCGAATAGCTTTCGCGCCTTCCACTTGCAGATTATCGAGAGCGAATGCGCCGCGCGGGTCTCTCAGCTTGAGCGGTACGAGTAAAGCCTGTCCGTCAACCACGGGTGAGCGCAACCCTAGTAACAGGCGGCCACGGCGCGCGTCCCAGGCCAGTCCTTCGATGTTGAGGCCGCCGTCTTTGCCCTTCTTGTCGCCCTCCTCGCGGAGTTCGGCCACATTGTCCACGAGAAATTGTTTCAACTCGCTGATTGATTCCACTGCTTCGATGCTCTGACTACGAGCGTCAAACTTGAATCTGACCAGCCCATCCATAGCGATGGCTTTCGGTCTCGACTGAGAACTAACGACGTAGAAGTGTGTTCCATCCGTCGTGATGCCTTCAATGTCTTCAATACTGGCTCCGAGTTCGACCGTCTTAATCGCGCCAGCTTGCTTGCCGTTCTGGTCAAGGTTCATCCAAAAAACCTTGCCCTCTCGTCCGTTATCCACGAACAGCACCCCGTCCGTTCCGGGCACGTCGGTCACGCCGGAGGCGTCAAACTTGCCGCCGACGAAAGCCGTCATGCCTTTGAGCACCTGCCCGCCCGGCGGCGGTGAACTGCTGCCCCCGCAAGACAAACTCAACACCAACATCAAGCCGGCGACACTCACGCGTAAGAACAACCGCCCGATTTTTCGCTTTGTATCCATGCCCCTCATATTTATTCCAATCCAAGACAGAGAGCAAGCCGCCAACTCATTTTATAAGCGGCGGCTCACACTTGATGTCAACCGTGGTTTTACCACACAGTTGACAGTTGATTTTTTATGTTCACAGTCGTCGCTTACGACGGTTTACGCGTGCGCAGGGCCGACTGCGCGAGTTCGCGCGCGCGCGGCAGCAGTTCGATGCCGCGACTGATTTGCGGGTCGTCGGCGTTGAAGACCTGATAGCCCGTAATCGTCCCGTAAGCGGCGGTTGCCAACTCATGCCGGATGCGCCCTTCAACAAACGCGCGCTCGCGGTCGAGTTGCGCGCCCGTCACCTTCAGCGAAGGCTGAGCGATTGCGTACGCCCTGAATGCTTTGTACAGCGCATCGGTCACAGGAAACTCAGTCTCCTTCAAATCGTGGCCGAACTGAATCGGGCGCTCGACCTTGTAAGTCTCGAAGCCCTTGACGCGACCGCGCGCCAGTTCCAGCGTGAAGGCGAAGATGGAATCAGCGAGCCGCTGCTGCGCGGGCGAGACGGTGCGCGGCGCAATCACCTCGTCGGGAGAGATGCCGCCGCCGCCATAGACGACGCGCCCCATGTCTGTGCGGCTCTCCGGCCCCGTCGGAGCAGCGGGCGTGCTCACACGGTCTGTGCGATACGTGCCGCCGCGCGTGATGTAGTCGTAATAGCCGCCGTTCGAATAGTCGCGCTGAATGAGGCGGCCCGAAGGCGTGTAGTATTTGGCAATCGTCAGCATGACGGCTGTGCCGTAGTCCATCGGAAACGGAATCTGGACCAGCCCCTTGCCGAAGCTGTTTTCGCCAACTATCAGCGCGCGGTCGTGGTCTTGCAAAGCTCCGGCCACAATCTCCGAGGCCGAAGCGCTGCCGCGATTGACGAGCACGACGAGCGGCGTATTGTCGGGCGTGTCGTTGTCGGAGACGGTGGTTTCGGTGCTGCCGCGAATCCGCCCCTTCTGCGTCAGAATCAACTGGCCGCGTCCCAAGAAGGTGCGCGCCACGCTGACGGCCTGCTTAATCAACCCGCCGCCGTTGCCGCGCAAATCGAGAATCAACATCTGCATTCCCTTGCCGCGCAGATTCTCAAGGGCGGCGCGAAACTCGTCGGCGGTCGTGAAATTAAAGCCGCCCGTCAGGGCGATATAGCCGACGCCGGGCTTAATCATGTAGCTTTCGGGAATCGAAGGCTGCGGCACGGCGTCGCGCGTAATCTCGACGGTTTCGACGCGCCCCGTTCCGGCGTGTTCGATGGTGACCTTGACCTGCGTGCCGAGCGGGCCGCGCAAGCGCTTGCTGATTTCATAATAGGGCTGGTTGCGCATGTTCTCGCCGTTGATTTCGAGAATGCGGTCGCCGTAGAGCAGCCCTACGCGTCCGGCGGGCGAGTTTGGGAAGGTCGCGCGAATGTACGTGTTCACTTCCCCGTTCAGGCGCAGGTCAATCACGGAAGCGCCGATGCCGAAATACTGCGAACGCTGGTCTGTGCGAAACTCGTCAAACTCGGCGCGGTCGAAAAAGTTTGAGTGCGGGTCAAGCGCGTGCAGCATACCGTTGATTGACGACTTGAAGACGACGTTGTAGTCAATCTTGTTGCCGTCAATGTAGTTGTCCTGAATGACGGTCAGGGCTTCCGCGATGTCGCGCTCGACGGCTGCGGCGCTGGCCGCCTTAGCCGCCGCGTTATTGCTGCCAGCCCGCCCGCCGCCGCGCATGGCGGTTGCCGTCGGAGACGGCGGGGGCGGAGTGTCTTGCTGCGAATAGACGAACGCGGGCAAGCTCAGAGCGACGATGAGCAGGCTGCCGATGGTGACGAAAAATCTGTTTCTCAAACTGCAAAACCTCCGCGAGAATGGAGCTGTCCTTAGATATTGGGGAGCCGATTTACCGGAAACGATGAAGGATGAACGATAAGCTCTTCCTTAGCTTGCCTGTCATTTAGCCTGCCGGGGCGCGCCTTCATCTTTTCCTTCGTGGCCCAGAATGCTTGATGTTAGTTTCCGCGAGGGCGGCGCTCCTTTTCGAGCAACACGGCGCGCTCGCAATCGCGGTTCAATCTATTACGCAGATGTGTCTATTTTTGTTCGGGCGGGAGCGGGCCAGTCACGTCGAGCGTCACCCCCCATTTTCCGTTCGCCCGGCGTTTCCAGACGCGCACGTAATACCCCTTTTCGATTGCTTTAACCGGGCCGGGGTTGTCCCTCAATTCATAACTTCTGTAAGCATTAACTGAGGCGGCCCGATTGTGCGCTGTCGGCCTTAAGATGCTCCTAAGTCGCATTGTACTTGAGATTATGTAAAAAGGCAGTTAAGGCAAAAAGGCTTGGTGTAAAAATTAAAGTAGCCTTTTGAATTCCTCGATTGTTAATCCGGCGTCGCGCACTATACCGCCCATCGTGAACGCGTTGACAGGATTATGGCGCGGAATAGTGAGGATACGAACTCCGTCTGACATTACGGTGTGCTTTCCTTGCCGAACGATGCGAAACCCAGCCTTCTCTAAAGCTCTGATTGCATCCAGATGATTGACGCCGGGAATTTTCGGCACAGTTAAACCGTCACCTCTATTTCTCGAACGTCTGCGTCCTTCACCAGTTCATCGACAACCGCAAGATACTCCTGAATGGCGTCTTTAATATTACTGAGAGCTTCCTCCGCAGTTTCACCCTGAGACCAGCAGCCGGGTAAACCGGGGCAGGAAATGCTATATCCTTCCTCTGACTCATGTAAGACCACTTTATAAATCATGAATTTCGACCTCCAACCTGATTATACCTGTAGAAGAACCTGACGGTCATTCACTTTTAGTTCACATCGCTCGACAATAATTCTTGCATCAAGGGCCGGTTGGGAGTTAAATACAGTCCCCCATGATAGGCGAGACTTTACTCAACTACCGTATTCTCCAAAAGCTCGGTGCGGGCGGGCAGGCCGCCGTCTATAAAGCCACTGATACGAAGCTGGGCCGCACGGTCGTTATCAAAGTCTTGCCCAAGGAATTGACCGTCAAGGAAATCAACCTCAAACGCTTTGAGCGCGAAGCTCGTCTCGCCTCCAACTTAGACCACCCGAACATCTGCACCATCTTCGACTTAGACGAAGCGGGCGGCGTCCACTTTATCGCGATGCAGTACGTGGAAGGC
>CAZEZJ010000097.1:0-14265 GCA_964516695.1 uncultured Blastocatellaceae bacterium
GACGACGTTGGAAGAGATGCACGCCTTCAATTTGGAGTGGCTCAGAGAATGCCGCCGCTTGCTCAGGCCGAACGGCACACTCTGGGTCACAGGCACAGCGCATAACATTTACAGCGTCGGCTACGCGCTTCAAACATTAGGCTACAAGATTCTCAACGACATTGCATGGTATAAAGTTAATCCGCCGCCAAACCTTTCATGCCGCTACTTCACGCACGCAACCGAAACGATATTGTGGGCAAGACGCGAACAAAAAGCTCGACATACATTTAATTACGAGGACATGAAGCGCGAAAACAAGGGGAAGCAAATGCAATCCCTTTGGCACATCAAGCCACCCACACCACGCGAGAAACGTTACACTAAGCATCCAACACAAAAGCCTGAAGCACTACTTGAGCGAATCATCACCGCATCCTCTAACGCTGGCGATTTAATTCTTGATCCATTTTGCGGAAGCGGTACCACAGGCGTGGTATGTGCGCGATTAGGGAGACGTTTCGTTGGATTTGAGCTAGATGGAAACTATTTAACCATTGCCTCCAAGCGAATCGAAGATGAGATTCTAGCGCAGCAAACACGCTTAGATTACACGCACAAATTGAAAGAACTGGAGCAACGGGGAAACCTAGATGGATAGAGCAGAAGCCTTGATAAAGATCAGAGAATTAACCGGAGCTGATCTTCGACCTCTAGCGGACACATACGGCATTACAATTTGGAAAGGTGATAAGATAAATAAAGGTTGGGCGGGCCATGTGATTGAGAGGCATCTCGGACTCGCACTCAATTCTTCGCGCGCTCCAAATTTCGGCTCTTGGGAACTAAAGGTTGTCCCGTTGAAATTGCGGCCTTCGGGAGCGCTAGTCGTCAAAGAAACAATGGCGATCACAATGATCGATCCAGTGGAAGTGGCTGCCAAAGACTTTGAGAATAGCCATCTCTTTACGAAGCTAAGAAGAATGATAGTTGTCAGTAGAGTTTTCCAAAGTAAAGCTGAAGCATCATCGCTTCTTCACGCTGCAGCAACATTTGATTTAGATAATCCAATCATCTACAAGCAAGTTAAAGATGATTATGAACTCATTCGTGATACCATTCGCACAAAAGGATTCAATTCGCTTACAGGTAAAATGGGCATCTTGGTTCAACCACGCACAAAAGGTGCAGGGCATGGAAGCACCTCACGCGCTTTCTATGCTCGAACACAATTCGTCGCTCACATTCTAAATATCAGCCGATTGCCATTCGTCCCGCCTGCGATACCAGAAGAAAACTAACGCTTATTAGTCGTCCACAAGGGCATCTGATGTTGCGCCCCTTTCGTTGTCTCATTCCATGCCCGCCTGTCATTCACTCGAGAAGTATAGCACGTGAGAGAAGCAGGTGGCTCACAGGTGACGGGAGCAACGCCCTGTGTGCTGAATTGTAAGGACGACTACGACGGGTCGTGTGCTGCGAGTTGAAAAGAATGCTATCGCGAGGGCGGGTTGACTGAGTTGTCGGAGGGCGGCATGAGCTTTACTTGTACGTTAAGGTTAGCAATGCAGAAGGGCCAAATTGGTAGAATGGTTTCGGCACCACCACGAAGCTCTGATACACCTGATTCCCTTGAAGGTTGATTTCACCATTCGCCCCCTTGATACTAATTTCCTTAATAATGAAATTGTCGCCCGTATCATGCGCGTCCCCCGCTCTTCCGCGATTAATGCGCAAAGCCGTACCCGCCGTGAGCGACACTGTGACAGCGCGCCGCTCCGCATCAAACACATACTGCGTGGAAGACAATTCCCGCCATTCCCTTGAGCTTAATTGTGAAGCCGCCAGGGTGGCCGGCTTTCCAGGCTCATTAAGCGGTTCAATACTCGTTCCCCCAATCTTGTATGTGATTTCAATCGGTTGTCCCGATTCATTTATCACAGCGAAGTCAATTGAAAATGAACAGGCACCTAGCATCAAGGTAAATAGTAAGAGCACGATTGTCACTGCGTAACGCATAATTTCATCTCTTCCTTTATCCGGCAGCCAGCTCACGCCCGAATCAAACCTCACAGCGCGAGTAGCCTTCAAGATTATCGTAGCAGACAATGATAAAAGGAATGCTATCGCGGCGTCGGGTTGACTGAGTTATTAGACGCGGCCTTATCTACACTCAACTCCCACATAGGCAGATGGCGGCGAAACTCTCCCGCCGGAGTCATCCCTAGCCTCTCGGCCATACGTATTGACGCCGCGTTATCAGGAGCTATAGTGGCAATGATGCGCCGCACTTGCGGCTGAGAACAGACCCACTTCATAACAGCCTCAGCCGCTTCTAACGCTATCCCCTGCCGGCGGTATTCAGGACTGACGCCCCAGCCAATCTCCACCGTCCCCTGTTCATCCGGCAGCCCCTTCAGATTAATCGAGCCTATCACGGTTCGATTCGAGCGCCACACTATCAAACGAATGCGCCACAGAAGTTCGGCGGGATTCCTTTGGAGAGCCTTTAGGTGGAAAGAGAGACCAGCGCGCGCGTCATCGTCATGGGGCCAGCCATCAGGAACACTGACATTCAATAAATCTCCGGCGCGCACATATTCATCAGCCACGAGCAATTCAATAAACTCGGTGGGAGCACTGATGAGGTCTAGCCGCTCGGTACGAATGATAGACATGCGGGCTCGCGTGTTCATACTTGATAGCGTCTAACGCCGCCGCAGGCGTTCAGATTCTCGTTGTAGAATAAAAATCATACAGTACAAGCTGCTGAGAATTAACCGCACGGATGAGGACGAGTGCCGCGCGGTGTTTGCTGAAGGCTGAGGCTTATCTTTTTTAACTGTTGGTGTGTAATCCTGTCTTTCAGTTTAGTAGTAGCTGATTATTCGATAAATAACTTGGATGTAGTCTGTGGTGAAAGGGCCTTGAGCCACTGTTTTCGGCATAGACTGTTTTATCCAATTACCACGTGAGTCATACTCTACAGAGGGCGGTTGATAAACAACCTTCGAGCCGATGCTCCCATCAGGGTAATATAACACTATGGTGCGGCCCGCTTGAGACCACACGGTTTTACTCATCAACATGCCGGATTTCCGATAAGATACGCTGTGCCCCTGTTTGGCTTTATCATCATACGTCCATAACGTCTCGTAGATGAGAGAGCCATCGGCTTCGGATGTCGTCTCTTTAATTAATCTGCCCCTGTCGTTATAAGTTGGCACGGTTTTACGGAGCAGCGTCCCATCGGGGCTATACTATTCACTGGCTATTCTTTTGCTGCGCGCGTCAAATCTATTAATCCACTTTGAATCTATTGTTTCGTCAGCCTTGTAGACAGTGTATAGCTGATTTCCTTCATCATCACGAGCGAAGACGCTTCTGCTATGAAGAGAGCCGTCGTAGTTATAGCTTAAAGTCTCAATCACATAGCCTTTTTCATCATAGCTAGTAACATAATCAAGAAATCTTTTGGTCGGATGGACTGTCGGGCCTCTTTGTACAATATCGTGTTGCTCAACGCGGACGGATTTGACGCGCCCTTTCCAGCCCCCCCACTCTATATCAGTTTTTCTCTGACCGCTCGCGGGATAAACGAATAGTAGTCCGAACAGCGCCACAGCAAGTAGCGTCTTCATGTTCTTGGCTCCTCCTAGAGGAAGAATGGCGCGTTATCGTCTCACGTTAGCTCAGAGGTGACGGAAGACGCGCCGCCATGTTCTGCGTTGTACTATCATAACGTATGCTGCGAAGCAGCCCAGCGCCCCAATATGTTTAGGCGTCGTCGTGTTTCTCATGTCTTGATGTCTTCCAAGCAGTGACGGCGTCAGCCGATGCATCAGAAAACTCTCTCGACAAATCCGAATCTGCAATGGTCAGCTTCTGTGGATTCGTTCGGATAAGCTCGTAGAGACGCCAAAGAGACTTGCGAAATGCAGAGTTGATACGCTTCTCGACCAGTAAGGACGACACTCGCCAAGCGATTTCAGAAAGTGCCTTGGAATCGTGGGTGGGAACCATTAGGAGTTTGACGAGCTGGTCCGCCTCTCTCTCAACCTGAAACACACGATTATCGCGAAAAAGGTCATCAATGCTATCGAAAGATTCGCGCACGGCCCAGCGGCGATGACCGGAAGCTATTGCGGGCAGGATACCTGTTGCGTCGTCGCTGCCGTAGTTGTCGGCATAATGTGTGTAGATATGGTTAATCGCAGTCAGATTGGCGGTGTGGCGCATCATCTCTGCCTGCACCCTCTGAGACTCGGTGTTTGCTTCCCATTCTTCCCGAGCAAAGCGAATCTCCTGTTGTTGGAGCCGAATGCTCCAAATAACAAACAGCAGGGCGGCACCGGAGAAAAAGGAGTTTACCATTCCAAACGCGTCGCCAATTGTGCCTGCGACGGCGGCATCGTCACCGTTCGCGAATGAAAACAAGTGTTTGCCGATGAGGACGAGTATCAGTGGAATAAGTCCACAGACTACCCAAGCGACGAGAAACCAGACGATCCAGCGTCGAGGCAGTCGTGGGTCAGGATTACTCTTAGGATTGTTATTCATTCGTTTTGTTCAGGAGACGTGAGCGACGCCTCGCGCCCGCATTAACCGGGCGGCAAGAATCCGACCCAGCCTTTACTCTCGCGCATGAAAGCCATGCTGATTCCGCTCCGGTTGAATGAGCCTTGAGACGCACCCGGCGAGCAGAGGCTCTCAATCATCCGCTGTGGCTAGAACTCGTACTCTTCAATCTCTCCCATACCAAACCCTTGTAAGAATCGCCGGACCTTGGCCTGTATCTCAACCGAAAAATCATTCTCACTATAGAATTTTATATCGAACCGCCGCACACACCCATGAATCCTTCCATCCTCTACATCACCAAAACTGAAAGGATGCACCGGCCCGACATTCTTTGCCCGACGGTACTCCGAAGCAATCAACACCTTCTCCGCCGCTGCATCCTGCGCCCTCAGCCAGCGTTCTACCACTTGCGCATTTTCCAACACGATATCCTGGGTTCCAATCTTGATGTCGTCAAATGTCTCCAGTAACCGCAGCATAACTTCGGCTTGGTCCAAGACCGGATACCACAATGCTAACGCCTCGTCATATTCATACATCATGCCATTGACTAAATCGGGCCGAGAGGAAGTGCCTTGTGTCTCGAACACATTCAGCATGATTGTGTACATATGAAGCCAGCAACTTTCTCACCGTCAGCACCAAAGTTATGCGCCCAACGCCAGCATTAACCCGCCCGCGCGAAAGCCATTCAACCTCCGACGCCAGGAAGCATCTTGAGAGCCATGCTCTCGCGTGTCGGGTTGAATGAATTGTTAGGTGGCGGCTTTCCGAGTGAATAGTCAATATCTAAATGCATCATTTTTGTATATTGACGTTAATAAGCTCCACTTCATAACCGTAAGGTTTACCAAGGTCGACGATCTGACTTATCACACGACGAGTCAGCCAGAAACCACCCAGATCGATAATTATCTTGTTTGGCTCCTCCAAACGCCACGAAATGATCTTAGCCTTTAACGGTGATGCCAGTTGTTGCGCATTTTCAATAATAAGTTTTTGTGTCTCACTCTCGTTATGCGGCTCCGAAGAAATTTTATCAATACGGGGCGGTACATTTTCTTTTGACTGTTGTTGGAGAGCCTCTATTTGCAAAGACAAAAAGTCAACTTTAGCCTCCAGACTTGATTCTCCTTCGGAAAACTTTGCCCTTGTAGTTAACCCGAAATATTTCCATAACGTATTTCTATTTTCACTACTATTGATTGTTTTAAGCAGGTGTTGAGAAAGTCTCTCGATCTCATTATTTAGTGTCCATGGAGCGAGCGAGGGATCATAGATATGATAATTGATGATACTCGTATCAAATGGGACAAGTTGTGTAAGCCTATCTTTAACTATACAGGCAGGTTTATCAACTGCTGTTCGGATGCCTAATTCGAAAAAGACATTCGCATTAAGTGTAGACATATCACAAAGCACCAAATCTGCCGTTTCAAGCTGTTTGATTATGCCTGCGTGGATAATATCGGAGCCCTCTGCCATAGGTGGAATGGGCGTGTAGTTAATCTTGGCGAGGGCCGGAGTAAAAAGATGCTCTAGCACATGAATGAAATGGTCTCTATCACCACCGTAAATATTAACGTACTGCTCTGGCGTGGTAATTGGCATGATTATAAAACAGTTGGGCATATCACCTCCAAAATACTAAAGTCACCTAACGCCCGAATTAACCCGCCGGGAAGCATTGTGTCAAGCCTTCAATCTTGCGACTGAAAGGCACGCTATTTCCGGTCGGGGTGAATGAGTCGTTGGGCGCGGCTTACGATGACAGCGGCCTCCATGCTACATCCCTTTCATCATCTTCAGTCGGGCTTCTCACATCTGACAATGCCTTGCGATCGCTAGCGCCGAACTCTGCAAAGTTCTTTTGAGCTTGCCTCAGGGACACCTCATTGGCGCCACCTTCATAATCAGGATCATCGAATTGGACAGCATCATCCTCCCAGAAACAAATTGAGCAAATATCGTAAGTGCCTGGCGGTTTCTCCGCAAGCGTTTTATACCCACAGCAAGGACAAGTATATTTCATCTCAGTTGTCATAAAGGACGAGCGCCCAACTCTTACTTAGGCGTATTAAAGGGCATCTTATTTTGCGCCCGTTTCGTTGGCTAAGTTTATGCTGGCCTGTCATGCACCTGGGGAAGAATAGCACGTGAGAGAAGCAGGTGGCTTAACGGTGACGGAAGAAAGGCCGCATGGCCTGAAATGATAGTGCGGGCGTAGAATCCTGGTCGCAGGCGTGAAAATGTCTGGCCGCTGCGGCTTGGAAGCGCAACGACCAGACGTGATTGATGAGCAATCTGTGCGTTAGAAGTCATCCGGTTGTTTGACCGGATGGGTTTTGGTGGCTGGCCTCGGGCGCGCGTGTGCGGGCGCTAGAGGCTGACAGAATGAAGTGCCGTTCGTTTGCTTGCTGTTGCGCTTGTGCTTCAGCAGGAGAAGGAGCACCAACGCCAACAGCGTCTAAAGTTGTCTTGAAGGCACGGGTTCGGGTCAGGAAGCGTGTAACAGTAGGCTTCCTGTTCCTCGCATTGGCTACAGCAGGGTGCAGCCGTCGCTTGATTCACGGTCACGTCCGCTGCCGCGAAAAATAAGCCCGCCAGCAGCACGACGAGGATGGTTAGTTTGCGCAACAGTCCGAGTTTGTTGTTTCGGTTCATGTCTTTGCCCTTTCCATTTGAGGTTTCAAGTCAAGTGGCAACCTGTATGAAACTGCTGAAACCGGCTTGCCTGACCGGCTTCTTCCCCTCTAGTGAGCGCCTGCTGTCCCCAAGAGAGATTTGCAAGCGCCGAGTATGAGGACTACGGTTGTGTCTTGTTGCCCGAACGATTCGCCGCCAGTTGGTTGCTGACTTCCATCTCTTCGGGCGCGCTCAATTTTCCGACCCATGAATTTTTCACGATGCCCTGCGCGTCAACCAGAATGAGCGTCGGCGTGCCTCCCGCTCCCGTACTGCTGGGTGCGGCCTGACGAACATCGTTGACCTTGACGCCCAGATTTTCGAGATACTTTCTGCCCTCCGCGACCTCTTGCGGAAAGACCGCGACGAGTTGCACGTCTGCGCGCTCAGCGGTCTCGCGCGTTAAGCGTTGGTAGAAGGGAGCGCTCTCCGTGCAGTAGCGACAGTCGGTTGAGAGCACGAGCAGAAGCGTCTGGTGATTCTTGGCCCAGTCCACGCCGCCGAGCGCGGCTTTCGTTCCGGCGGGGATGCGCGGGTCGCGCATTTGCGCCGCTTCGTTGCCGCTCAGGAGGTATCGTTTGACGAGGACGACGCCGAGCAAGAGCGCCACGATGATGATAGCGATGTTGGCGAGCAGTTCGGCCTTCTTGAAGATTCCGTTTGACATCGGATTGGCCCTCAAACTTTCTTCCGGCGTGCTTGAGCCTTAATCAAGAGTAGAGAGCGCGCATGTCGTCTTTACTCACATGGCGAAAGACAGGCTCGCGCCGCCAGCACAAACACGTTATTTAAGAGCGGCGACGGCTCAAGAGGGGGAAAGGAGGACTAGGACACCGTTTGCGCTCTCTTCACTGGGGCTTTGACGCTGGATGAACGAGAGGTGACTCGCTAACCAAATGAACTATGGGGAAGGCCCATTTATATACCCAGGCCCGTACGCTGTCAATATCAAAAGGATGAGCCGGATGCGCGCGTGCGCCCGCGCCTTCTAAGTTTCAATCATTTGACAGCGAGGCACAGACGGCTCAACGAAAAGCCGCGCCCGTTTATTCCGGCGGCTAACAACACACTTCAGTTTGCGCGCCCTAAATCAAAAGGAAATTCTTGACAGTTTTCGAGCACAAGCGTAGAGTGCGCTTATCAGTTCTCTGGAAATTAACAAGAATCTCCTTAACCTTAGAGCTTTCCTGTTAATCGCATATCAAGGTCAACATCGAGGGCAAGAGTCTCTCTCTCAAAAGGGTTACAAGGCGGCAACCGTCCGGGGGCTTTTCATCTCGCCCCGCTCTCTGAAATTGATGGAGCACAAAACCGTTCCATCAAATCTTTTCCACCTACTAATCGAAAGGACAACACCATGAGCGCCCAAGTCACACCCGTGCAAAATCCGTTAACCGCGATTTTCGATATTCAACCCCCCGTCGAGCAGAACTACCAAAAACTCGCGGCTGCTTTAGAAGCGCAGGGGCCGCCCACCATCAACAACGGTATCCTGCATTTCATACGCATCGTCTTTCTCACTAACAACACGCAGGTCGGCGTCATCACCACCTTCGACGGCGACTGGCAGACCTACATCCAAGACTTCGTTGATAGCTCCGCCGATTTCTTCAACGCGCTGCTGCCCTTTATCGCGCCGCCCGACGTGGTGCAGAAAATCGTGCCCGTGCAAAAGAACGCCGTGGCCTTTGGCAATTTCGTGCTCAGCAAGAACAACCCGCCCTCTGACAATGGACAACTGGCGATGCCCGCGTCATGGTACAGCGCTTATCCGACCATGACAGTCCTTGACATTACGAACTGTCAGGAAAACAACCAAGACAAATAAGAGTTTGCCTCTCGCCCGTCGCGGCGAGAGCCTTAGCCGTCAGTCTCATCTGCCGTCGCTCCGGTCATTACCGCTCGCTGAGCAGCCGAGTGGGTCGCACCACTAGACTAACAACCCCCACCCGTCTTCAGCGGGCGGTACTGATAGGAGTGTCTCTCTCTTCATCAACGAAAGGAAACGGTCATGCCAAGTACTGAAGACCCGACGCTCGACTTTGCGGATATTCAAGGCTTTATCATTCGCGGCTACACGCACCCCTACGCACGCCATTTCATGCTCCGCATTGACGACGCGGCGAGCGCGAAGACTCTTATCGGCAGCCTCGTCAGCGGCAACCAAGACACGCCGCAAATCACCACCGCCGCCCCCTGGCTCAAAAGGCCGCTCTACCTGCTCAACATCGGCTTCACCTATCCGGGCATCGCCAGCCTCAAACTGCCGCCCACCACCTTTGATACCAACGATAACTATCTATCGTTTTACCAGGGCGCGGTCGGGCGCGCGCCCATCGTCTTCGACACGGGCGCGAGCGCCCCCGAAAATTGGATAGCGCCCTTCAACACCGCCTCCGCCTCCGAGCTGCACATCATTCTCTCGCTCTACACGGACACGAGCGACTACCGCGAGAAGATGTCGGAAGTGCTCAGAGCCTTGTTCGCGCCCGCCGTCACGGAGTTGAGCTTCTGCGACGGCTTCGACTTTCCCGGCGGCATGATTCACTTCGGCTACAAGGACGGAATCTCCCAGCCGACCATCAAAGGCGGCCCGCCCCGTCCGCCCGACGCGCAAGCGCCCGTCGAGGCTTACAACGTCATCTTGCAGGATGTCCCCGCCGCGCCCTACAACATGCCGACGCCAGCACAGTTGGGACGCAACGGCAGCTTCGGCGCGTTTCGTATCCTGGAACAAGACGTGGCGGGCTTCGAGGATTTTCTACAGCAGCAGTCAACAGCGATTGACCCCGAACTGCTCGCCGCCAAGATGTGCGGGCGCTGGCGCAACGGCACGCCCTTGACGCTTTCGCCCGACAACCCCACGCCGACGCCTCCCATTCAACCGGACCAACTCGACAACTACGATTACGTCCCTTCCCAGTACAGCCCGGACGCTTACAACGACAAGTACGGCGTGCGTTGTCCCATCGGCTCGCACATGCGCCGCACCAATCCGCGCAGCGAGGTGGTCGCGGGTGGCCCCGTCTCCAGCCACCGCATCGTCCGTCGCGCCGTCTCCTACGGCCCGCCCTACGACCCCCAAAACCCTCACGACGGCATCCCGCGCGGCCTCATCGGCTATTTCATCTGCGCCGTCCTCGCCAACCAATTCGAATTTCTCATGTCCACCTGGGTCAACACAGGCACGTTCACTACCTTTCTCCCCCAAGCCAGCAAAGACCCCCTGCTCGGCAGCAACGACCCCACCGACAGCATTCTGGACATCCCCTACCTAGACCAAAACAACAAGCCTCAGCATCGCTACATCCAAAACTTCGAGCGCTTCATCACCACCCGCGCCGGCGCTTATTGCTTTCTCCCCGGCATCGCCGCCCTCGGCTACATCTCGACCGCGCCCATCACCGATTCCTAGCACGGATTTCGCTTGCAACGCAGGAGCGTCATCATCGTGGAGGCTGTGACCAACACAGCCTCCACAGTTTTTCAACCATTCCGCGCCGGTGTGCGTCTAAAGTAACGGCAGCAATGAGAGTTTAACTAAGCCCCGTCCGATGGCTATTTTTTACTTAACAATCGAGATAATAGAGAAATGAGAGCCTTAAACTTTTCCCGTCGCAAACTGAGCGCCATCGCCCGTCGCGCCTCGGCGCTGTTGACACTGCTCGCGCTCGTCGCGCCGCTGTTTGTCTGGAACGCGAGCGCCCAACGCCAGCCGCCTTCGGCGCCAGCCAAGCGTTTGAGCGAGGAACAGCGCATCCTGCATGTGCTTAATCGCCTCGGTTTCGGCGCGCGTCCCGGCGATGTCGAGCGCGTGCGCGCCATGGGCCTTGATAGCTACATCCGGCAGCAGCTTCAGCCCGAAAGCATTCCTGACGGCGTGGCTGAATCAAAGGTCAAGCAACTGCCCGCGTTGCAGATGACAACGGCTGAGTTGTATGCCAAATACCCGCAGCCCGGCGCGCTCTTGCGCATCATGGAGCGGCGCGGCGAGTTGCCGCCTGAGCTTGAGGCGGCGCGTGCGGCGCGCCAGCAGCAGCAGCAGAACGCTGTCAAGCCTAGCGCTGCTGAAGCGGACAAGGCTGCGGGCGATAAGGCGATGCCGTCTGATGATGTGGCGGTGGGCGAGAGAAATAACAACGCGGCGCGGCGCGCTCTGCGTGATTATTACGAGAAGAACAATCTGCAACTGCCGCAGCGCATCATCGCAGAGTTGCAAGGCTCGCGCATCCTGCGCGCCGTCTATAGCGAACGGCAGTTGCAGGAAGTCTTGGTTGATTTCTGGGCGAACCACTTTAACGTCTTCGCACAAAAAGGGGCAGACCGCTGGCTGCTCGTCGCTTACGACCGCGACACCGTTCGTCCGAACACTCTCGGCAAGTTTAAAGACCTGCTGCGTGAGACCGCGCAGAGTCCGGCCATGCTCTTTTATCTTGACAACTTTCAGAGCGTCAGCCCGAATGCCAACGGCAATAACCGCCTGGGCGGGCAGCGGGCCATGCAGAATCGCCCGCTCCTTGATTTGCTGATGGGACGCCGCGCCGCTAATCGTCGCGCACAAGCCGAGAGCATGAAGCAGCCGGGCGAAGCGGCCAAAGAGCAGCCCGCGCAACGGCGCATGAGGCGTGGGATTAATGAAAACTACGCGCGCGAGTTGATGGAACTGCATACGCTCGGCGTTGACGGCGGCTACACGCAGAAGGACGTGCAGGAAGTCGCGCGCTGCTTTACGGGCTGGACCATCATGGCCCCGCGCGGTTATCGCAGCGCAGCGCTCAATCAACTGAATGGACGCACGAACCTCGCCGCCGACGCCGGAGAGTTTTACTTCAACGCGCGCCTGCACGACGACGGCGAGAAGACAGTCCTCGGCCACAAGATTCCGGCGGGCGGCGGCATCAAAGACGGACTCATGGTCTTGGATATTCTCGCGCGTCATCCCTCGACCGCGAAATTTATCGCGACCAAACTCGCGCGCCGCTTCGTCGCGGATAATCCAAGCCCCGCGCTCGTCGAGCGTGTGGCCGCCGCCTTCACCAAGAGCGACGGCGACATCCGCGAAACGCTGCGCACGCTTCTAGCTGCGCCCGAGTTCAATTCGCCGGAAGCCTATCGCGCGAAAATCAAGACGCCCTTCGAGTTGGTCGTCAGTTCCATCCGCACGCTCGGCGGCGACACGAATGGCTCGCCCGCCATTCATCAATGGATTGCGCGCATGGGCGAACCGCTCTATGGCTTTCAAGCGCCGACAGGCTATCCAGATGTGGCCGAAAACTGGGTCAACACGGGCGCGCTGCTCGAACGACTTAATTTTAGCCTCGCGCTCGCCAGCAATCGCATTCCCGGCACACGCGTCAATCTCGAACGCTTCTTCGCGGACGCCAACGTGGGCGGCACAGTTGACAAAGCACGCCTCATGGACCGCTTCCTGAGCGTCATCGTGCAGGGCGACATCTCGGCGCAGACTAAACAAACGCTGCTCAAGCAACTAGACGCGCCCATCAACATCAATGCTTCATCCGACGCCGCGATGAATAAAACCGTTGATGACGCGGATGCAATGAACGCTGGCCCGCGCGTTGGCGGCGGCGGCGGCGGTCGTCGTCGTCAGCAACAAATGGCGCGCGTTGACCTCAGCACCGTTAACAATCCTGAAGTCGTCAAAGTCGTCGGACTGATTTTAGGTTCGCCGGAGTTTCAAAGACAGTAGGATAGTTTCAGGTTTCAAGTTTCAGGTTCCATTACTTTTTAACTTGAAACCCAAATCAGAGGTTGAGAGAAATGAGTATCAATCGCAGATTCTTTTTGCAGTCGGGCGGAATCGCTGTGGCGAGCGTCGGGGTGATGCAAATTGTACCGTCGTTTTTGCAGCGGGCGGTGCTGGCTGAAAGCTCTCGGCGTGCGGGCGCGCGGCGCAAGACGTTGATTACTATCTTTCAGCGCGGGGCGGTGGACGGCCTTAACATGGTCGTGCCCTACGGCGAGAAGGATTACTATGCGCTGCGCCCGTCAATCGCTATCGCGAAGCCGCAGGCGAGCAGCAATGAGGCCGCGATAGACTTGGACGGCTTCTTCGGCCTGCATCCGGCGCTTAGAGGTTTCAAGCCTTTGTGGGATGCCAAGCGTTTAGCGATTGTCGAAGCGGTCGGCTCGCCCGCCAACACGCGCTCGCACTTCGACGCGCAGGACTACATGGAAGCGGGCACGCCAGGTGTGAAGTCAACGCCCGACGGCTGGCTCAATCGCTACTTGCAGAGCAACGTGGACGCGAAGGCTTCGCCGTTTCGCGCCGTCTCGATGACGCAGACGATGCCGCGCACGTTGCAGGGCAAGGCGGGCGCTCTCGCCATCTCTAATCTCACAGACTTTTCGATTCGCGCCGGGCAGTATTCGCAGAGCGTGCAGGGCGGATTTGAATCCATCTACGACCAGAGCGCTAATGATGTGCTCGGCGGCACGGGCCGCGAGACCTTCGAGGCCGTCAACTTTTTGAAGAAGGTCAACCCGTCGCAGTACAAGGCGGAAAACGGCGCGCAGTATCCGCGCGGAAACTTCGGTAACTCCTTGCTGCAAATCGCGCAACTCATCAAGGCGGGCGTCGGCCTCGAAGTCGCCTTCACGGACACGGGCGGTTGGGACACGCACGTCAATCAAGGCAACGCGCGCGGCCAACTAGCGTTCCGCTTGCAGGAGTTTGGCGCCGGAATCACGGCGCTCGTCACAGACCTCGGCCAACGCATGGACGATGTGGTTATCTTAACGATGTCGGAATTTGGCCGCACCGCGCGCGAGAACGGCAATCGCGGTACAGACCACGGACACGCCAACGCCATGTTCGTCATCGGCAACAGCGTGCGCGGCGGTCGTGTTTACGGCGATTGGCCCGGCCTCGGCAGCGGCCAGTTATACGAAGGCCGCGACCTCGCTCTGACCACAGACTTCCGCGATGTGTTCGGTGAAATAGTCGTCAAGCATCTGGGCAACACGAACCTTCAGGCAGTCTTCCCCAAACACAAGGCG
>CAZEZJ010000098.1:0-3492 GCA_964516695.1 uncultured Blastocatellaceae bacterium
GTCCGCTCAGCCGTGTGGAATGAGCGGAAGCATTGCATCGCTCTCCATCAACGCCGGATAAATCTATGAGCCTGCTCCACTATGTTTGTCAGGTGTTTTGTTCTTCTCAAGACCGCATAGAGAAAGGCCCCGGTGATGAGCCGGGGCCTTTCTCTATTGGGGCAGAGTAGCGCTTCACTGCCGGATGCGGAACTCGACCGTGTGAATGGTCGGGTCATTACCGGCGCGGAAGCTCAAAAGGTACGTTCCGGCAGCGTAACCCGTTGTCTTCAGCTTAAAGCGATACAAGTTCTGTCCGTTCTGGAAGGTGAAATTTGAGTCCGGGTCGTCGTCGTTGTATTCCTCAATTGCCCCTGTGGCGCTTGAAGAGACGCGCGTCACGCTGACGGCTGTGACCGCCACGCCTGCCGACGAAAGGTTCAGGCCAGCAGCATTAACAAGCTGTAGTTCGAGTTGAACTGTGCTCCCGCTCTTATGCAGCTTGGTCGGGTCGTGAAGCGTCTTGACGCCGTAAGCGACCGTGTAGTTGACGGTCTTGCTCGCAGGATTGCCCGCTCCGTCCGTCGCATTGACCGTGAAGACTTTCGCGCCGACCGACGCGGTGTCAACGGCTGCGCCATTAGCCACTGTGCCCACACACGTCGCCAAGCCTGAGCCACCATTGTCCGTGCAACTGTAGCTACTGGTCACGCCCTGATTGACCAGATAAACGGTGGCCGTGGGCCGCGTTATCTGGATGTTGGGCGGCGTCGTGTCACCCGCTCGCTCGGCAATGAGGAACGGGCTGAGTGAAGTCACGCGCGCGTAGATGGTGCGCGCCGGGAAGTTGTGCGCCGGCGAGTCGGGCGCAAGAATCGTCCGGTCAACGAAGTTGGGGACGGGCGGCGGCTCGCCGTGCAGGACGCGCAGTGTGCTGAAGGTGATGGGATTGTTGATGCCCGGCACTTGGAAGCCGATGATAATCGGCCCCGTGTAGGCGGCGGTCGTTGTAATCTCGAAAGCAAGACTGTTGGCATTGATAACGTACTCGCCCGGTATTCCTTGAAGCGAGTTCGGGTCAATGGGCGTGATTGTGGTTTGTCCCGCCTGTGTGACGTTCGAGAAAGTAAGTTGAACGCCGTTATTTGTCACCACGACGTTCGTGCCCGCAGGCGTATTGGGTTGCGGGCGCGGACGCCACTTCGGCGCTAAGACATCGCCCTGAGCCAACTCAACGCGATTCGTGCCGTCGGCATTGATGATGTCAATGCTTTGCACGCCGTTGCGCCGGCTGAGGAAAGCTATCTTCGTGCCATCAGGCGACCAGTCGGGGTATGTGCTGGTGTCAAGGTCGCTACCGACGCAGTGTAGCCCCGTGCCGTCAACATTGACGATGCAGGTGTTTCCACCCAAGCCTTCACCGATGGCCCAATCAAACACGAGCCGCGTGCCGTCGGGCGACCATTCCTCAGTGCCGCTATTGGAGAAGGCATTCGCCGGGGGAGTGTAGACCACCAGGCGTCCTGTCCCGTCGGCGTTGATGACTTCACGCACCGCGCCTTCGACGAGATAGCTAGCGAACGTGAGCTTGCTTCCATCAGGCGACCAATGCGGGGAGGAGGAAGAGGTGCCTGACGCATTGCTGGTCAACTGGCGCAGGTCGCTTCCGTCCGCGCGCACAGTATAAACGTCAGCGGTATTGTTCGGCTGCGAGCGTGTGAAAGCCAGCCGCGCGCCGTCGAGCGACCAATCCACGTCCGTATCATAATCACTGTCGCCGTTGGCGATTGTGATTTGGTTAGTCCCGTCCGGGTTCGACACGTAGATGTCGCTCGTCGGGGGAGCGTCCGGGATAAAGTTGTAGCGCGTGTAACTGATGCGTGCGCCGTCAGGCGACCACTCTGGATCGAAGTTATAGCCAACGGGGCCGCTGACGCTGGCGCGGCCTGTGCCGTCAGCGTTGATGACGAAGATTTCGCTGATTTGCTGACCTTCGCCTGAGTAGGGGCGCGCATTGAAGGTTAATCGGTTGCCGTCGGGCGACCATGTGAATGAGTCTATGTACTCGTTGGGCACGTTCGTCAGCGTCGAAAGGTTTGAGCCGTCGGCGTTGATGACGCAGAGCGAGGAGTTGAGATTCGCAGAGTCGAACCGCAGGAAGGCCATTCGGCTGCCGTCGGGCGACCAGATGAATTTGTCCTCGTAACCCGGATGGTTCGTCAAATTCGACAACCCTGCGCCGTCAGCCCGCTGGCTGAAGATGTCCCACTGGCCGAGGTTCGTCTCATACTTAATGTAAGCGATTTGCGCCTCGTCAGCGGGGCCGGGCGTCGGGGATGGGAGCGGCGGGCTGGCGATGTAGAACTCAGCCTGCGCGGAGTTATTGCTGCTGTTGTTGTCGTAGGCGCTCGTGACCCCGAAGGTGGTGTTGATTGGCGTGTAGGGTGGGCCGGTAGCCGTGGCCGTTACTGTGACCAATCTTGACTCGTAGCTGTTGATGGTATCTGTAATAGTGCAGTTGAAGGTCTGGTCGCCGGGTGCGCCCGTGCAGGAGCCGCTGGCGGTGCTGGCCGAGACGAGTGTCACGCCGGACGGGAATTGGCCTATCAGCGTGATGTTGGAAGCAGGGTACGGGCCAAAGCTACCCACGTGGATGCTGTAGCTGACTTGCCCGCCGTTTGGTACGTATAATTGGTCTGCCCAGCCGGAGACGTACACGTCGGCTGTAGGCGGTGTGGGCGGTATGGGCTGCCATGCGAAATCGCTGTCCTCAGCCGGATGGTTAGTAAGGTTTGTCTGGCTCGTACCATCAATGTTCATCAGGTAGATGTCGGTGTTGGCTTCCTCCGTCTGCCCGTCGCCAAAGCGCGTGAAGGCGATGGCGCTGCCACCCGTCGTGTAGTTCGGGAGATAGTCCCACCTGTCTAAGACCTGTCCAGAGTTGTCGGTCAACTGTAACAGACCGCTGCCGTCCGGGGCGACAGTGAAGACTTCGTTATCGTCGTTGCGGGCGCTGATGAAAACGATGCGCTCGCCGTTGGGCGACCACTCGGGCAGGCGGTCAACGTTCGGATGATTGGAGACGTTGACCGGCGCGCCGCCTGTGGACGGAATGACGAAGATTTCCTCGTTCCGAACGAAGACGATACTCGCGCTATCGGGCGACCATGAATGGCTGCCTTCATCCTCCGGGCTGTTGGTCAGGTTCAACTGATTCGAGCCGTCGGCGTTCATCACGTAGATTTCATACTGCGCGGTTGCGTTTCCATTCTCCTCGGTATAAATCTGGTGCTCGTAGGAGATGCGTGTGCCGTCGGGCGACCAGTGCGGCGTGCCGCTGCTGTTTGAGTTGTCGGCCCCAAAGGTTAGCCGCGTCGGGTTTGAGCCGTCGGCGTTCATCACGTAAACCTCATTGCCGCCGTTAGCGCGCGTGCTGGTGAAAGCGATGCGTGTGCCGTCGGGCGACCAAGAGGGGCCGTCATCGCCGTCCGGGTGATTGGTCAGGTTAACGAG
>CAZEZJ010000098.1:3502-14238 GCA_964516695.1 uncultured Blastocatellaceae bacterium
AGCCGTCGGCATTCATCACGTAGATTTCCGAATTGCCGTCGCGCTGGCTATCGAAGGCAATCTTCGTCCCGTCGGGCGACCATGTTGGCTGGTAATCCTCACCCGCGTTGTTCGTCAGGTTAATCTGATTACTGCCGTCCGAGTTCATGATGTAGATTTCCGTATTGCCGTCGCGGTTGGACTGGAAAGCGACCTGGCCAATGGCAAAGGGCGGCGGGCCGGGTGTGGGCGTTGGCGTTGGCGTTGGGGTCGGCGTCGGTGGCGGCGGCTCGATAACCGTGCTGGTCGCGCCCCCTGTATTATTCGACAGGTCGTAATCGTTTGCGCTCGTGACGCTGGACGTGCTCTCAAGCGTCGAGCCTGCGGGAGCGTTGACGGTAACGACGACAGTCAATGCGGTAGAAGCCTGCACATCAAGGTTGCCCATCTGGCAGGAAAAGCGTGTTGCCCCACCTTCATCGAATTGCGTGCAGATGCCCGCGGGCGAGACGGATTGGGGCGCGGTGCCTGCCGGGAAGGTGGCGTCGAGGACAATGTCTCTGGCCTGATTGGGGCCGGCGTTTGCCACAGTAATCACGTAGGTGAGGTTTGAGCCTGTGGCGACCGGTTCCACATCTATGCTCGTCGAAGAGATAGAGACATCAGCCGGGTCGGGAATTGGAGTTGGTGTCGGCGTTGGTGTCGGTGTCGGTGTCGGCGTTGGCTCAGGCTCGCAGGGTGAGACATAAGGGTACTGGCCGAAAACGACATCGCGGACGCCCGCGCCCGAGTTGCGCAAGGAGGTGTCGAAGAGGAACGGGAACTTGACCTTGTTGCTGTGCCCTGTGATGTACGTGCGTGCGCCCGTCGAATCAAGGCGATAGTATCTGACCACGCCGTTATCAACCGCCAACTCAAATTCGCTCGTTGAGTCGAACGTGCCGAGTCCGCCGCCGAGGCCGGTCACCCAACTGTAGAGCGAGCCGTAAGAGAAGTAGAGCGCAATCTGCGAAGCTGGGAAACTCGCGTTCGGGTCGCTCGCAGCGAGCGCAACGAGCATGTTGTCTTCTGTGCGTGAAGGCTTGAAGCGATAGAAGGCGTTATCGCCCGTGATTTGTTGGACGGAGGATGCGCCCGCGTCGTAGCCCTCGCTTGCTCCACCCGTCTTAGTGATGCCGTTGCCGTTGACGGTGACGTTGATTGGATTCTGCCACGTCACGTTCTGCAACTGCGGCACGTTGCCGCGCACCTTGAGGCCACCAGCGGCGGTAAACTGCGTGACCTGCACCTGCGTGTTCGGTGCGTAGAGCAAGACATAGAGATGTAGCGGCGCGGTCGAGTGTTTGTTGCTGATGGCATAAACGCCGTTATTGACGAAGTAGGTGACGGTGTCGCCATGGCGCTCGATGCGGAACACCGGCGGCGGCTCGTAGTTGTAGAAGCCGCCAGCGTTGACGCTGGTACCGGGAGAATCGTTCTCGCGGATGAGATAGATGCCTGAGCCGCCGGGATAGCCGTTGTAGTTGGCGTCAACGTGGAACAAATAGTCCACAGAGTCGTAGCCGCACCAAGGCTCTGTCTCGGTCAGTCCAACGTAAGCCGTGCCTCCTTGCGGCAGGTGGAACTCGATAGTGCCGTCACCGAGCATGACTTCCTTGCTCATCATTGCGTGGAAGGAATGGCTGCCGCGCGTAGCTTCGGTCTTCTCGAACAGCCCGCCGTTGGGCATTGGCGTCTGGACTAGCCCGGCGCTGCAATGCGGGGGCAGCATTGTGATTGTGTTCTGCGTCTCGCAGGCTGGTGTCGGTGTCGGCTCAGGAGTCGGCGTGGGCGTTGGCTCAGGAGTTGGAGTTGGGGTCGGCGTCGGCGTGGGCGTGGGCGGCGGCGCGCAGTCGAGTTGGCTAATCTTGGCGATGAAGGCTTCGCGGCCATCGCCGTTCGGCGCATGATACGCGTCGGGTGTCGAAGGAGCGTTGGCAGAGCGTGCGCTGCCAGCGACGTAGGCCGCGCCGTTTGCATCAACGGCGATAGACGTGCCGTGGTCTGTGCCGGGGGAGCCGCCGAAGAAGGTCGAGTAGAGCAGTCCGGCAGCGCCCGCTATGCTGGGGTCAATCTTGGCGATGAAGGGGCCGCCGCTGTAGACCGGAGGCACGCCGCAGGGAGAGATGGGGAAGTCGGGCGCGCTGGTCGAGCCGAGCACGTAGATTTTTCCCGCCGTATCAACCGCGATGTCCCACCCTTCGTCGGCGGTGGCTGCGCCGCCCAGAAAAGTCGAGTAGACCAAATCGGCTGCGCCGTTGCCCGCCGGATTGAACTTCGTGATAAAGGCATCCATCTTGGGCGAACCGCTGATGGCCGCGCCGTTGTTAACGGTCTGTACGGCGTCGGGCGTGATGGGATAGTTGGTCGAGAAGGTCTGCCCCGTCAGGTAAACATTGCCCGCCGCGTCGAGCGCCAGGCCGTGCGGCTGCTCGCTGCCGCTGCCGCCGAGGTAAGAAGAGTAAAGCAAAGAGGCTGCACCTGTGGCGCTCGGGTTGATTTTAGTGATGAAGGCGTTGCTGGATGGGCCAGGGTCGGAAGTTTGAAACGCGCCCGGCGTGGCCGGGAAGTTCGGCGAGTTTGTGACGCCGACGATGTATGCATTGCCGGATGCGTCTACGCCCACGCCCATACTGGCGTCCGTTTGGCTGCCGCCGAGGTAGGTTGAATAGAGCAGGTCGGCAGCGCCGCTGCCTGCCGGGTTGAGCTTGGCGAAAAAGGCGTCCGGGTGGAAAGGCGTAGGATAAGTGTAGCTGCTTTGAAAAGCGTTGCGCACGGGAAAGTTTGTTGATTCGGTCTGCCCGGCAATGTAGATGTTGCCGCTGCCGTCCACCGCTAGGTCTTCAGCGTAGTTACGGGAGTTGCCGCCGAGGAAGGTCGAGTAGACGAGTTGCGCCGTGCCGCTCAGGTTCGGGTTCAGCTTGACTACGAAAGCATCCATGGCGGGGCCATGCGTCGGCTGGAAGGAGCCAGCGGTGGTGGGAAAATTCATCGAGCCTGTGTAGCCCGTGACGTAGATGTTGCCCGCCGCGTCGAGGGCGATGCCGCGCGAGTCTTCGCCCTGATTGCCGCCGAGGTAGGTGGAGTAGAGCAGCGACGTGCCGTCGGCGCTTAACTTGGCGACGTAGGTATCAAAGAAAACGCCGTCGTTCGTTGCGCTCTGCGTCGCGCCAGCCGAGGTGGGGAAATCGAGCGAAGCAGTGCCGCCCGTAAAATAAGCGTTGCCGTCGGCGTCCACCGTAATGTCTGTGGCAGAGTCGCTGGCCCCGCCGCCGACGAGCGCGCCGTAGGCGAGCGTGACAATGGGGTCAATTACCAGCGTGCGGCTCGCGTCATACTGCGCGACCTCGAAGCCTACCTGTCGTCGCGCGTCAATCACGTAACGCGTGGCAACCTCCTGCCGGCGTCCGTCCGCCGTTTCCTGATAAGTAAACGGGCGCTGCTGTCGCACTTCGCCCGCGGCGGTCGCGAGCACCAGCGCGCCGTCCGCGTCTACGCTCACACGCTCAGCCCCCGCGAAGGCCAGTCTGATTTGTTTCGGGTCTGCGCCAGGCGCGAGCCGAAAGTCGTATTCGAGTTGTCTCTGATTGCCGTAATAAACGAGGTCAACGCCCGGATAAACTTTCTGATATTCCACGCGCGCGTAGCTCTCGGCATCGGTTTGCCACTTCGACGGGTCGCGCCCGATAAAGTAGTTACTGCGACCGGGCATCTGCTCCAGCCCGGCGATTGTCGGCGTGGGGTTGGCCCCCACTATTTTCATCCGCAAGACTGCGCCCTGCTGAGCCGAATGCTGGCGCACGCGCTTGGCTTCGGCGGTCGTCTGCTCGCCGCGCAACGTCATCACGGCCTCGGTCGGCGTCAGGAATAACCCGTAGCCGGGGCCGCGCGAGAAGAATTTGACGCGCGCGTCCGTTTGCCCCTGATTGGCTTCAAAGCGAAGCGGCAATTTACCGTAAGCTTCGCTGAGTTGCGCTGGCGTTTGTCGTTTGGCTTCGGGAGCGCCCCCTTGAGAGCCGGGTTGATTAATCGGTGTCGCCGCTCGGGAGTTGTTGGCGAGGCGAGGCGAAATTGATTGCGATGAGAAATAAAGGGGCAGCGCTATTAAGTTGAATAAGATGCTCAGCGCCGTTGTCAGTCCGGTCAGTTGCTTTGCGCAGGTTGCTTTCATGGGGCTTTCTCCTCTTTCGGGTTCTGGGGAACCGTTTGGCCGTTGGCATGGTCAGGCCATTTCAAGCGAGTGAGTCCGACGAAGCTCGGATAGTGTTCGGGCTACTCGCATTATTCATTGTTGAAGTGTCGCGCGGGTTTGGGTCTCGACGTTATTCGCTCAGTCTAAGCGGGGTGTGTCGAAAGATTTTGCTCAAGCGAAGATGTACTTTCGAGTCGGGGAGTGAAACGACTGCAACGACTTCGCACACAAGGAGGCTGCGCTTAGTCCTAACGGCGTATCCGTTAGACTGCCTCTCAAACATTTTTCGGGGAATATTGCAGGTGAAGACGCAGTTATGGATGGTCAGTCTTCAAACGATGAAACTGTTTCCGTAACCCTCAAGATTTAGCAACAACAACCTATCTAGTGCATTTTGCAATGAAGATTTGAAGATGTGTGCTTGAGGCCAAGTGGCAGTCGGGAGCACTCGGTTAACCGTCTTTCGAGCGCGGGTATCTTAGTCGCTTTTGCTTAAATGTCAAGCGAAAAGTTTAGATAGCGGGTTCTGGTGCAAACAGGGCGAGGAGCAGATAATCTTCACCTGCACCAATGCTCTCCTGACACATCATCCCTGTTTAGAGGCCGCCGCTTCGAGCAATCATTATCCTTTGCGTCAGATGGTACATCACCTATATTTTGCAGCAGGCGATTTATGTAGCCCTTCTCGTGTCCGCAGCAAGTTGAGGATTCGCTGTTCCGACAGCGAGGCAAGCCCGCCCAAACGGTTGACGTGCAGGTGAACAAAAGAAGCGCACAATTCGTCTAACGATTGGCCTAGCTCACCCCGCTCACCCAATTGTCGAAGGCTGGCCACCACAGGAGCTAACGCCTCTCGTCTTGCCTTGAAGACACCTGCTATCTCGGCTCCACCGGGTTCGTTCGCGAGGAATTCCGGCGTCCCCAGCAAAGAGCGCAGCACGGCTTTTCGCTCTCTGTAATCCAAACCGGCCTCGGCTCCGCCTGGTTTAGCCTGCACGCGATACCATCCCAGCCGCTCTTCCTTATTCATCCCAAGCCCGTCGAGCAGGTCATCAATGCTAATCGCCAGCAAGGTCGTACGGTCATGTAGCCACTGCTTCGCTCTGGAGCAGCGCAGCAGTTCCGCACTATAGCGGCTATCCACAGAAAAGAGTGCTTCCGCGGCGGCCATCCCCGCCAGGCCTCCATAGCGTTCTACTTCCTGTTCGTACGTATCAAACACAAACTTCAGACATAATCTGTCTGCCATCAATCGTCTCGCCCAATCGCAGATGTGTCCGAAGAGTTGGCCGGTCAGGCGTTCCGGCGAGCCGTGGAATCTCAGCCGGAGATGCGAGTCGGGGTCTGAATAGCGGATGAAGAACCATTCGTTTGCCAGCCCGGCAGCGGTCACGTTTTCGACGAACGTGCGCATTGACTCAGAGATTATATCGTCCTCGACGTTACGCGGGCAGTACACCTTGACGAAGAGCCATTCGCTGCCGGGCGGATAGCTTCGGTCCAGTTGAGCAACAGGCTGCTCCGTCATGGCATGAGCGGCAACGGGAGAGATAGCCGTTCGTTCGATACGCGTAACGGCTGGCCGGGCTGACGACAGAAGGTCGCTACGTAAAACCAGGGAAACGATGAACTCGCTGTAGTAATGCCCGCCCGGACCCGTCATCCACGCTTCGTCGAGCCGTGGCAGCACCTCTTGCACAATGACCGAACCGCCCACCGGCAGTTTTTGCAGTTCGGCTTTCAGTTCGGCGGCTTGCGCATCTTGATTCAGGTCAAGCACAAGCCGGTTGTCACCGATGGTCAGAAAGACATGTTGGGGAACGTCCCACTGCGCACGCCAGCGGTCCAGACTATTACGGTAGGCATCATTTGTCCCAATCGTGAAATCATCCTTCTGAATCCGCCATTGAGCCGGGCGCAGCACGATGCGCCCCGCCTGAACCCTTGGCAAGTAAGGAAAGATTTCTACCTGCCCCCAGTCAAACGAACTGAAAATCGCCTTACCGTCGAGGCTGAGGTCTACCAGAAAGCGTCCCACAGGCGGCGCGGTGTGCAGGTTCAGCATGTGGCCTGAGGAGAACATCACACGCTTATCCGCCGCTGTCCAGCGCACATAAAAGCGGTTGTTCTCAATACCAACGACCAGTTCATTGAGCGGAATCACGCCAGCCGGCGGCACTCCCGCCATCACTCCCAAAGGAATCTCGTGAGAACGCACTGGTGGACGAATCACGACGTTAGCCGAGCGGAAATTTGATGGAAGATAGACAAGTTCGGCCCATAAATGATTGGGGGCGTGTGCTTGTTCGGCAGCAGCGGTTCGCTCCAAAGCCTGCTGCCCATCCGTCCCCAGCAGGTCCGCGAAGCGTCCCAGATTGCGCCCGCCGGCCATCGCTCCAAGGTTCGGGCCGACCACCAACATGAAGTCGCCCTTATCAATCGCTGCGGCAGAGGCGGCTGCCACCAGAATATTGATGTCCATCGAGAGCGGTGCTGTTTCCACGTTAGAACGCCACGTTTCCAGCCGCGCGAGCCATTTTTCGTCAAGCAGCACGGCACGCTCTCTGTTGTGCAAGGCGCTACACGCCAACTGCAAAAGCGTTTGCGCTCGTTCAGCTACCTTTGCAGGCTCCGGTCCGGTTGAGCCGTGGCCGTGCATTGACGGCGCTCCAAGCCCCCTGTGCGGATTGAGCAACTCAAGCAAGGGGACTTCCCTGTCGTGTCCATAACGACCCATGAAGGATTGGCGATACGAAGCGAGAGACGAAAGGCCGCGCGGCCAAGGAGAGAGCCGCAACAGTAGTTCGGCTGCGCGTGCGGCTTCGATTGCTAAGGCGTTCCCCAGTCGTCCCTCGATAGAGGTCGCCATGTCCACCTGAACCGGAGTTCCCTTTGAACCGTCCGCAGGCACGCCAGCCTGCGCCAGCAAAACTCCGAACGCCTTTGAGTTGTCTTCCGCTTCCATGCGATCCCAATCGGACGCAGCCGCGAGAAAAGCGTTCAGGCGTGTCAATTCCTCTGCGGCCTCTGGAATTTGGGCCAGTCGCTCGGCCACATATCGCGCCGGGCTTTCACACGTCATCGGCGGACGCAAATCCGTGAGCAGGAAAGTCTGCTCCCAAAGCCCCGTTAAGAGTTTTTCCACCTTTTCCGGCGTCGCAGAAGGAATCAGTTCGCACAGGCGGGCTACCAACGTCTCATGCAGAATAGGACTGCGTGCGAGGAGGAGCGCCTGCTTTACAGCGCCGGTAGCCCGCACGGAGACCGGCAGTCCGGGGCCGCCCTTTCCCATCGGAGCGCGCTCGGCGAGAGCGAATCTGTCTGCCTCAATCACCGCCAGCGGATTCGCGAAGTAGCCCAGCCGTTTTCGTATCGCTGGGTTGGCCTCCACAGCCAGCATGAATTCCATGAGCCATGCCATGTCCGGGCGTGTTCTTGTGAGGGCACACGTGGAACGGATTATTATGTCGGTCTGCGTGCCCCACGAACTGAGCGCAACTCCGGCAAAGAGTCCGAACGGCGTGGGCCGTGTTGACATTCTGATTTGATAGCGGAGGAGTTTCGCGCGCATACGCTCGGCGTCCCGCCGTGTCAGTCCAGATTGCTTGAACCTCTCGACGGTTCCCAACAGCGAGGCGCTGCCGACGGCTATTGCGCGCTGGATGCGCGTATCCGAGAGAAGCGATAACTGGCTCTCTTCATTGGACAACGAGTGGTACGATTCGACCGGCAGGAGTGGAACACGCACCATAACGAAATCGAGCGGGCGATATAAAAGTTCGCTCAGCGTTGAAGATTCCGAGGTGTTAGCTACAGCAGCGGCTTGCACAGCTTTGCGCTCTTTCACGAGAGAAGAAACAAACGGTCCCAGGTTGGTGCGACATTTGTTGCCGCTGCCAGCAGAACAAGAGCGACGCCGGGCGTTCCATCCAGCAGCCCCGGTTGATCTATTTCGTAATCACCATACTCTATATTCCGAAAGCCGAGCAGAGACTCCGGCTGGTAGCTGTCGAGCAGTTGCCGGACGAGCGTGCGGCTCGCTTCAATGAATACCGGAGAGCGCGTCTCGTTGGCGAAGCGCAAGGTGATTGCCAACAGCCCGGCTACACCATGACAGAAGGTCGGTGAATCAATGCGCCGTGCCTTCACCGGCCGGCGAAAAACGTCCTCCATCGAAGAGACGGCTAGATGACGATAGTCGTCGCGGTCGAGTGCCTCGCCCGCCAGCCAGAGAGAGCGCGCAATTCCGGGACTGCCATAACACCACGCGCAACGGCTTGGCCCATCCGGCGTAGATTGCGCGCTGGCTGAACGCAATGCCCCGTCGTTTGCTTCTCCGGCTGGCTCCAGTGGAACCGCGTTAGGCCAGTTAACTCCCCACTCGTCATCATAACGATTCCCGCAAAGAAAGTCGGCCATGCGTGCGATTGTTTCCGGCAAACCGGGAGCAGCCAATCCGGCCCGAAGCGACTGAGAGAGGAAAGCGAGCGGCCCCGGAATCCCATGTGCGAGTCCGCAATTCAGGTTGCCGTAGGGGTAAGACTCCTTCATCCCCTCATCCCAGAGAAGATGTGCCGGAGTGTGCCAGCGAGGAACGCCGCCTTCGTTGTCCCCGATGTAGATTAAAGATTGAATGACAGCGGACAGGGCCGCTGCCGGGCCGGGCTGGTCGCGGCGGCACAACAGATAAGCACCGACACCGCTCGCCCCGGAAATAACGTCAAATTCTCCAATCGTCATTCCGTTACCCTGTGCATACAGGCCATTAGCGAGAGCGGTTGCTTCGACGCAGATTGCATCGTCAAGCAGCGCCAACAGGTGGCGGTAACGAGTGCCATATCTTGATAACTGCCATGCCCCGAAGGCCAGCCCGCTTAAACCGGAGAACAGTCCGACCGGAGGCTCATGGGCTTTCTCAGCGCCACGAACTGCCAGCTCAATATGTTCGCGGCCCGTGACATCCCAACCTTCCCCGGCGAAGCAGGCGTCCATGTAGCCCCAGAGGACAGCCAATCCGGCGTAGCCCTGAGAGATGGTGTACGGAATCCAGTGGGTCGAGCGCGGGAAGGCGGTCTGCTGGCGCGCGACCGCCGCGGCCGCCTCCACCTGCTCAGGACTGCGCAGCCGCAGGGAGACCTCGCGGGCAGCGCACACGGCGGCTGTGGCGAGGTCTCCCGTCAAAACCGGCTGCCAATCGCCCGCGCTGTTCGATTCCGCGTCAATTGTCGAGTCGCGAATCAGGTTGTCTATTACCCTGCCAGTCTAAAACTAATCCACGAAAGTTAACGCCGAATAGCGCGCTAACAAGCAACTTTAGCAAATGTCGCACGTCCTGAAGCAAGTCACATGCGTGCAAGCTGCGCAGGTGTCGCCCGGACAGGTAGCGCATTCAGTTCTCGGACAAGTGTTCTGATCGCATCTAGTCCGACAGGTATTGCAAGTAGCCTGCCCGCATTGCGTCTGACAGGTGTTGCAAGTACCGCATTGAGTTTGGCAGGTGTTGCAAGTCTGCTGCCCACATTTAGTTTGACAGGTATTGCAAGTCTGCTGACCGCACTTGGTCTGACAGGTGTTGCAAGTCTGGTTGCAGGTATTGCAGGTCCTGACGCAGGTATCACCCGGACACGTGTCGCACTGCGTCCGGCAAGTGTCGCGACAGGTACGGAAGCACGTATCGCCACAGCTTGCACAGGTGAGACACGTTTGACCATCACCAGTCCCGCCTCCACCACACTCGGCAAAGCAGGTCGCGCCTATTGTCCTTGGCTGCTGTGGCTGGAGGGACATTTCGCTGCCACCGCCGCCCAACCGGATGTCGAGATCGAAATCATCTCCTCCGGCTCCTGCTTCGTGCGTGCGCGAGATAGTTTGAGTGGTGGTAACCTGTGCGTCTTTCTTAACGAAGACCTGTGTGCCGCCGAGACTCCCGAACGGCGATATATTCGGTGGAAGCTGCTCGCTGTGAACGATGTCTTCTTCTCGAATCTCGACGCTCGTGCTCATGTCGAGAGTGAGGTAGAGCAGCCAGTAGCCATCTTTCGGGCTGCGCCCTAATAGCCCTGTGTAGCTGGTGAGGCCGGTCGTGACTTGCGTTGAATCGCCCACCAGACGTTCCATAATTCGGTCTGCCTGAAGCGGTTTTTCAGAACCGCCGCCTCTTTTTCCCGTTGCCATACGATTTCCTCCTTATGTAGTTAATCGTTTGCGTTAAGCTGGCGGGAGTGAATCTCTTGCGAGGCTTTACAGAGAGTGGGACTCTCGTCAACTAAGAGGTACTTAATGGATGCGCACCAGAGGATGTCTGAAAAGTCGAAAATAGTCAAGGCTTATAGTAGTTAGGGACTGTCTGAATCATAGTTGCAAGTGGCGCGCGTTAGGCGCTTGATGATGTGGGCCTGAGAAATGCAGAGAGGTTATAGTCCAGCACATCACCGATGCGCTCAACACTGATGTCCGCAGGCCGATACCTCGAGATAATTTGCGAATCAAGCGCATAATGTCCCTGCCTTGGAAACACGGTGGTCAC
>CAZEZJ010000099.1:0-14204 GCA_964516695.1 uncultured Blastocatellaceae bacterium
CCGCTCGCGGAAAAGGTCGCGCGAGTTGTGTTCGGCTCGCGCGCCATTCACCTGCTGAATCAGGAGCACGTTTTCGCGGAAGTCTCCCGCGTGGCCGCGCCCGCCGGCGCAACGCTCATCATCGGGCGCGTGGAGCGAGCGCCTGAGAACATTAGAGCGCGCATGGCTGTGGAGATGAACGAGCGGCTTCGTCGTCGCGGATTTGAAGGACGCAGGGGCGAACAACGAAAGCGACGGCTCTTCGATTTATTTCGCGAGCGCGGCGCGGAGATTCTGGAGCCGGCAGAGGTGGCGAGATGGAGCGTTGCGAGCAGCCCGCGTCAATCGCTCGCTTCATGGCGCAGTCATGCGGGCCTCGGCGGCCTTTCGGTTCCGGCGGCGATTCGCGATGAGATTTTGAATGAGCTTGAAGCCTGGGCCGTCGAAGCGTTCGGCGGGCTGGATGAACAGTTTGAATCCGAGGAGACTTATGTTCTCAGTTCTCTTCGCGTGTCTGTTCAAGAAAAGTAGACAACAGCAATCAACCATCATCCACTAAGAATAGCGAGCGAACAATAGATGCAAAATGAGCTTCTGACCGAACTCGGCAAGTCGTTGCTAACCGGCTCTCTCGACGATGAAGAGTTGATGGCGCGAACGAGCGAGCCTTCGCCCGTGCAGATATTGCCGGAAGCCAATGTGATTAAAATCGGCGGGCAGAGTTTTATTGACCGCGGGCGCGCGGCGGTCTTTCCGTTGATAGAGGAGATAGTCGAAAATCTGGGCCGCCACCAGATGATTATCGGGACGGGAGCGGGAACGAGGGCCAGACATAGCTACAGCGTCGGACTCGATTTGGGTCTGCCGGTTGGTGTCTTGAGCGTGCTCGGCACGTTCGTCAGTATGCAGAACGCGCGGATGCTCAATCATCTGCTCGCCAAACACGGGATTCCTTTTATCGAACCCGCGCAGTTTCCGCAGCTTCCACACTATCTGGCGGAGCGCGGCGCGGTCGTCTTCTTCGGAATGCCGCCCTACATCTACTGGCATCGCAATCCAGCCGTGGGCCGCATTCCGCCGCACCGCACAGATGCCGGAAGCTACCTCGTCAGCGAAGTCTTCGGCACACGGTCTATGATTTTCGTGAAGGACGAAAAAGGACTCTATACGGCTGACCCGAAGAAGGAGCGCGGCGCGAAATTTATTCCGCAGATTAGTGTGGCCGAGTTGGAAGAGATGGACCTTCAGGACGTGGTCGTGGAGCGCAGCGTTCTGGAGTTGATGAAACATGCTATTTCGCGTCGCTCGATTCAGGTCATCAACGGCCTTGAGCGCGGGAATCTGACCAAAGCCCTCGACGGAGAACACGTCGGCACCATCATCACATCTGATTAAAAGACATCATCATCATCGCACGTCGTAGGCAAAAAAACTCAGGCGCGCCGGGCCTGACCGAAGGAGAGAATTAATTGTCTGATGCAAACATAAAGGATGGCCGCCACCATCTAGAATCAATGCTGATGCGCGAGAGTCTTGTGGACAAAGACCTGCAACGGTCAACGGAGACGCCCGTTTACCGTATGCTGCCGGACGCACACGTGGTCAAGATTGGCGGGCGTTCGATTCTCGATGCGGGGCGGGAAGTTGTTTATCCGATTGTCGAAGTGCTGGCCCGCGCGATGGAGACGAAGAAGCTCATCATCGGCACCGGCGGGGGCGTCAGAAGCCGCCACGTTTTCTCTATCGGAATAGACTTAGGGCTGCCCGTCGGCGTGTTGGCCCAACTGGCGGCGGCTGATGCCTTAGCCAACGCGCACATTCTAGGCACACTGCTCGCGCCTTATGGCGTCGTCGCCATCCCGCCGGAGATTATGGGCCATCTCCTGCCGCTCTTTATCAAGAGCGTGCCCGGCGTTATCTTCAACGGCGTGCCGCCCTATTCTTTGTGGGAGCATCCGCCCGCGCTGGGACGCATCCCGCCGCACCGCACAGACGCAGGCTCCTTTCTGCTCGCGGAGTGTTTCGGTTGTCAAACGCTCGTGCTCGTCAAGGATGTTGACGGCCTCTACGAGCGCGACCCGAAAATAGATTCCAACGCCAGCTTTATACCGGAGATTACCAGTTCCGAACTCAAGCAACGCAAGTTTGCAACGCTCCCCTTCGAGCGCGTGCTGCTCGACTTGCTGGACACGGCGCGACTGCTCCGCTCATTTCAGATTGTCAACGGCCAACACCCGGAGCGAATCAGCGCGGCGCTCGACGGCGAGCACGTCGGCACAATCGTCCGCGCCGATTAGCAACCAAGAAACGCCGGCAGCGAATATCAAAACTCCCGAGCGCCAAGCGAACAGGTCAAGCACTTAATTCAACTTCCGGCTTTAGACGACCACGCGCGGGTACAGCCGCGCCCCGATGATAACGAGTATTGAGGTCACTGCCAGCAAGACGGCGAAATCCGTTCCCAGCCCGAAATTGCTCGCCCCGTCTTTCAACATCAAGGCGCGCAACGCATCCACCGTGTAGCTGAGCGGATTGACATGCGAGACAAATCGCAGCCAGCCGGGCATCAGTGAAATCGGATACAGAGCGTTACTAGCGAAGAACAGCGGCAGCATCATTAACTGGCCGATGCCCATGAACCGCTCGCGCGTCTTCACCAGGCAGGCCACGATGAGAGAGAAGCTCGAAAACAGAGAGGCGTTGAGCAAGACGATTACCAGCACGCCAAGGAGCGCCAGCGGATGCCAGTTGATATTCACACCGAGAATGAGCGCCAGCGCGTAGATGATGATGGCCTGTGACAGCGAGCGTAGCCCCGCCGACAAGGCTTTGCCTAGCACCAGCGCGGCGCGCGGAGTCGGGCTGACCAAGAGTTTGTTTGTGATTCCGAGGTCTCGCTCCCAGATGAGTGAGACGCCGTAAAAGATGGCGACGAACAATCCGCTCTGGGCCAGAATGCCGGGCGCGATGAAATCCAGATAGGGAATCCCGCCGGTCGGAATCTCTCTCAGACGATTGAGGACTTGACCGAATAACAGCAGCCACAACGCCGGCTGAACGGCGCGCAGGATGAGTTCCGTGTAATCATGGCGCAGCTTGCGCGCTTCCAGTTCTGCGATGACGAGGGTTTTGCTCACAAAACGCGCGGCGGCGGTCAGAGGATTGAGAGCAGTTGTGAAAGGCGTGGCATCAGCCATAGCGGCGGGCCGTGCGTCTTCCTCTTGAAGTCTCAACGTAGCTTCCTCCTGAGTCCAGCGTATCACCCGCGTAGTGTATGAACACATCACCGAGCGTCGCCCCGTCAACGCCGATGGAGGCTTTCAGGCGTTCGGGAGTATCGATGATGACTATCTTGCCCCTATGCATGATAGCCACGCGCCCGCACAAGCTTTCGGCCTCTTCCATCGAATGAGTCGTGAGGAACACGGTCGTCTCATCGTCTGCACGCAGTTGTTCGATGTGCTGCCAGACACCTTTGCGCGCGATGGGGTCTAGGCCGACGGTCGGCTCGTCTAAGAATAAGAGCGGAGGACGATGCAGCGTAGACTGCGCTATCTCAAGGCGTCGAATCATCCCGCCGGAGTATTGGCGCACGAGCTTATCGGCAGCCTCCGTTAATTCCATAAACTCAAGCGCGTTATGGATGCGCCGCTTTCGCTCGCCGGACGGAACATCGTAGAGCTTGGCGAAGATTAAGAGATTTTCGTAAGCGGTCAGCGAGCCGTCAACCGAGAGCGCCTGCGGCACGTAACCTATCAGACGGCGCACGCTCGCAGCATCGCGTGTGATGTCCAAACCGGACACCGACGCCGTGCCTGACGTAGGCGGCAAGAGCGTGGTCAGCATTTTGATGACGGTTGTTTTCCCCGCTCCGTTTGGACCGAGCAATCCGAACACTTCACCGCGCTCGACCGCGATGCTCAAAGCGTCAACCGCCGTCAACTTGCCAAACCGTCGGGTGAGCGCATGAGTTTCGAGAACCGTCATCCTGAGCCTCGCTGAAGAATTTAATCATTGATTCATTTGCTCATCGATTCATTGACCAATGAACAAATGATGACATGACTAAATAATTACATCCTTGCCGCTTGCGCTCATAATCCGCTGCGCACGATGTCGTGGAGCCGGATGATGCCGACGCAGAGGCGCTCATCATTGACGACGGGCAGAACGGAAATCTGTGATGGGCGGTCTTCCATTAATCTGAGCGCGTCGTACGCCAGCAGGTCCGGCGTGGCGATGACAGGGTTGCGCGTCATAATCGAATCGCTGTGCAGATATTCCAAATCCGCATGGTCGATTTTTTGCAGCGCGCGGCGCAAATCGCCGTCCGTGATAATCCCCACGAGATGATTGGCATCGTCAACGACGTTGACCGCGCCGAGGCCCCCGCGACTGATGCTAGCGATGACTTCGAGCCAAGGGGCGTCTGCCTTGATAACGGGATTTTCCGCGCCGCTATGCATCAGGTCGGCCACGCGCAGCGTCAAGCGTTTTCCGATGCGGCCCGCTGGATGATTCAAAGCGAAATCGTCGGGCGTCAGGCCCTTGACCTGCATGAGGGTCATGGCGAGCGCGTCACCGATGGCAAGCGCGACGGTTGTGCTGGTGGTCGGCGCGAGATTGAGCGGGCAGGCTTCCTGGTCTACCGAAGCGTCGAGCACGACCGCAGCGGTGCGCGCGAGCGTCGAGCGCAGATTCCCGACGAGCGCGATGATTGGCACTTGGCGGTTTTTCAAGTAAGGCAGCATCGTCACGACCTCATCCGTCTCCCCGCTATTGCTGAGAGCGACGACGACATCTTCCGCATTGACGATGCCAAGCCCGCCGTGCAGAGCGTCTGACGGATGAAGGTAGACGGCGGCGGTTCCGGTGCTGGTCAAAGTCGCGGCAATCTTCTCTGCGATGTTGCCGGATTTGCCGACGCCGACCAGCACGACCTTGCCCTTGCACTCGGCCAACAGCTCTATCGCGCGCTCGATTTCTACGCGTTGCAGCCTGGAGGTGGTGGCCGTTATCGCCGCCGCCTCGATGCGCAGCAGTTCAACGACCTGTGAGAAATAAGGCTTGTCCGGCATCGGCTCAGTCAATTTCGGCTTGGTCAATTTTCGCTCCCCGCATGAAGGTCAGAGCATACGACGAAGCGCATAGCCTCGACAAGACAGCGGCGCAGCCACCGCCTAGAACCGCCTCAAGGTTTCTTCCAATCTTCGGCAATATTAGAAACCGGCTTCGTCAGGTTTTTGATTTCGACACACAAAATTGAGAGACGAAGGCCGTATTGTCGTTTATAATGCGCGCATTCGTTAGTGAAATTACCTGAACGCCCGCCGGGGGTCGAATCCGGTCGCACCGTCCGGTTCGTACTTTTCGGCACAGGCGTCATCAATTTCATTGCCGCTTCCGCCGTCGGGTCCCGTTTTTCAGTGGAAGCGAGCAGTTCGCAATTCCAGTCAGCGCGACTTTGGGCCGCGCCAGCGAGGGCTTTACGGAGCGCCCGCAAGGTGTCGGCTATGCCCTAAAAATCCACTTGCTCGGCATCACGGGCGGCAGTCAGAGGAAGCCCTATGAAAGATGCAACCGCAGTTGCGACCGGCTAAGAAGAGGCCTGGCAGCGCCGCAGTGCTTTGACGCCTGTGTGCCGTTCGCTTCTCAAAGCTTCGCTCTCATTCGCTTTTTCTCATCACTGCTGTCCGAAAAGGCTTAGTCCCCGACCCGCCGCCCATTGATGAGGCCGAGCAGATTAACTAATCGGTCGAGATTCTTCTCTACTGATTAATATGAAAGGTTCAAACCATGATTCAACCGTCTTTTAATCAACGGAACATGTTCTCGCGCCAGCGGGGCCGCCGCGTTCGAAGCGTGTTCACGGTCATTGCCATTATCCTCGCTGCGTTCGGGTCGGCTCAGGCGCAGATGGGTAATCGGGATAGATTTACAGCGACGCCGCTTAGCCCGACAAAAACAATTGTTTTGAGCAAGTCTGAAAAACAGGCCATGCTTGATAAGGGGATAGACCAGCGCATGTCTATCAACGCCCCGGCGCAAGTGGCGGCCTGCTCGCCTGAAGTCAACATCGGGCCGGGCACGTCTCCGGCCGGATACCTGCCGCTCTCCTTGTTCGGCGTGCCAGTTATCGCCGGAGTGACCGACGACAGCGTGACTAATTTCAACGTGCCAGCGTTCAGTTACGCCGGACAGACGTGGACGCAAATCGGAATTGCCAGCAACGGCTACGCCATTGTCGGCGGGCAGACCAATCCTGCCGACAACACTTTCGTCAACCAGTTGTTCCCGAATCCAACCCGGCCTAATAACGTCCTCGCTCCGTTTTGGACTGACCTTAATCCCCAGGCGGGCGGCGCGCTGCGTATTGGGCTTTTAACCGACGGGGTAAATACGTGGATTGTACTCGACTGGGAAGCCGTCAGATACTTCAGCACGACCGATACTGTTAACTTCCAAATCTGGATTGGTATCCTCGGCGACCCCACCCCGGTTGAAGACATCACTTATCCTTACGGCCCGATTCAGGGCGCGGGCAACGGCAATGCGTTGACCGTCGGGGCTGAGAATCAGTTTGGCGACCGTGGCGACAACGAGTATTTCAGTTTCTTCGGCGGCGGCAGCACCGGCACGCTTCCCGCTAACGGCACCGAGCTTCGTGTCACCACGTCAACCCCGGCGTCGTGCCAGAATCTAACCGCGGAAACTGCCATCGGACTGACAACAGACAACCGGCTCGTCACCTTCAATACCAACGCGCCCGGCACTATCTTGAGAAACGTAGCGATTACGGGCCTGCTCAACGGCGAAATCGTCCTTGGCATAGATTTTCGTCCCGCCAACGGCCAACTCTTCGGCTACACCAACTACGGCCGCGTGGTCACGCTCGACCCGGTGACAGGCGCAGCAACATTAGTCGGCGTGCCCGTCCGAACTTTGAGCGGCAACGAGTATGGCTTTGACTTCAACCCGACCGTTGACCGCATCCGCGTCGTCAACGATGCGAACCAGAACTCGCGCATCAACCCGAACAACGGCGCAACAGTAGATACGCCTGTGAATGATGGTGACCTCGCTTACGCGGCGGGCGACCCGTTCTTTGGTAACGACCCGACCGTCACTGGCGCGGCCTACACCAACAACTTCAGTGGGGCGACGACCACCACGCTCTACGACATTGACTCAGGTTTCGACGTGCTGGTGACGCAGAATCCGCCGAACACCGGGACGCTCAATACGGTCGGCTCGCTCGGCGTTGACACCAACAATCTCGTCGGCTTCGATATTTCGGGAAGCACGGGCGTCGCCTATGCCACGCTCTCGAATGCGTTTAATGTCTCGAGCCTCTACACGATTAATCTGACAAACGGCAACGCCACGCTCGTCGGCCAAGTCGGCGGCAGCGCCACGTCGTTGCGCGGTCTTGCCATCAGCCCCGTGTTGCCGCAGACCATCTTCGGCGTGACGACGGCTAATCAGTTAGTGACGTTCAACGCCGCGCGCCCGGACATTATCTTGAGCAGCACGCCGATTACAGGTTTGATTAACGGCGAATTCGTCGTCGGCATTGACTTCCGCCCGGCGAACAATCAGCTCTATGGCTTCACCGGCTACAATCGCATCGTGACCATCAACACGACGACCGGCGCGGCCACCGTCGTCGGCACGCCAAACTCGCTGCTCGGCAACGAGTATGGCTTTGACTTCAACCCGACCGTTGACCGCATCCGCATCGTCAACGATACGGACCAGAACGTCCGCGTCCACCCGGACACTGGCGCAACTGTCGTCACTGACCCGAATCTCGCTTACGCTGCGGGCGACCCGAACTTCGGGCAGAACCCGACCGTGACGGGCGTGGCCTACACCAACAATGTGGCGGGGGCTACATCAACAACGCTCTACGACATTGATTCGGGCCTCGACATTCTGACGACGCAGATTCCGCCGAACACCGGGACGCTCAATACGGTCGGCCCGCTCGGTGTGAACACGAGCGACCTCGTCGGCTTCGACATCTCCGGTCAAACCGGCATTGCCTACGCTTCGCTGTCGAACGTCAGCAACGCATCGAGCCTGTACACGATTAATCTAACGACCGGCGCAGCCACCCTCGTCGGACCAATTGGCAGCAGCCCCACTTCCATCCGCGCTCTTGCCATCAGCACCGTCCCGCCGCCGACCATCATTGGTTTGACGACCGGCAATAGGCTGGTTCGCTTCAACGCCAACAACCCCAACGCTGTTTCGTCATCAACGCCAATCACAGGCTTGGCGGGCGGCGAGGCTGTCATAGCCATCGACTTTCGTCCGGCCAACGGTCTGCTCTATGGCTATACCAACTTCAATCGTGTGGTGACCATTGACCCAACGACCGGCGCGGCAACAGTGGTTGGTTCACCGGCCAATTTGACCGGCGGTTCCTACGGCTTCGACTTCAATCCTGTGCCCGACCGCATTCGCGTCGTCAATGACAATGACCAAAACATCCGCGCCAACCCGAACGACGGCACACTGTCAGGCGCCGACACACCGCTCGCCTACGCTGCGGGCGACCCGAACGCCGGACAGAATCCGAACGTCGTCGGCGCGGCCTATAGTAATAACTTCGCGGGCACGACCAGCACGACGCTTTACGACATCGACTCCAACCTAGACGTGCTGGTCACGCAGGGCAGCCCGAACGGAAATCCGACTTCGCCCAACACAGGGCAACTGTTCACCGTCGGCCCGCTTGGCTTCAACACCTCCGATGTCGTCGGCTTCGACATCGCGGCGGCCAACAACGCCGCTTATGCCGCGCTGCAACCGGCCATCGGCGGCTTCAGCAGCCTCTACTCGATTAACCTCTCAACCGGCCAAGCCACTTTAATCGGGCAGATTGGCGGAACGGAAGCCATCCTCGGCATCGCCATCGCCGCGGCGGGCACGTTCCAATTCAACAGTACGGGGGCGACCGTGACCGAGGGCACAGACTTCACCGTGACCGTGACAGTCACGCGTACCGGAGACACTTCCGGCACCGCCGCCGTCAACTACACCACACAAAACGGCACGGCCTCTGCCGGTCTTAATAATGACTACGTGGCGACTTCCGGTACGCTGACCTTCAATCCGGGCGAAACGTCGAAAGACATTGTCGTCTCGATTGTGAACAACGCGGCCCCCGAGCCGACAGAGACTTTCAGTATTGTGCTCAGTAGCCCGACGGGTGCCTTCACCCTCGGCTCACCCAGCACGTTTGTCGTCACCATTCTCGACAACGATTAGCCAACCAGCCCTGCTGAAAGCTAATCGCTGTTAGCTGACAACTACAGGGGACTGAAGGCGGATAGTTAACCTCCGTCATCAGTCCCCTTCTTTTCTTTCCGCCTGTGGGTTGTTCAGTGGGTTGTTCAGATGCGCTTCAGTTTTCGTATAGACAAGGCCCACCGCGTTCGCTTATATTGCCTACTCTCTTATTCCACTCTTGGGGAGCCAAATAAACCAATCATGGGCCTCTTCAATTTTCTGCCGAAGGAAGAGCAGTATTTTTCCTTGTTCGCGCAGATGACTTCCTACATCTACGATGCTGCGGGCGCGCTCGTCGAAATGCTGGCTGATAAGAAAGGCGATTACACGTCTTACGTCAGCCGCATTAAAGAGATTGAGCACGAATGCGACGAGTTGACCCACACCGTCTCGACGCGCCTCAATAAATCCTTCATCACACCCTTTGACCGCGAAGACATCTACCTGCTGTCGGGCGCGCTCGACGACATCGTTGACCTCATTGACGACGCGGCGCGAACGATGGTGATGTACAACGTGCATGAGAGCACGGCTCACGCGATTCACTTTGCCGATGTCATTCAACGCATGGCCGTTGAATTGCACGAGGTCATCAAAACACTAGAGCGGCCCAGCGGCATTACGCCGCGCTTGGTCGAGCTGCACCGCTTGGAAAACGAAGGCGACGAGACATACCACACGGCCGTCGCGGAGCTGTTCCACAATACGACCGACGCCCTGACCGTCATTAAGTGGAAAGACATCTACGAGAAACTCGAAGCCGCCGTTGACCGCTGTGAAAACGTCGCCAACATTATCGAGAGCGTCATCATCAAGCACACGTGAGAAGCAGTTTTCAGTTCGAGCTACTTAGCTTTAAACCGACCTCTGAACGCTGTTATGAACACTACTCTGGCCTTCGTCATTGGGATTATCGTCGTCGCTCTCGTCTTCGACTACATTAACGGTTTTCACGACGCCGCCAATTCGATTGCGACGGTTGTTTCAACACGCGTCTTGTCGCCGGGCATGGCCGTCATCTGGGCGGCCTTCTTCAATTTCATTGCCTTCGCCGTCCTTGGCACGCGCGTCGCCAAGACCATCGGCGGCGACATGGTCAACATCAATCTGGTGCAGCCCGACATGCGCCTCTACGTCCTGCTGGCTGGGCTGCTCGGCGCCATCATTTGGAATTTAATCACTTGGTACTTGGGCCTGCCGACATCAAGCTCGCACGCTCTTGTCGGCGGCTACGCGGGCGCGGCCATCGCCGCCTACAAAGGCTTCAGCGGGCTGCTCAAACCCGAGGGCTGGATTAAGACCATCACCTTCATCGTTGCCTCGCCGCTCATCGGCATGACGCTCGGCTTTCTGATGATGGTCGCGGTCTACTGGATTTTCCGTCGCTGGTCGCCAAACCGTGTGGATAAGACGTTCCGGCGCGGCCAGTTGGTTTCCGCCGCCGCCTATTCGCTCGGCCACGGCGGCAATGATGCGCAGAAAACGATGGGCATCATCACCATCGTGCTCGTTTCGAGCGGGATGCTGGCCGCCGGGCCGGACGGCAAGCTGCCCGAAATTCCTTTGTGGGTGGTGCTGACGGCACACGCGGCGATTGGCCTCGGCACGCTTTCCGGCGGCTGGCGCATCGTGCATACGATGGGGTCAAAAATCACTAAGCTCAAACCCGTCGGCGGCTTCTGCGCGGAGACCGGCGGCGCGCTGACCCTCTTCGGAGCCACACTGGCGGGCATTCCCGTTTCCACTACTCACACCATCACGGGAGCCATCGTCGGCGTCGGCGCGACGCGCAGGCTCTCAGCCGTCAAGTGGGGCGTGGCCGGACGCATCGTCTGGGCCTGGGTGCTGACGATTCCCGTCGCCGCATCAATCGCCGCCATCTCCTACTTCATCATTGAGATGCTTCACAACCTTGCGCGTTAGAAGATTCTCAACTCGGTCTGAAACGCTAAGCGGCTAATTTTTTGATTGCGCTTTGATAACGACAGCGCCGCACACCAAAGTTGTAACCAACACTTGACCTCGCCGACAAGAAATCCTTAGCCTTGCCCTGTAATATTCTGCTTTCTGTTACCTAAACATAAGGAGACGACAACGATGGCAGACGAACAAAATCAGGGCGGCTTTCCGCAAAATGAATCGAAAGGTCAAGACCCGTATTCGACTACGGGTGATGGGCATCCGCCGCGCCCCGGCGAGAAGGGCACAGAGGAAGGCGTCGCCGGTCAAGGCTTAGGGCAGGGCGGCAGCGGTGGCTCAGAGGGCGGCGGCCAGGGTGGCAGCGGCGGCACCTCTCAAATCTAAGCGGCCAAGACCCTACACAGGCCAGCACAGAACATACGTTAATGGATGAACGCGAGCCGTTCTTTTGATAGACCGGCTCGCGTTCTTCTTGTATCTTCCTACATACAATGAACGCTCCCGCTTCAGGCCGCGCGCCGCTCCTCGAACCTCAACCCGGAACGCGCATCGACGACTTCACCATCGCCTACCTGATTTCCCACGGCATGAACGCGGACCTCTATGCGGTCTGGCATCACGCGTTGCGCACGCCGCTCGTCTGCAAGCGCCTGCGTCCGGCAGATGAGCATGATGCCAAGTGGCGCGCGCTGTTGCGCGCTGAAGGCGCAGCGCTCGCTTCGTTCAATCATCCCGGCATCGTGCGCCTCATCTCGCAGCAGATGCTAACGCGTCTGCCCTACTTGTTGTTTGAGCACGTCGGAAAGGAAACCTTGAAGGACGTTGTCTTGCGGGAGGGCGCTCTGAAGATAGACCACGCTGTCCGCATCATTCAGCACGTCGGGGGCGCTCTCGCCTACGCTCATGCGCGCGGCTTTATCCATCGCGACCTGAAACCATCGAACATCATCCTGCGCGAGGGGCGTCCCGTCTTGCTTGACTTCGGCGTCGTCTGGAAATGGCAAGGCTCGCGTCGCCCGCCGGATCGCTCGGGCACGCCGCAGTATTTAGCGCCGGAGCAGATTATGCGCGAGGAGCTATCTCCCGCCACGGATGTCTATGGGCTGGGGCTGCTCTTGTTTGAACTCATCACAGGCCAGCGACCATTCCGCAGCGGCGAAGACCGCCACGACCGCCGTTTTCCACTTGAAAGGCGTTATCCCCAACTCACGGAAGCGCCGCTCACGCTGCGCAAGGCAGGGCTTCTTGCCCCGCGCCACCTAGGAGCCATCATCAAGCGCTGCCTGGCGCGCAACCCACGCGAGAGATACCAAAGCGTGCCGGAGCTGCTCACAACGCTCGACCGCTTCACACGCCTCAAAGTCTGGCCGCAGAAGATAAAGGCCACGCACGCCGATTTCTCTCCCTTTGAATAGCCTGGCCGAAAGTGAAAAACCGTGAATCTCTAACCTTGAACAGGCGAGCCGCTGTTGATTTGACGACCCGCTTTCTCATTTCACGATTTAAGATTGGCGATGGGGTTCGCCTGCGTGATGGTCTTCATAAGTGTAAGCTGGGCCGCAGACGAGAAGAATCGTCATCGGAGTCTGCCCTGTATTCTCAAGCGTGTGCGCCGCGCCGCGCGGGATAAAGATTGCGTCTCCGGCAGCCACTTCGTTAGTTTCGCTCCCGACGGTCATTCGTCCTGCGCCTTGCAGTATGTAATAGACCTCTTCGGTTTCCAGATGATGATGGCGTCCGACGCTCTTTCCGGCGGGCAACACCTCTTCAGCGAGGCTGCATCGCTCAATCGTCGTGGTGGTACGGTCAATCAGCGGGCGAATCTCCGAGCCGTGCGGAGTATTGATAACGGCGGCGTGCTGGCGATTAACGATAATCATTAGCTATCGCTTGAGCGCAAGGCTGGCGGCCCGCGCTCTCCCTTCTCAAGTTAGAATGCGAATCATCACGAACTGTAATTAACGAGCAGTCGGTTAAATATTTTAAGCGGCTCCGAATGATTTATGCTGGCTATCGAAAGCGGTGTCAAGCGTCTGGCCCAGGGGAGTGGAGCCGAAGATTACACAGGGGAAAAACAGATTGAAGATTTAAGAGGACATTGCGCCCGGCAAGACTCGAACTTGCGGCCCCCTGCTCCGGAGGCAGGTGCTCTATCCGCTGAGCTACGGGCGCGTGAGATGGATTCTCGCATAGGCCAGCCTTTTGCGCCAAATGGTGTGGGTGTTGTGGCGGCGAATGGAACGTAACGCAAGAGTCTTTGCCCCGCTTCAAAAAAATTTTAGGTGCTCGTGTATTTTTAAGCCGCCTGCTCGAACTGTAGCAATGGTCGCGCCTCAGGGCTATGCGCAGCGGGGGAGAGCCTCCTCGGTGGCTCTTTTGCCATAGTCCTTGAGACGCGCGGCCTGAAAAATCCCATCGCAGGTTAGACGCCGCCCTTTAATCCCTTCCGCTTTTCCCTACGCTTCTTTCCCTCTCAAAATTTTCCACCGCTCCATGTATTTTTCAAACTCGACGGCGAACTGTCGGGCCGAGTGCGGCCTGACGCGAAGAGTAGTTTCGAGCCGACGGCGCGCACCGACGCGCAAACCCCGCGTGGCATCAACGCGCTTCCCCGTTAGGGGGAAGATTTACCAGCGAAAAGAAAGAACATGGAAAAGATTAAGTTTATTTCGCAACCACGATTTTTGATGATGGCGCTGCTGCTGCTCGCCATTGTTTCTTTATCTCCGGCGACTGCCTACGCCGGTAAAGATTGCAGCGGAGCTTTCACCGTCACCATATCGGACGGCAGAGCCTTCACGAGCGTCCGCGACGTTAGTGTGGCGGTCGGCAGCGGCCTGACAGCACGTGTGAGCGGAAAGTTTGTGCAGTTCACAGTCAATTTGGACACGTTTACAGTCGTCAACTACACGCTGACCAGCGACATCAACAATAATCAACCCGGCGTCGTCTTCGCCCGCAAAGAACCGCTGCACGGGAAGATTTTGAACAGTAATCTCTACATTGAC
>CAZEZJ010000100.1:0-2417 GCA_964516695.1 uncultured Blastocatellaceae bacterium
GGTGTGCACGGGCTGGCGGCGTCCGGTCTCGCCGGGATATTTTTCTGCAAAGGCCGTGTTGGCCTGGCGTAGTTGAGCGGTTATCTTTCCGGTTAGTTCCGGCGATAGTGATGCCTTCATGTTTCTCCCCTGAGAGCGGTCTCGTATGGTTTGAGCTTGTAAGCTCATCACTCTATAACACCACGGCGGAAAGTCAAGAATCGAAGGGGCGCGGCGACAGAGAAAATGCAAACTTCAATTTATCCAATAGAGGCATGGAGCAGTTGATGAAGGCGAAACGATGAGCGCCAAAGCAAAGACAACTGCTGAAAAGCTTGATTGCTCGCGGTGTTTCCGCTGGCGTACCGGCTGTGGCTTTTGCGCCCGTTTGTGTTTGACATTTATGAGTCGCCCGCCATAATCTTCCCCTGCCCGCTTCCATGCAGGTCGTCCAAGCAAAATTCTCTCGTGTCTCCCAGTTCAACAAAGGTTCCAAGAATCAAGCTGCCTCATCGTTATGTCAAAGATACGTTCCCCCTTCGCGGCTTTCGTTAAGCGTCTGGCCCTCGCCGCCGTCCTCGTCGCCTGCGCGTTTTGGCTCTTAGGCCGCCACGAGATTCAGACGACGAAGGCGCAAGTGTTGTCGCCCGCCTATAAGAATTTTGAAAGCCCGCAGGTGCATCCGCTCGCCGTCACGCCCGACGGCACGCGCCTGCTCGCCGTCAATTCGCCAAACTCCACGCTCTCAGTCTTTCATTTGACCGGCAAAGGCTTGACGCTGATGGCGGAGATTCCGGTCGGGTTGGAGCCGGTCAGCGTGCGCGCGCGCAACGACCGCGAGGCGTGGGTGACAAACTGGCTGTCGGATTCTGTGAGCGTCGTAGACCTCAAGACCTTCAACGTCACGCGCACCTTCGACGTGGGCGACGAGCCGACAGACGTTGTCTTCGCCGGACAACAGCGCGAGCTGGCTTTCGTCTGTGTCTCAGGACTCAGCCAGATTAAAGTCTACGACCCTTCAGCGCCAGCCGGCGCGCCGCAGATTATCAACATTCGCGGCAAGCAGCCGCGCTCGCTGGCGCGAGACGGCGCGGGCGCGCAGGTCTTCGTCTCGGTTTTTGAATCCGGCAACGGGACGACGATTGTGCCCGCCGCTCAAGTCGCTGCCGGTGGCGGCAGCCCGCCGCCCGTTCCGGCGCGAGCCTTTAATCTGCCCGCCGCGCCGAACGTCGGCTTGATTGTCAGGTGGAACGGCGCTGGCTGGGCGGACGAAAGAGGCGATACACGCTGGAACCAGTTTATTCCCTACACGCTGGCCGATAACGATGTCGTTGTGCTGGATGCGCGCGGGCCTGCTCCCGTTGTGAGCGCGCAAGTGCGCGGTGTCGGAACACACATCGGCAACAGCGTGCTCGATTCCCACACGGGCAAGCTCTACGTCGTCAATTTGGAAGCGCGCAACGAACTGCGCTTTGAGCCGAATTTGAACGGACGTTTCCTGAGCACGCGCGTGGCGATTATCAACCTGGCTGGCGGCAATGCGGCAATCGCCAACCAGACCGACCTCAATTCTCACATCAACTACGCCGTGCCGTCAGGCTCGGACGCCGAGCGAGCGCTTAGTCTCTCGTCGCCCGCAGACATCGTGCGCGCGGACGACGGCGCACTTTATGTTGCGGCCACAGGCTCGGCCAAAGTGGGCGTGCTGGATGCGAGCGGCGCAGTGCAGATGAGAATCAACGTCGGGCAAGGGCCGACCGGACTGGCGCTCAACCCGCGACGCAAGCTGCTCTACGTGCTCAATCGTTTTGACCAGACCATGAGCATCGTTGACCTCAATACGAAAACGGAGGTGGGCCAAGTCGCGGTCGGCTTCAACCCTGAGCCGCCGAGCGTGCGTGAGGGTCGTCGTTTTCTCTACGACGGGCAGTTTTCGGCGCACGGCGATTTGTCATGCGCCAGTTGCCACTTCAACGGGCACAGAGATGGATTGGCCTGGGATTTGGGCGACCCGCAGGGGCAGATGCAACTGGTCACAAGCCCGTTTCCATCGCCCATCCTTCAGCGTTCCTCCAATTTTCATCCGATGAAGGGGCCGATGACGACGCAATCCTTGCGCGGCCTCAGCGCCACGGAGCCGCTCCACTGGCGCGGCGATAGAGCTAATCTAGCAGCCTTCAACCCGGCCTTCACGAGCCTGCTCGGCGGCCCGCGTCAATTGACGTTCGCAGAGATGGCGGCCTTCGATGCCTTCGTGCGCACGCTCGCTTATCCGCCCAACCCTTTGCAGAATTTAGACCGCACGCTGCCCAGCCCGCCCGTTGGCCCAAACGCCGCGCGCGGCGCACAGCTTTTCAATAACGCCAGGCTCGACGGAAATATTCTGACCTGTAACCAGTGTCACACGACGTTTCCCGGCACCGGCGCAGGAACTAATC
>CAZEZJ010000100.1:2427-6135 GCA_964516695.1 uncultured Blastocatellaceae bacterium
CGCAGGATTTCAAAGTGCCGCAACTGCGCGGCCTCTATCAGAAGACAGGGATGCGTAGAGCCTTTGGCGAGCAAGACGCCGGATACGGCTTTGCGCACGACGGCTCGTTTGACACGCTGCTCAATTTCCTGCGCGCGCCCGTCTTCACTTTTCAAAACGACACTGACCGCCGCGACGTAGAGCAATTCATGCTGGCCTTCGATACGGGCCTCGCACCCGCCGTCGGTTTGCAGGCCACAGCCAACAACGATAACAAAACTTCCGCCGCGTTGATTGAGCGCGTCAACCTGCTCATCGCGCAGGCGAACGCGCGCAATTGCGATTTGGTCGTGAGAGGAAAATTGAACGGCGCGGCGCGCGGCTTCGTGTATGCCGGCGGCGGAACGTTTCAACCCGATAGACAGGCGGATGCGCCCCTTTCATCGCAGGCGCTCTTGCAGTTGATAACCGTGGGCGCTGAACTGACATTTACGGGCGTCCCCGTCGGCACGGGTCGCCAGTTTGGCGTTGACCGCGATGGCGACAACACGCTCGATGGTGATGAAGTGTCGCGCGTTAACGCGATTGATTCCTCGCGCCTCTTTGTCTGGCAGCACTACGTTGATTTCCTCAATCGCGAGCCGGACGACGGCGGGCTGGATTACTGGACAAACGAAATTGAACTGTGCGGCACGGCGCTCTGCATCGGCCAGCGACGCAACGGCGTCTCCGCCGCCTTCTTCGTCGAAAACGAATTCCAGCAAACGGGCTACTTCGTTTATCGTCTCTACAAAGCTTCCTTTGGTCGCCAACCGAGTTTCGCTGAATTCGTCGCAGACCGCAGCCGCGTCGTTGATGGCCCAGACCTTGAAGCCAACAAGCAGGCGCTCGTCAACGATTGGGTTACGCGCCCGGCCTTCATAACGAGCGTCGCTTATCCCGCTTCGATGACGCCCGAGCAATTCGTCAACAAGCTGTTTGACACGGCGGGTCTTGTGCCTTACGCGACAGAGCGCCAGCAGCAGATTGACGCGATGAACGCGAGCGGCAAGACACGCGCGCAGGTTTTGAGAGACGTTATCGAGATAGCGGAGTTTAGAACGAGGGAATACAATCCGGCGTTCGTCAGAATGCAGTACTTCGGTTATCTGAGGCGCGACCCGGACCCGGGCGGCGAAGCCTTCTGGCTCGACGTGGTCAACAACCGCGCCGTCAACAACTATCGCGCCATGGTCTGCGCGTTTCTGACTTCAACCGAATATCAACAACGCTTCGGCTCCGTCATCACGCGCTCCAACGCCGACTGCGCTAACCCGTAAACCAGCCCACAGCCCAAAGTTCAAAGCCCAAAGTCTAATGTCAAGACCATTAATCTTGACATTAGACTTTGGGCTTTAGGCTTTGGATTGTCTTTAAGATTGATAGAGTTTTTGGAGGCGAGTGTCTTGTTGAAGGGCGTCCATGCGCGGGTCATCTTTGAGGGCGCGGCGGATTTTATCCTTCGGCAGTTTTTGCAGCCATTCGACGGCCTGTTCAGATTGGCCGAGGCCCTGATAGACGACGGCGAAATCGTAGGGCGTGACGTGGCGCGCCTTTGATAGCTCTCTTAATTCTCCGAGGATTTTTTGCGCGTCCGCTTTTCTGCCCGAAAGCGCCAGCGTGTGTCCGAGGGCTGAGACCATCCAAGGGTTATTGCCGGAGAGCGTGCGCGCTTTTGATAGCTCCGCGATGGCTTCTTCGTAGAGTCTCTTTTGTTCGAGGGCGAGGCCGAGCAGGTAATGTGCCGGGCCGAAGTTTGGGTCCATTTCGAGCGTCTTGCGTAGGTGAGCGATGGCCTCATCATACTGGCGCGCTTGATAGAGGCGTTCCCCGAGCGTGGCGTTGATGACGAGCGAGAGCGGGTCAAGCTCTAAAGCGCGCTTAATCTCATTCATGGCTTCCGTGTGTCTGCCCGTGAGGGCAAGAAAATCAGAGTACCAATGATGAGCGGTCGCGTAGTTTGGGTTGAGTTCGATGGCGCGCTTAAACTCGCGCTCGGCTGCCGCATCGTCTTGGTCTACGTCGCCGACGGCGAGTGCGAGTGAAGCATGTGCTTCGGCTAGGCTGTCATCAAATTCGAGGGCCTTGAGCGCCGCCGCTTTGGCCTTTTGAAAACTCTCCTGCGGCGGCAATTTGCCGAATTGGTAGAAGCCGATGACGCTGTGCGCGTCGGCCAGGCCAGCGTAGGCCAGAGCGTAGGCCGGGTCTCTGTCAATCGCTTCGTTAAAATAAACGATGCTCTTGTTAAGGCTCTCCTCGTTGCGCTTGTTCCAAAAGTAGCGCCCGCGCAAGTAGGCTTGATATGCCTCGACATTACGCGTGTCGCGCTTCGCCAGAAGCCTTTGTTCTTCGCCCGTCAACTTCAAGGTCAACGCCTGCGCGACCTGCGCGGAGATGGAATCCTGAACGGTAAAGATGTCTGTCAGTTGTTCGTCGAAGCTGTGTGCCCAGAGCGGGCGGCTTTCGCGAACGCTGACGAGTTGCACCGTCACACGCACGCGGTCGCCCGCGCGTTGAATGCTTCCCTCCAAAACGGAATCCACATTCAACTCGCGCCCCGCCGCCACAGGGTCCGTCTTGCCTTCGCCCGCAAACTTGAGCACGGCGCTCGTGGGGCGCACAGTTATCTGGCGTATGTTGCTGAGCTTGGTGATGAGAGCGTCGGCCATGCCGAGACCTAGATAATCGTCACTGGCCGTCATGCCGAGCGGCTTAAACGGCAGCACGGCGATTGAGCCGGGCGGCGCGGCCACTTCCGCCGCGGGCCGCGAACGGCTTGCCAGCCACCAGTAAAGACCTGCGCCCAGGATTCCGACCAGCAAGCCAATGAGGGCTGCCCTCTTAAGAAGAGACGCGTTGAGGCGGGCGGCGGGCGACGCGGCGAAAGAAGAGGGCGATGGTGTGATGACTGAAGAAGACGCCGCTGCTGCGCCGTTCGAGTTTGGCGTTGATAGTTCACCGGCGCTGGCTGCTGTTGCGGCTGCGCCGTTTGACGATTCCGGCAGTGTGTTGATTACAACAGCACCGGTGTGTGCCTGCGCCTCAACCTCCGTGCGACTCATCAATTCCGCATCTTCGCGTCCGGTTAGTTCCGCTGGTGCGTCGCAAACTTCCTTCACGGTGGCGACGAAGCGATAGCCGCGCCCCGGAATGGTGACGATGTAGCGGTGCTCGCTTTTGTTTTCACCGAGCGCTTTGCGCAGCACAGAGACATGCTGCGTGAGGTTGTTTTCCTCGACGATGGTGTCGGGCCAGACGGTGCGCATCAGTTCATCTTTGTCTAGGTCTTGACCGCTGTGTTGGACGAAGGTGAGGAGCGTGTCGAAGGCTTTGGCGGTGAGCGGCACGGGCTGGCCTGCGCGCAGCAGCAGGCGCTTCATCGTGTCAACGCGAAACGGGCCGAACTCGTAAAAATGTTGCTCGGGTTGGCTGCTCATCGCCGCTTTTCAATGCTTTTCAGAAGATTTCAGAAAGTTTCAGCGCGTTTAAGGACTTCGCGCCCGCGTGCGGCGCATTATCCGCCTATCCAAAAAGAAGGCCGGAAGAGTTCCGGCTTGCCGGTTTAGCTGATGAGCAGTGTAGCAAAATGCGTCCGTGCGCGGGAAGCTAACGGCGCTGGCATCCGGGAGGTCGCAAAAAGTATGGCACAACAAGTCGTAGAACCCATCGCGCCGCCGATAACAGATGAAG